>NZ_KB913037.1:1470888-1781803 GCF_000384295.1 Amycolatopsis balhimycina FH 1894 | reverse complement strand
ATCAGCAAGGCCGGCGGGCGGCTGACCGGCGTGCGCCGCGGCAGCTCGCCGGTGTCGCTGGCCAACGGACCCGCCCCGGCCGGAGGTACGGCCACCCTGACCGGGTTCAGCCACTTCCGCGACGGCACCGGCTGGGTCGTGCAGGCGGACTACAGCGGCGACCTGACGTCCGTGCGCTGGCGGCTGGACGCCAACGGCTGGCTGCGGCTGGAGTACCGCTACCGCGCCACCGGCGACCACGACCACCTCGGCGTGAACTTCGACTACCCCGAGGCCGGCGTGCGAGGCCTGACCTGGCTCGGGGACGGGCCGTACCGCGTCTACAAGAACCGGCTGCGCGGTGTGCAGCCGGACGTCTGGCACAAGCCGTACAACGACACCGCGACCGGGGCGAGCGGATTCGCCTACCCCGAGTTCAAGGGCTACCACGGCCGGACCTGCTGGGCCGTGCTGGACACCACCGAGGGCGCGATCACGATGGTCGCCGCGGAAGAGGGCCTGTACCTGCGGTTGTTCACCCCGAAGGTGGGCCCCGACCCGCAGAACGCCGTGGTGACCTACCCAGCCGGCGGCATCTCCCTCCTCGACGGCATCGCGCCGATCGGCACCAAGTTCCACGGCGTCGCGGCGCTGGGCCCGGAGAGCCGCCCGAACGCCGCCACCGGCGACTACCACCGCACCGTGTACTTCCGCTTCGACGCGTGAAGCCGGCCCCACAGCGAAAGGTCACGAGAATGTTCCCCTCGAGCTCCCGCCGGCGGTTGCGCCTCCGTGTGCTGACCGCGGTGATCGCCGCCGTCGCCGCGGTGACGGCGGTCGTGCCCGCTGCCGCCGCGGCGGCCACCGGATCCACGGTGACGGGCGTGGCCTCCGGGCGGTGCCTCGACGTCGTCGGCAACAGCACCGCGTCGAAGACGCGCGTCAACATCTACGACTGCAACGGCCAAGCCAACCAGGCGTGGACGTTCACGGCGGCGGGTGAGCTGCGGGTGTACGACGCCGCGATGTGCCTGGACGTCGCCGGCGCGAGCACCACGTCCCCGGCCGACGCCCAGATCTACCCCTGCCACGGCGGTGCCAACCAGAAGTGGCGGATCGGCACCGACGGCACCATCACCGGTGTGCAGTCGGGCCTCTGCCTGGACGTCACCGGGGCGGGCACCGCCAACAGCACCCTGGTCGGGTTGTCGACCTGCAACGGGGGAGCCAACCAGAAGTGGCGGACGTCCCTCGGCGACACCCAGCCCCCGAGCGTGCCGGGAAACCCCCGGGTGAGCGACCTGGTCTGCGACGCCGTCACCTTCGCGTGGAACGCGTCCACCGACAACGTGGGCGTGGCGTTCTACGACGTCTACCACGACGGCCAGTCGATGAAGTCGGTGAGCGGGAGCACCCTGTCGACGAGCCTCACCGTGGTCGGCGGCGCGACCTGGGGCCTCTACGTCAACGCGCGTGACGCCGCGGGGAACGTCTCCCAGGCCAGTACCACGGTCTCGATCACGCCCCCGCAGTGCCAGCCGGACGACCAGGCGCCGAGCGCGCCCACGAAGCTGACCGGCGCCGCATCCGGCACGACGGTGACCCTGGACTGGGCCGCGGCCACGGACAACATCGGCGTCCGCGCTTACGACGTCTACCGTGGTGGCGCCAAGGTCGGTGCCGTCACCGGGACGGCCACCGCACCACCCGCGACCACCTTCGTCGACAGTGGCTTGGCGGCGAACACGAGCTACCAGTATTACGTCGTGGCGCGGGACGCGCAGGCGAACGTCTCGCCGCCCAGCGCGACCACGACCGTGACCACCGGCGCGGCCTGCGGCGACTCCGTGTGCGCGGTGACGCAGATCGCCACCGACACCGACATCCCGTGGGGCCTGGTGACGCTGCCGGACGGCACGATCCTCTACACCCGGCGCGACGCCCATGACATCGTCCACCTGAACCCGGCCACCGGGGCCAAGACCACCGTCGGCACGGTCCCCGGCGTGGACAACACCGACGGTGAGGGCGGCCTGCTCGGCCTGGCCGTCTCGCCCGGGTTCGCCGGTGACCACTGGCTCTACCTGATGCACACTTCCCCGTCCGACAACCGGATCGTGCGGATCAAGCTGGAGGACGACCAGCTCGGCACGACCACGGAACAGGTACTGGTCAGCGGGTTGCTGCGCAACAAGTACCACAACGGCGGCCGGCTGCGCTTCGGGCCGGACGGCAAGCTCTACGCCACCACCGGCGACGCCCAGAACGGCGACAACGCGCAGAACAAGGCGAGCCTCAACGGCAAGGTCCTGCGGCTGAACCCGGACGGCAGCGTGCCTTCGGACAATCCTTTCGGCACCTACGTGTGGAGCTACGGCCACCGCAACCCGCAGGGACTCGCGTTCGATTCCCAGGGCCGGTTGTGGGAACAGGAGTTCGGCGACGGGATCATGGACGAGACCAACCTGATCACCAAGGGCGGCAACTACGGCTGGCCGGCGTGTGAAGGCACCTCCGGAACCTGCGGCACCGCGGGCTTCATCGCGCCGAAGCGGACGTACCCCACGGCGGACGGTTCCTGCTCCGGCATCGCCATCGTCCGCGACGTGCTCTACGTCGCCTGCGAACGCGGGACCCGGATGTACCGCGAAGTGATCAGCGGCAGCGACCTGACCGATGTCCAGGCGTACTTCAACGGCACCTACGGGCGGCTGCGCACGGTGGAACCCGCGCCCGGCGGCGGGCTGTGGCTGACGACCACCAACAACGGCGACAAAGACAGTGTTCCCGACAACAGCAACGAGAAGATCTTCCACGTCACACTGGGCGGGTAGCGGCGCCACCCGGCAGCTCCGCAACGCTGACCGGTTCGACGCCGGAGCTTTCGGAGGTCCGGATGTCAGCCTGCCGGTATGCGCCGGGTTTCGACGAGCTTGGTGTTGTAGTGGGCACCGTTCACGACGGTGGTCTCGACGAGCGCCTCGAAGTGCTTCATTCTCTTGAGTCTGCGGAGGAACTTCCGGTCTCCGAGCTTCTCTGCCGCGGCCTCGGTGCCGTGTTCGAAGCATCCTGCCACGATGACGAGTTCCGCCGTGTCCGGCGCGAGGGGGTTCGGCGTCCGGATGATCAAGGCGTGGTCGCTGACCGGGTAGCCCGGCTCGTCGTACTGCGGTGTCAGTAACCGACCGGATCTCAGGTCGTGCACCACGGCTGCCTCGTGCTCCGGATCTTCGGCGAAATCGTAGGAGATCGTGCCGCGCAGCTTCGTCATCATCGTTCTCGTCACGGCATTGGCCACCGGCCCGCCGATCAGGACGAGGTCCGAACTCAGCTCCCGTGGCGACAACTGCTTCGACTCGGCGATCTTCCCTGCAAAGCCCAGCTTGCGGAGCTGTGCTTCGATTTCCACGAGGGCCCCGATGTCGCCCATGCCCACCACGCCGGCTCTGGCCCACCGCCGCTGCGATCCGAAGTCATGCGCTCCCAGGACGATGAGCGGGTGACGGCCACCCAGCGCCCGCCAGAACCTGCGCGCGCGAACCAGCTTGAGGCGTCGTCTCGCATTCGTCGCCGACCAGACCAGCACGCCGCCGATCGCCGCCGCGATCAGATTGCTGGAGATGTCGGGGAAGGCTTGGACCAGCCAGGCGCCGACGCTTCCGACCGCCAGGCTCATACACAGCTCCCCCTCGTCGACATGATTCCCCTCCCTCAATCGCGAGCGGCCCACGTCCTGTTACCGCCTGTCCATCCGAGCGAGCCCGGCCGGGCGCATGGTGGCGGTTCGCCGCCGCCCTTCTCACGGCACTCCCACGGGTGTGGACACCGGCGGACGGGGAAACTGAGCGGCCGGCGCGCGCCCCGTTTCCCGATGCGACGGAGTCTCCATCAGTGGCAGTCCGACAACACCTGCACCGGAGGGGCGACATGGGAAAGATCATTGCCACCGAGAACGTCTCGCTCGACGGAGTCATCGAGCTTTCGACCGGCGATGAGGGCTTCAGCCGCGACGACTGGCTCGCCGCACTCGCCCCGGCCGACCGCGACGAGTGGGGCAAGCTCATCCTCGACGACGCGCTGGGCGCGCAGGCCTTGTTGCTGGGGCGCCGCAGTTACGAGTTCTTCGCCGCACGGTATCCGTCCCGCACCGGCGAGCTGGCGGACCGGATGAACAGCCTGCCCAAATACGTCGTCTCCACCACCCTCGAAGGTCCCGGCTGGACCAACTCGACCGTGCTCGACGGTGGTCTCGTGGAGGCGGTTTCCGCGCTGAAGCACACAGTCGACGGCGAGATCCGCGTCTACGCCAGCTCCCAGCTGGTGCGTACGCTCATGGAGCACGACCTCGTCGACGAGGTCCGGCTGGTGGTCTTCCCGTTCCTGCTGGGCTCGGGCCGCCGCCTCTTCGACCAGACCGGCGATCACAAATCCCTGCGCCTCACCGACATCCGCACTGTCGGCTCCGGCCTCGCTTTCCTGGTCTACCAGCGCATCCGAGACGTCGACGAGTCGGCGAAACGAGTGGCAACGGCGGGTACCGGCAGTCGGTGACAGGCGTTTCCGGACGTTCGATGCAGCTGCCCTGCGCCGGAAGGGCGCAGGGCAGCGTTCTCGGTTCAGTGCTTCTCGAATTCGTAGGTGTAGAACATGATTCCGTCGCCTACCCGGCGGAGACTCGTCAGGCGCATGGGGTGGGCTTCGGTGAAGCCGTCGAAAAGGCGGCGGCCCGAGCCCAGTACGACGGGGAAGACGCATAGCCGGAGTTCGTCGGCCAAGTGGTGTTCGATCAGGGTGCGGACGAGGGTGTAGCTGCCGTAGACGAGGATTTCGCCGTTGAGCTTCGCCTTGAGTTCTGAGATCTGCTCCACGGCGTCGCCGTTGAGGAGGGTGGAGTTTTGCCAGGCGGGTTCGTCGTTGGTGGTGGAGACCACATACTTGGGCATGGCCAGGGTGCGGTCCGCCCATTCGCCGGGGCGCTCTCGGGTGCCGAACCAGGTGTCGGTTCGCCGGCTCAGCAGAAGCGCTTCGGCTTCCACGGCCTGCTGGGTCGAGAGGACGTCCCAAGCAGGGACGTCGGCTTCGCCGAAGCGGTAGAACCAGCCGCCACGGTCGAAACCTTCTTTGCCGTCGGGGTCTTCGACCACACCGTCGAGGGTGGCATTGGTGGTGATCACGATCTTGCCCACGGGTCCTCCTGTGTCTGGTGGTGCTGCACTTGGGTAGACGTCAGGGGCGTGCCGGAATGGGCGGTCGGCGCTCCGCGCGATCCTCGGCTCGAGCGACATCGCCTGGGCACTCATCGGCGGCTGCGGAGTCCTCGTGCTCGCGCTCGGCGTCCTCTCCACGAGCCGTTAGGCCACGGCCTCCGCCGCGCGCAACGGCCGGCGGCTCGCCGCGTACTCCGCCGCCACCGATGACTGACCGGAGCGGTAGCCCGGGATGTCCTTGGCACTGCGGCGAACGGTCCGTCGAGTGTCCCCTCGGCTCGTTGCGAGCTGGACGGCGTCCGGCCCGGCCGCCGGATCGGTGTGGTCAACGGCCGGCAGGTGTGCGGCGTCAGCCACGGAAATCCAGGAACCTACGATCCCGCCCGCGCACGATCGGGCTACGGGCGCAGAAGTAGCCGGCTCGTTCGCTCAGATCCGCGCGGGAATCGACACGAGCCGCTCGGACGCGCGCCACAGGCGTCCGGCCGATTCCGGATCACGCGCGGCTTTCGAACGGTTGATGAGTTCCGGTGCGCCGCGCATGTGTGCGAGCCGGCTCGGGCCGGCGAAGCTGCCGGACGGGAGGTCGGCGACCGCGGCGTACAGCGTCGGCAAGGCACCGTGCTCGGCGTCCTGGGCCAGGGTGCGGACGACGAATCCGTTCAGGACGTCGGACATCCGGCGCGGCCCGGAGTGGTGGTAGATGCCGGTCGCCACCAGGCCCGGATGGGCCGCGTGCACCGCGACGGCCGATCCCGCGGCGGCCAGCCGGCGGTGCAGCTCGGCGGCGAACAGCAGGTTCGCCAGCTTGGAGTCGTTGTACGCCCGGGATTTCCGGTAAGGGCGCCGCTCCCAGTTGAGGTCGTCGAAGTCGAGCTGCGCGAGGCGCTCGGCCTGCGAGGAGACGATCACCACCCGGCCGGTCAGGTGCTCGAGCAGCAGCAGGGTCAACGCGAAGTGGCCGAGGTGGTTGACCCCGAAGTCGGCTTCGAAGCCCTGCGCGGTCCGCTGCAGGGTGGGAGCTGAGACACCGGCGTTGTTGATCAGCAGATCGACGTCGCCCCGCCATCCCGCGGCGAACTTCCGCACCGACTCGAGGTCGCTCAGATCCAGCTCTCGTACCTCGACGGCGCCCGGCGCGGCGGCCGCGACGGCGTCGCCCTTGCCTCGGTTCCGCACCGCGAGGACCACCCGAGCCCCTGCGCCGGCCAGTGCGCGAGCCGTGGCTTGGCCGATGCCACCGGTGGCGCCGGTCACGATGGCCCGCCTGCCGGTGAGGTCCGGGAGGTCGCGAACAGAGAAATCAGTCATGCCGTCAAACTAGTCAGTGTCTAGTAACTAGTCAACGACTAGTTACTGTTAGGCTGCCGATCATGCCCGAGCGCCCTTACCACCACGGCCGGCTGCGCACCGTGCTCCTCGACGAAGCGCAGCGCGTGCTGCGCGAAAAGGGTGTCGACGGCCTGTCCCTCCGCGATCTGGCGCGCGAAGCCGGGGTGAGCCACGCCGCCCCCCGCTGGCACTTCCCCGATCGGCAGGCGCTGCTGGACGCGCTCGCCGAGGCCGGATTCGAGCGTCTGGCCACCGGGGCCCGCTCAGTGCTCGACCACAACGAGCACGACAGCAAAGCCAAGCTCCACGCGGTCGCTTCGGCCTACCTCGAGTTCGCCATCCGCGACGCCGCCTTGCTGGAGCTCATGTTCACCGCCCGGAAGACCGCGCCGTCGCCGGGACTGCTCGAGGCGTCCGATCGCCTGTTCGGCACCACGCGGGAGATCATCGAAGCCGCTCAACAGGACAACACGCTTCCGGCGGGTGACCCGGAGCGGCTGCAGACGTTGTTCGTCGCGACACTGCAAGGAATCGCCGCATTCGCGATTTCCGGACGAACAACCGAAGAGACGGCCAAGGAGCTCCTGCGCGACGTCGTGGTTCTGTTCTCCCTGCCGGACAAGTAGGCGCGACGATACCGTCACTGCATCGCCCGGCTGGGCCGTAACACGTCGAAGTCCGGCACGGTCAGACGCCGTCGCCCGCGGTGGTGACCGGAGTCGACAAGTCGGCTAGCGGAAGGCGGTGAGGAGCTTGCCCAGCGCGCTGACGGCCGTGGCGGAGGTGTAGGGGCCGAGGGCCACGAGGGACGCGACGAGGGCGGCGACCTCGCCCGGACTGAAACTCACCGGCGGCACGACGGCCGGCATCGTGAGCCGGTAGCCGCCGCCCGTGCCGCGCTTGACCTCGACCGGGACGCCCGCCGCGCGCAGGCGCGTGACGTCGCGTTCGACGGTCCGCACGGTCGTCCCGGTGCGCTCGGCCAGCACCCGGCCGGTGACGAACCGGGGTGTCCGCGCGCGCATCTCCTCGATCAGGGCGTGCTGCCGTTCGACCAGGGGCACGGCTTGGTGCAGCTGGGTCATCCCCGGGTAGCGGCCGGAGCCGACGAGCCGATCCATACGTGGTCCCCTCAACCGACATCGCTTTGTCGGGAATCGGATTCTACGGTGGTTCCATGGTCATCGTTCGTCCCGCTGCACACTTCGAAGACGTCGCTTCGATCCTCAACCCGAGCGGGAACGAGCGTGCCTGCTGGTGCCTCGCGTACCGCGTCACGTCGGCTGAGTACAGCGCGCTGCGCGGTGAAGCACGAGCGGAGCGGATCCGAGGCCTGTGCGCGGCCGAGCCCGCGCCGGGCGTGCTCGCCTACGACGGGGCCACGCCGGTCGGCTGGTGTGGGGTGTCGCCGCGGTCGAGCATGGAGCGGTTGAAACGCTCCCGGACGATGCCGCCGCTCGACGACCTGGCGGTGTGGAGCGTGGTCTGTTTCGTGGTGCGCTCGTCCCACCAGTGCCAAGGCGTGTCCGCGGCGCTGCTGGCCGGGGCGGTCGACTACGCGCGTTCGTGCGGTGCCCCGGCGGTGGAGGGCTACCCGGTCGATCCGGAGGGCGCGCGCATCAGCTCGAGCGCGGCCCACGCCGGCACGACGTCCCTGTTCGAAGCGGCGGGGTTCGAGCGAATCCGGCCGACCGAGGCGCGGGCCGATCGCCGGGTCCGGTGGCTGATGCGGCGGGATCTCCGCTGATCAGGTCCAGGACGACGGCCTCCCGTGACCGTGTGCGGCAGACGAGCGCCTCGCCCTCCGCCGGCGGTCCGGCGCGACCCGCGCGGCGGCACGTCGCAGGACACCGCGAACTCCAGGAGGCTGGGGTAATCCTCGCTCCACGGGGGAGGTCCAAAGTGGACAAAGTATCGAGCGTGAGCTGATCGCTCCCGGCTGTGCAAGACGTCGAGCCGGCGGACCAGCCGCCTGCCCTCGACCGGGTGCTGCCTCGATCGAACCGATACTTGACACGGTGCTATTTCTTGGTTTCTTCGGTGGTCGCGATCAGGGCGAGCACGGCTTCGCGTCGGCGGCGCAGCACCTGCAGGCCCTCCGCGGCGGCTGCTTGGACGTCGGCCGGCTCGGCCTCTTCGGGGCCGAGGAGGGCGGTCACGGCGGTGGCCATCACCTTGTCCGGGGCGTCGACGGTGATGGCGCGGCCTGTCTGCGGGCGGTTGGCGACAGCGAGGAAGCCGGTGATGAGCGCGTGCAGTGCGTAAGCCTGCTCGTCGAACGGCCAGTCGGTGCGCGCCAGCCGGTGCCGGCGCCACACCGGCAGCACCGTCTCCATCAGTGCGGCGGGCCCCAGTGTGTCGAGCAGTTCGGCGCTGCGTGGGTGCTGGGTGAGGGCGCCCAGCAGGTCCGCGTCACCGGCCTGCAGGGCGCCCACGAACGGGTGGTCGAGGGCGAAGCGCACCAGCCGTGGGCAGAGCAGGTGCGGCCGGCTGAGTTCCGGGTCGGCGGTCAGGACGTCGATCTCCTCGTCCGCGCCGGCCAGGAAGTCTCGGGCGAACAGCCCGAGCACGAGGTCCTCCTTGGTTCCCCAGTACAGGTAGGCGGTGCCCTTGCCGACGTGCGCTCGCTGTGCGATCTCGGCGATGGTCACGCCCTTGACCCCGCGTTTGAGCACCAGTTCTCTGGCCGCGGCGAGGATCCGGGCGGCCGTGCCGGAGTCGTGTTCAGCCAATGCCGTCATGATCGCTTCCTCGCTGTCCTCCGGCGGTGTTCTTCGCCGAGCATCATGCTAGGGCGATGTCGGTGTCCTTCAGCTGCCCGGACTTGTCCCGTTTCTGCAGCTGCCTCAGCAGGGACGAGGCCAGCGGGAGCCGCATCCCCCTTGTCATCGCCTTGCGGAGGACGAGTTCGACCGTCGTGCCGGGGACGAAGAACCGGCGCTGCTCGATTCCGTTGCGCTGGAAGGCTTCGATGTGGGGCTGCAGGGCGCGGTCCCATTCGGCCAGTGCGCGCGGCACGTCGCCGGGGTGGCGTTCGAGCACGGTGCCGAGGAGATCCGCGCCGGACATCCCCATCGAGACGCCCATTCCCGCGTAGAGAGTGACGCACCATGCCGAGTCGCCGACGAGGACGACCCGGCCGCGGTGCCGGCCGTCCATGCGGACCTGTTCCACCGAGTCGAACAGCACGCCGTCGGCGGCTTCCATCGCGTCGAGGACCTCGCCGAGGGTGCGGCCGGTCGGTTCCGGGCCGAACGCGGCGCGCACCCGCTCGATCGGCGGCTGCCGGAACTCGGCGTCGACGTCGTCGGTGTGGTAGTTCAGCAGGACGGTCTGCGGGCTGCCGTCGAAGGGGAAGAGCCACATCGACCGGTTGTTCTCGATCAGCGTGGCGCCGTCGCCGGGGTTGAGGTCGCTGAGCGGAGCGGGGAGCTGGAAGGCGACCGCCATGTAGTTGAGCCGGTGGAGGTACTTTTCGTGCGGTCCGAACACCAGTGACCGGACGGTGGAGCGAAGCCCGTCCGCGCCGACGACCAGGTCGAACCGCTCGGTGACTTCGCTGCGGTCCGCGGTGTCGAGCAGCGTGACATCCACGCCGTCGGCGTCCTGTTCGATGCGGGCCGGGACGGTCGAGTAGCGGATCTCGACGTCCTCGGGCAACGCGGCGAACGCGGCCTCCTCGACGTCGCCACGCCGCATCATCCAGGGGCTGCCGGGCAGATCGCCGTAGGCGGCGCCGGGCCGCCGGTTGCCCGCGCGGTCGATCTCGTAGTTGCTGCCGTCCGGGACGCGGTCGCGCAGGTTCTCGAGGATGCCCAGGCGTTGCGCGGCGGGACGGCCCCCGCCGAACAGGGCGATGAAGTACCCACCCGTGCGCCGGGCCGGAGCCCGCTCGACGACGACCGGCGTCCAGCCGATCTGCCGCAGCCGCAGGGCGGTCGCGATGCCACTGATGCCCAGCCCGACAACCAGTGCCCGGCGGTTCTTGTCGTTGGAAGATCCCATGCCCCCACCATAGAGATACTGACCAGATTGTTCATCTGGTCAGTTAGAGACGTGGGTCACACTGCATGACGGGCATGGTCTTCGGTGCCTGAGCGCCGCGGAAGGCGGCCGGTGTCGTTCCGGTGCGGTGCTGGAAGTACTTGGAGAAGTTGGACGGGTCGTCGAAGCCGAGGTCGGCGGCGATCCGGGCGACCGGGTCGCGGCCGTGGGCCAGGAGGCGCTTGGCTTCGAGCACGATCCGTTCGTCGACGAGCTGCTTGGCGGACAGGCCGGTGTTGTCCCGGGCGAGCCGGTTGAGGGTGCGCGGCGAGTAGCCCAGCCGGGCGGCGTAGCCGGCGACCTGGTGGCGGGTGCGGAAACTCTTCTCGAGTTCGTCGCGGAACCACACGAACGCCTGGTGCGTGGGCGGCCGGCGCCCGCTGCCCTCCGGGACGGCCATCACGAGCAGCAGCAGCGCCGCGGCCAGGGCGCGGGCGAGCGCGGCGTCCCGGAGATTCCCGGCCGGTGCCGCCGCCGCGGCGAGCGCGGCGGCCATCGCGGCCTCCGCGGGCGTACCTGCGACAGCGCCCGGGGCCCAGTGGCTGGGGGTGGCCACGCCCGCGGACTGGATCAGTTCCCAGGTGCCGGTGTCGATCGCGGCCGGGGTGAACAGGAACACCGGGCCGTCGATGTCGTCGATGGCGCCCCACTGCTGCACCTGGCCGGCCCGTACCCAGAGCAGGTCGCCGGGCGCGAGCGGGTAGCCGGTGAAGTCGACGGTGTGCACAGCGCTTCCCGCCTCGATCTTGATCAGCAGGTCGAAGCCGAGGCGCTGCGGGGTGAGGAACTCGTGCGGACCGCCGCGGGCCCGCATGCGCGCCAGCGACGTGAGCTCGATCTCGCCGGTCACCCCGGGCGGCGGCTCGTACCGCACGGGCCGGATGCTGTGTCCCATTTTCACCATGATAGGTCACGTGACGACCGTGAAAAGCCCAGGCCACGTCTCTAGCCTGTGATTATGGCAGTGAAATTGACCTATGTGTTCGACGCTTACTGCGGCTGGTGCCACGGCTTCGGCCCGGCCGTGGCCGGGTTCGCCGCGGCCAACGCCGGGCGGATCGAACTCGACGTCGTCAGCGGTGGCCTGTTCACCGGCGCCCGCGTCGCCCCGATCGGCAGCATGCCCTACGTGGCCGGCGCCAACGCCCGCATCGCCGAGCTGACCGGCGCCGAGTTCGGCCCCGGCTACCGCGCCCTCGTCGCCGACGGCCGGTTCCGGATGGACTCCACGGCCGCCGCCACCGGATTCGCCGCGTTGCGGACGGTCGCTCCCGGGCGGGCCCTGGAGGCGGCGGAGGCGATGCAGCGCGCGTTCTACGTCGACGGGCTGAGCCTGTCCGAAGCTTCGACCTACCGGCACCTCGCCGGACAGCTGGGCCTCGACGCCGACGCGGTGCTGACCGAATTCGCGACCTCACCCGCTTCGGCGGTGCAGGACTTCACCCGCGCCGCCCGGCTGGGCGTCACCTCCTACCCGACGCTGCTGCTGCACACCCCGACCGGCGCCGTCCGCCTGGGCAGCCCGGCGGCCACCGCCGCCCACCTGACCGACGCCCTCGACCGCCACCTCGCCACTGCTTCCGCGTGACCTCCCGAAAGGACCACCCCATGACCTCCCTCGACTACCGCGTCATCGACGCGGCCGACACGTCCCTGAACAAGACCAGCGTGCTCGTCACCGGCGAGACGGAAGCCGTCGTCGTCGACGCGGCCTTCACCCGCGCCGACGGGCACCGGATCGTCGCCGAGGTCCTCGACTCCGGCAAGCGGCTCACCACCGTGCTGATCACCGCCGGTGACCCGGACTTCTACTTCGGCGCCGAAGTCATCGCCGACGCCTTTCCCGAGGCGGAGTTCCTGGCGCCGGCCGACGTCATCGAGCACATTCGCGACACCTACGAGAAGAAGCTGACCGCGTGGGCGCACCTCGGCGCCAACCTGCCCACCCGGCTGGTCGAGATCGCGCCGCTGACCACGCCTTCGATCACTGTGGACGGTGTCGCCCTCGAAGTCCGGCGCGCCGGCACGGCGCTGGGTGACCGTGCCTGGTACGTGTTCGAACCGGCGGAGCGCGCACTGCTCGGCGGGGTGCTGCTGTTCGAAGGCCTGCACGTCTGGACCGCCGACAGCGGGACGACCGAACAGCGCACGGAATGGCTCCGCGTCCTCGACGACCTCGAAGCGCTCGAGCCCGCCTTCGTCGTCGCCGGTCACCGGGTGGCCGGCGCGCCGACCGACACCACGGCGATCCGGTACACCGCCGACTACCTGCGGTTCTTCGAGAAGACCGTCGCCGAGTCCGCCGACGCGGCCGCGGCCGAGGAGCGGCTGCTGGCCGCCTATCCGGACGCCGGGCTGAAGGTCGCCGCGTCACTTGGCACCAAGGTCGCGAAGGGTGAGATGACATGGGGCTGACCGACGACACGAACCCCGCCGCCGTCGTCCGGCGGCAGTACCTCGCCTCCGCCGCGGGCGACCTCACCGCCCTGCGCGAGACGCTCGCCCCGGACGTCGAGTGGACGGAGATGGCCGGGTTCCCGCTCGCCGGCACCTACCGCACCCCCGACGGCGTCACGAGCGGCGTGATGGAGAAACTGGGCCAGGACTGGGAGAACTGGACGGCCCACGACGACACCTACGTCGTCGACGGCGAAAACGTCGTCGTCCTCGCCCGCTACACCGCGATCCACAAGGGAACCGGCAAACCGTTGAACGTCCGGGTCGCGCACCACTTCACGGTGCGCGGTGGGCTGATCGTCCGGTTCGAACAGTTCGTCGACACCGCACTGGTCCGCGACGCCGCCACGCCGTGACGCGGAGCAGGCCCCCGGCGCAACGACCGGCCCCTTGACGTGATCCGCTCCGAACGATCGCGGACGTCCGGTCACGCGCCGGATCAGCTCGCGGCTGCGGACCGGCTTGCTGGCGAGCCGGATGGTGGCGTCGCCGCTCGTGCGGGCCGCCAGGTCGGCGGCGTTCAGGTCGAACGCGTCCAGATCGACGACGGCGAACGGGGGATCCAGGTGCCCGGTCGCCCGAGCGAGCTGCCCCATCCGGATCTCGGGGGCGGCAGCGCGGTCGGCGTCCGGTGCGGAGGTCAGAAGGACAGACATGGGGTATCCGTTTCTCGTCATTCGGTCCGGCCGGGCACGGCGGACAACCGGGTCTTGCCGGTATTGATCAGCCGCTGCCGTTCGCGCCGCCCCTTGGCCTCGATGACGGGGATGAGCCGGCGAATGAGCTGGGGGAAGACACCCGCGATCCGCTGAACCCGGCCGGAGAACGCCGGGAAGACCACCTCCACCGGTTTGGTGGTGATGGCGTCGACGACGACGCGGGCGACGTGCTGCGGGGTCGTCGCCTTTTCCGAGAAGGCGGTGGCCGAGGTGGGATCGGCCAGCTCCTGCTCGAGCATCTTGGTCCGGGTGGATGGCGGGTGCAGGATCGTGAAGTGCAGCGGGCCGTGCCGTTCCTCGAGGGCCACCGCGTGGTGGAAGGCTCGTAGCGCGTGCTTGGTGCCGCCGTAGGTGGCGTATCCGGGCAAGGCCAGGAACGCGGTCATGCTGCAGACGGTGATGAGGTGCCCGCGCCCGCGCTCGGTCATCCGGGGGAGGGCGGTGTGGATGCCGGTCATGGCGCCGAGCAGGTTGACCTCGACGATGTCCCGGTGCTGCTGCAGGCTGAGGTCCCGGGCGTGTCCCGTGTGGATGATCCCGGCGTTGTTGACCAGGACGTCGACCGGGCCGAACTGCGCCTCGGCCGCGTCGAACGCCTTGACCCAGCCGTCCGGATCACGGATGTCGAGGGCGACCGCGGCGGCCCGCTCGCCCAGGCGGCCGGCCGTGGTGCGGACGGCTTCGGCGTCGATGTCGGTGAGCAGGACACGGTGACCGGCGGCGATCGCGGCTTCCGCGATCGCGGCTCCGATGCCGGTGGCGGCTCCGGTCACGAGGACGACTCGGTCGGTCTCGGGCTTTTTGCGCATGGCCTCGAACTCTCTGCTGGTCAACCTGCTGGGTCAGAGCTGAAACACTTCGATGCGACCTCCGCCGAGCTTCGCGGCCTCGATCGGATCGTCGGTCGGGACCGTGGCGGCGAACAGCGTGTCGCCGTTCTCGCCCGCGACCAGGCAGCTCAAGGTGTGCTGACTGGTCGTCACCCGGCCGAGAACGCGACCGCCCCGCGCTACGTGGACGCACTCGCCCCGCAGCGCGTTCGCTGGGGTCCGAAGAGGGCAAGGCGGTGGCCGCGGACGTGCCGAACTACGCGACCGGCGGGGTCGAAATGATCCACTACCCGCTCAGCTGAGCTCGGGGGCACCGGGACGCGGCGCGAGGTGCCGGCATCGACGGAGGCGGCGACGATCTGGTGGTGACCGGTGGATCTGGTGGTCGTTCACTGCGTGAGCAAAGTGTGTTCTGTGGGCGTGACGGTGATCTCGGGATGGTTCGCTCGTGACCTGGCCCGGGTGCACGAGCGCTTCCCGGACGCCCGTGGCGGGCGTTCCTGACGCCGATGGCCGGCGGACCGGCCTGACGTGCTGGTGCGAACGGGCTCTTCCGGCGGTCTTCCGCGCAGTTTCCACATTGTTAACCGCCGGTTGGTGGCGAAGACCCACTAAGGTCATCTCGTAGGGGATCTACGCTGCCCGGTCACGAGAGTCGTCAGCGGCACCTGTGTGCGCGACGTCGTCATGGTGGAAGCCGGTGGTTGCGGCGGTCGTCGAGTGCCGGTGAATCGCGAGAAGGAACGAACGCCATGGCGAACCCGCTGGTAGCTCAGCGCGAAGATTCCACCACAGCCATTTCCGGGGTGCCGCTGCTGGAGTCCGCGAACGATCTCAAAGAGGGGATCGAGAAGGGCGACTGGGCCTCGGTCGCGATGGGCGCCGTCGGGGTCGCGCTCGATGCGTTGTCCATGGCCATGGATCCCTTCGGGTCGATCCTCGCCGCGGGGGTCGGGTGGCTGCTGGAACACGTCGGCCCGCTTTCCGCGGCGCTGGACGCCTTGACCGGGGACGCCGACCAGATCAAGGCCCAGTCCCAGACGTGGGCGAACGTCGCCAAGGAACTCGGGGCCGTCGGCACGGACCTGGCCGACATGGTCAAGGCCGACCTGCAGTCGTGGAGCGGGAACGCCTCCGACCAGTACCGGCAGCGGGCCGCCGACACGGTCGACATCCTCACCGCCGCCCAGAAGGGCTGCGAAGGGGCCTCCAGCGGGGTCAAGACGGCCGGTGAGGTCGTCGCCGCCGTCCGGACGCTCGTCCGCGACATCATCGCCGAGCTCGTCGGCCACCTCATCAGCTGGGCGCTGCAGGTGGTGTTCACCCTCGGCATCGGCCTGACCTGGGTGGTGCCGCAGGTCGTGGCCGCGGTCGCCAAGACCGCGGCGAAGATCGCCGACATCACCAAGAAGCTCGTCAAGGCGCTCAAGGCTCTCATCCCGTTGCTCAAGAAGGCCGGGACGCTGTTCGACGACGCCGCCAAAGCGCTGCGCAAGATGAAGCCCGGCAAGGTGGACGCCCCGAAGCCCATCAAGGACATCAAGGAGAGGGGTGGGGGCAAGAAGGGTGACGGCGGACCCGACGGCAAGAAGGACAAACCGCACGACGACGACAGCACTTCCACCTCCAGCGCCGGTCACGGCGACGGCAAGGGCGGCGACGGTCACAAGAGTGGCGACAACGGCGTAGCCAAGAACGGCCCCAAGAACGACACCGACCAGACGAACCCCAGCGGTGCCGGAAACGGCGGCGGCAAGGCAGACCGGGGCGGCAACAACGACACCGCGAAGAAGGACAAACCCGACCGTTCGACGGCCGACAAGTCGAAGAACTACTGCGGCGACCCGATCGACGTCGCGACGGGTGAGGTCGTGATGACCCAGGTCGATGTCACCCTGCCCGGCGAGGTCGCGGACCTGGAGATCTCCCGTACGCACCTGTCGTCCTACCGGGCGGGCCGGTGGTTCGGTCCGTCGTGGACGTCCACTTGGGACCAGCGGCTGGAGTTCGACGCGAACCGCGTCCGGTTCTACGCCGAAGACGGCATGGTGCTGGACTACCCCGTCCCGGGCGACGAGCCCGTGCTGCCGGCGCAGGGCCCGCGGCACCGGCTGCGCCGTGTGCCGCAGGGTTTCCGGCTTTCGCTCGGCCATCGCGAGCTGCACTTCTCCGGCACCGGCGGCGTGCTGCCGGTCACGGCCATCGAGCAGGACGGCGAGCGCACCGAAATCGACTACGCCGCCGACGGTTCACCCACGAAGCTCCGCCGGCCCGGCGACGTCGAGATCCTGGTCAGCACCGCGCGGGGGCGGATCGTCGCGCTGGGGGCGCCGGGGCAGCCGCCGGTGGTGCGGTTCTCGTACAACCGGCACACCCAGCTGAGCACCGTGACGGACTTCGCGGGCCGCTCGATGGCGCTCGACTACGACTTCGACCACCGGCTCGTCGGCTGGCAGGACCGGGTCGGCACCTGGTACCGCTACGTCTACGACGACGCGGGCCGCTGTGTCCGCGCGGTGGGCGCGAACGGCTACTACAACGCGGCCTTCGCCTATGAACCCGGCGCGACCCGGCACACCGATGCCCTCGGCCACACCTGGACCTACCGCCTGAACGCGGCCCACCAGCTGATCGAGCGCGTCGACCCGCTCGGCGGCTCCCGGCGCTACGCATGGAACCGGCGGGACGAACTGCTGTCCCAAGTGGACGAACTGGGCCGCGAGACCCGCTACGAGTACGACGACGACGGGCTGGTGGCCGTCCAGCGCCCCGGAGCGCCCGCCGTGCGGCTGACCCCGGCCGAAGACGGCGCGGTGTGGCTGCAGGCCGGCGAAGGCGACGACGAGATCGAGCGCCTGGTGTTCGAGTTCGACCCGGCCACCACTCTGCTCGGCAACGGGCTGCCGGTGGACGTCCTGGAGTCGCCCGACCCGTTCGAGGACGCTCCCGTGACCGACCGGGCGGCCCGCCCCGGCGACCGCGACCTCTACGGCCGCCCGCGCCTCGCGCACACGGCGTCCGGCGCGGCCGCGCGGCTCGGCTGGACCGCCGACGGCCGCCGCGCCTGGCGGCTCGGTCCGCACGGCGGCCGCGAGACGTGGGTGCACGACGCGGAAGGCAACGTCGTCGAATACCGCGACGCGGCGGGTGCGCCGCGGCGCCGCAAGCACGGCCCGTTCGGCCTGGTGCTGGAGGAGACCGACGCCGCGGGCGCGCGCACGCTGTTCACCTACGACGGGGAGCTGCGGCTCACCTCGGTGACCAACCCGGCCGGCCTCACCTGGCACTACGTCCGCGACGCCGCCGGCCGGCTCGTCGAGGAGACCGACTTCGACGGCAGGCGGACCACCTACGCCCACGACGCGGCGGGACAGCTGCGGCGCATGACCACCGGCGCGGACCAGGTGGTCGAGTACGACTACGACCTCGAGGGCAACGTCGTGGAGCGGCGGACCCCCGACGACGTCACGAGCTACGTGTACGACGCGCTCGGCCGGCTGGTCGTCGCCGAGAACGCCGAGTCGCGGGTCGAGATCCGCCGCGACGGCGGTGACCGGGTCATCGCCGACACGATCAACGGGCTCGGCGTGTGCTGGCGCGACGAGGGCGACGAGGGCGACACCGTCATCCGGCGGACTTCGTCCGGTGTGGACAGTGAATGGCGCTTCGATGACTCCGGACGGCCCCGATCGCTGCGGATCGCCGGCCACGACGTCGAATTCACCTACGACGACGCCGGGCGGGAAGCCGTCCGCAGCGTCGACGGTGCGGTGGTGCTCCGGCGGCGGTTCGACGAGGAGGACCGGCTCGCCGAGGAGGACGTCGCCGGGGTGGGGCGGCGCACCTACCGCTACCGCCCGGACGGCAGGCTCGCCGGCGTCGACGACACGATCCGGCCGTGGCAGCTCTCCTACGACGCGGCCGGCCGGGTCAGCGAGGCGCACGGGCCGTCCGTCGTGGAACGGTTCTCCCGCGACGCCGCTGGCAACATCACCTCGGCGACGACCCCGTCGCCGCCGGGCGCGCGCGGCTACGAGCGCAACCGGCTCGCCCGCATCGGGGACCTCCACTTCGACGGCGACGCCCACGGCCGCGTCACCGGCTGGCGCCACGCCGACCGGTCGTGCGGCTACACGTGGGACCACCTCGACCGGCTGCGCTCCGCGCGCACGCCCGACGGTGCGCTCTGGACCTACCACTACGACCCGATCGGCAGGCGGTTCGCCAAGCGCTGCTGGGTGAGCGGCCCGGACGGGGAGCCCGAGCTCGCCCTGGACGTCCGGTTCCTGTGGAGCGAGCTGAACCTCGTCGAGCAGGTGGAGCATCGCCCGGCGGACGGGTCCTACCGGTTCCTCACGTGGGAGCGCTTCGACGACGATCGCCCCGTCGTGCAGATCGAGCACGCCGGCGTCGTCGAGGAGGCCCGGTTCCGGGTGGTGATCACCTCGCCCGCCGGGACGCCGACCGAACTGCTCGACGAGCGCGGGACGCTGGTCTGGCAGGACCGCAGCAGTTTCTGGGGCGTGCCGCTGGCCGGTGCCGACACCGCGGCGATACCGCTGGCGTTCCCCGGTCAGTGCCGCGACGAGGAGACCGGGCTGCACTACAACGTCTTCCGGTACTACGACCCCCGGACCACGCGCTACCTCAGCCAGGACCCGCTGGGCCTCGCCGCGGCGCCCAACCCCGTCGGCTACGTCGACCAGCCGCTGCTCGACAGCGACCCGCTGGGCCTCGCCCCCCAGCGGTGTTTCAAGGGGAAGGTGAAGGACCGCGCGAAGCGGCTGCGCGACCGGAACAAGAAGAAGCAGGTGACCCAGCCGGCGACGCGGAAGAGCCCGCGGAAGCAGCCCATCCGCGTCGACAACATGACCAGGGAAGAGTTCGAGAAGTTCAAGCCGGAGCTCGACAAGATGCTGAAGGCCGACAAGCACTTCTTCTGGTCCGGCGGTCACCTGGAGCGCGTGCCCGGGAAGAACAACCCGGACAAGTACCTCGGGTCGATGGAGGACAAGGCCACCGAGATCGCGAAGAAGCACGGCGGCAACACTCTCGAAGGCACCCTCAAGGACAACAACGTGAAGATGCCCGGGTGGATCAAGGATCCCAACGACCCGAGGCGGCCGCTGGTCCAGGAGAAGTGGGACTACGTCTCCGAGACCTTCGCCAAGAACTCCGAGGCCGGCAAGACGCACGTGGTCTTCCCCAGCCACCCGGGCAAGGGCCACGACGTCTACCCGTTCCGGCGCCCGGACAACGTGTTCGACGTGACCGAGTACCCGCGTCTCAAGCAGGACGGCAAGGGGGACATCACCAAGTTCCACGACCGGACCGACTACGAGCGCCCGTACCGCGCGCCCCAGTGAGACCGTCCTCTCGGACGGTGCGTGGCCGCCGTGCTCGAGTTCGCCCGCGAGGACGGACGGCTCGGGTTCCAGCCCGGTTCCGAGCGAGCCTTCCGCCCGGCCGCCGGCTGGTCGCGCGGCACGTCCAGCCGCGTTTACGTGCCGCGCGCGGTCGTCGTGGCCAACTGACTGAAAGGGGCGCTCCACCCCCTCTTCGGCGGCCTCTACGAGTACTACCACCGCGCCGGCCTCCTCGGCCGCGAACCAGCCTGACCCCCCGAAGCAGGAAAGATGTCTCGCCGGTCTCGCTTCAAACCGCCGGAACGGGGAACTCGCGCCCGGTGACATCCGGCGGTATGGAGGGACACGACCATGACAGCGTCTTCCGGTGGCGAGCCCGGCGACCGCGTGGATTCCGCGCGCGAGGGGCACCACGATCTGGTGGCCCAGCCCCACACCGAGGACGAAGGCGCGGTGGCGGAGGCGGAGGCGGAGGCCGCGCAGCTGAGCACCCGGACCCAGCCGCTGGGCGAACCTGGCCGCCGCCTCGACCGCAAGTCGCCGTTCTTCGTCGGCCTGCTCGGGGCCGCCGGGGTGGCGGTGGCCTACGTGCTCGCCCAGGTGATCGTGACCGCGCAGGACACCTTGGTGCTGATCGGGCTGGCGCTGTTCCTGGCGATCGGCTTGGAGCCCGCGGTGTCGTGGCTGGTGGGCCGCCGGTTCCCGCGGTGGGTGGCCGTGCTGGCCGTGCTGCTCGGCCTGCTGGTCGTGGTCGGCGGTTTCCTCGCGCTGGCGATCCCGGTGGTCGTCGAGCAGGCGACGACGTTCGCGCACCAAGCTCCCCGCTACCTGCAGACGTTGCGGGACCACAGTTCCCCGCTGGGGCAGCTCAACGACCGCTTCGGTCTGCAGCAGCACCTGCAGCAGCTGCTCAACGGCGGGTCGGGAGTGTTCGGCACCGCGCTGTCGGCGGGCAAGGCCGTGCTCGGGACGCTGGGGGACCTGCTGATCGTGATCGTGCTGACGATCTACTTCCTGGCCGACCTGCCGCGCATCCGCCGGGGCTTCTACCGGCTGGTGCCCCACTCCCGCCGGCCGCGGGTGATCCTGATCGGCGACGAGATCTTCGCCAAGGTCGGCGGCTATGTCCTGGGCAACGCGCTGATCTCCCTGATCGCCGGGACGATGACGTACGGCTGGCTGCTGATCTTCGGCGTGCCGTACGCGCTGCTGCTCGCGATCCTCGTCGCCCTGCTCGACCTGATCCCGGTGCTCGGCACGGCCATCGCCGGCATCACCGTGTCGCTGGTCGCGCTGACGGTGTCCTGGCCGGTCGCGCTGGCCACCGTCGGGTTCTTCCTCGTCTACCGGGTGCTCGAGGACTACCTGCTGGTCCCGCGGATCATCGGGAAGGTCGTCAAGGTGCCCGCGCTGGTCACCGTGGTCGCGGTCCTGCTCGGCGGCGTCCTGCTCGGGGTGATCGGCGCGCTCGTCGCGATCCCGATCGCCGCGGCGCTGCTGCTGATCCTGCACGAAGTCACCTTCCCGCGGCTCGACCAGGCCTGAACACGGCGTCGACTTCGGAGACATCGGAACGAGGAGGCCGCCTACCCACCGGCGTTGCCGTGGACGCGCCGCTGACGGGCTCAGCCCACGGCCGGCCGCGTGGGGCGGACGATCCGGACGGCCACGGCGAGCAGGAGCGCCGCGGCGCCGACGACGAGCAAAGCGGGGGAAAGACCGCTGATCGCGCCGGAGAGGGCGAGGACGACGAGCGGGCTGGCGAACTGGCCGATGAACAGGGCCGAGGTCCAGATGCCCGTGCCGCGGCCGCGCTGGGCGAACGTCAGGGTGCCCAGCGCCCAGGTCAGCAGGGCGGGCAGCATCAACCCGTTGCCGAGGCCGGTCACGACGGCGCCGAGCACCACGACCGGAACCGAGGAAGCCAGCGCGAGGCCGAGGATTCCCAGTCCACAGAGGACGAACGCCGCCGGGATCGTGACGGCCGGGCCCAGCCGGGCGACGCGGGGGAACAAGAACGCCGCGACGGCCGTGGCCAGCGAGCCGACCGCGCTGACCAGGCCGATGGTGGCGGTGGCCGTGACGCCGATGCCGTCGAGCACATAGGACAGTTCGACGATGAGGACGTAGAACACGAGACCGCCGGCCAGGGTGACACCGACCGGCACCAGGAGGCCGCGCCACGGCAGCGGCGGGAGCTTCTCCTTCTTCTGCTGCGGGGGCTGCCAGACGACCCGGGCCGCGACGAACGCGAGCGGCAGGCTCACCGCGTAGACCCAGAACGGCGTGCGCCAGCCCCAGGAGCCGAGCAGGCCGCCGACGGCGAAGAAGAGCGTGGCGGCGACGGTGGTGTAGACCACCTGGAGGCCGAAGTACCGCACCCGCCGGGGGCCGTGGAAGTAGTCGGCGAGCAGGGTCGTGCAGCAGGTCATGATCGCGGCTTCGGTGAGCCCGACCAGGATCCGGCTCGCGACGATCAGCGGCAGGGACGACAGCCACAGCGGTGCGGTGCCGACGAACGCGTACACGACGAGTGCGCTCACCAGCAGCCGTTTGCGGCCGAGGCGGTCGACGACGCGGCCGGCGATCGACGCGGTGAGCCCGATGACCAGGGCGGGCACGGTCAGCACGGTCGGGGTGAGGGTGGCGACGCCCGGTGTGCCGGCGAAGGCGTCCTGGATGCGAGGCAAAACCGGGGCGAGCAGGACCGCGCCGAGCACCGACAGGCAGCTGGCGAGGAGCAGCACGATGGCCTGGGCGGGGCCGGCCTGGCGTCCGGTGCCGGGGTCCACGGCGAGCGGGGGAGCGGAGACGGAGTGATCGGACACGGGCAGCTCCGGAGGTCACCGAGCCGGTCTTCGGTGACCGGCGTGTGCGTCGAAGTGTCGGTTCCGGCCGGGGCGAGCGGAAATCACTTCTGCCGAAGCGGCACATCCACGCCGTCGATGCCGATCATGGCCGCCACCGCCCGGACGACGACGTCGCGCAGGTAGCGGTGCTCGGGGTCGTCGTCGTACATCGGGTGCCACCACATGGCTTCCACCAGCGGGCTCGCTTCGAACGGGCACGGCAGGGCCCGCACCCCGAGCTCGCCGGGGATCCCGTCCGCCAGCCGCCGCTGGACCAGTGCGACGCGATTCGTGCCCGCGACGAGTCCGGGCACGGTGAGGAAGGTTTCGGTGACCACCTGGACGTGCGGCTCGATCCCGAGCATGCGCATCTGCCGCGCGGCGGGCGTGGACGCGGTGGGGCCGTGGTAGGTGACGACCCACGGCATCGTCTCCAGCTGGCCGACGGTCAGGCAATCCCCGACGTCGGTGTTGCTCGCGGCGACCAGGCAGACCCATTCGTCGCGGTAGAGGTCCTGGTGCGGCAGGTCGTCGACGAACCCGTGCGGGATGACCAGCAGGTCGGTGTGGACCAGCTCGTGGACGGCCGCGTCGACCATCTTCGGGGTGTTCGCGGGAAACCGCAGCCGGGTGCCGGGAGCCTCGTCGGCGAGCCGGGCCGCGATGCCGGGCCGAGGACGGCGATGCCGTAGTCGCTCATGAGCATCGAGAATTCCCGGGTGGACGATGCGGGGTCGAAGTCGGGCTCCGCGGCGAAGACCCGCTCGGCGCCGGAGAGGGCGACTCGTACGCGTTCCTTGAGCTGCATGGCCAGCGGCGTGAGCCGGTACTGGTTCCCGGCTCGGGTCAGCAGGTCGTCGTGGAAGTGCCGGCGCAACCGGCCCAGCTGGGCCGACACCGCCGGCTGGCTGAGGCCCATCCGCTCGGCCGCCCGCGTCACGCTGCGCTCCTGCAGCAGCGCGTCCAGTGCGACCAGCAGGTTCAGGTCCAGCCGTGCGAGGTTCACAGCCGTCAACAGTATCAACACCGCTGATACCGCACATCAACGATTTCGCCTTCCCCGATACCGTCCGGGCACCGACAGTGAAGAGGTGGACCGAACCGATCCCGAAGGCGCGATCGCCGCGGCCGCCAAGCGCTGCTCCAACTGGGGCCGCTGGGGCGCCGACGACGTCCTCGGCACGCTGAACTTCCTCGACGACGCCAAACGCCGCGAAGGCGCCGCGCTCGTCCGTCGCGGCGCGAGTTTCTCGCTCGCGCAACGCTTCGACGCGGACGGCCCGCAGAAGGGCTGGCGGCGGCGCACCAACCCCGTGCACACCATGCTCGACACCGGCACGGACGCCGAACGCGGCACGCAGGGCTTCCCGCACGGCATCGGCGGGGCCGACGACGTGGTGTCCATGCCGCTGCAGGCCTCGACGCAGTGGGACGGCCTCGGGCACATCTTCGACCACGGCCTCGCCTACAACGGCCGCCGGGCCGGCGACGTCGTGACCAGCGAAGGCGACCGCGTCACCGGCATCGAAACCACGGCCGGGCTGATCGCGGGCCGCGGGGTGCTCCTTGATGTGGGCAGGGTGTTCGGTGTGGACGGCGAGCTGCCCGACGGGTTCGCGATCACCGCCGACCACCTGGAGGCGACGATCACCGAGCACGGCGACACCGCGCACGTCGGCCGCGGCGACCTCCTGCTGGTGCGGACCGGACGGCTCACCCGCGCCCGGCGGGAGGGCTGGGGCGACTACGCCGGTGGCGACTCGCCCGGCCTGTCCTTCGCCACAGTGGACTGGCTGTTCGGTACGGAGATCGCCGGGATCGCGACCGACACCTGGGGTGTCGAAGTCCGGCCCAACGAGTTCGACCACGCCTTCCAGCCGCTGCACCAGGTGGCCATCCCGCACCTCGGCCTGTTCCTCGGCGAGATGTGGGACCTCGACGCCCTCGCCGCCGACTGTGCGGCCGACGGCGTCCACGAGTTCTGGCTGACCGCCGCCCCGCTGCCGGTGACCGGCGCGGTCGGCGCCCCGGTCGCACCCATCGCCGTCAAGTAACCCCAGGACAAAGGAGTCCTCGCATGCCCGCGGTCACCAAGGTACTGGTCCTCGGCGGTGGTCTCGCCGGGACCGCGACAGCGATCCTGCTCGCGCAGGCGGGCGTCGCCGTCGACCTCGTCGAGAGCAAGGCCGATGTCGCTGCCATCGGTTCCGGAATCACGTTGCAGGGCAACGCCTTGCGAGAACTGCGCCGGCTCGGTGTGTGGCCGCGCGCCAAGGCGGCCGGCTATCCCTACGACTGCCTCGGCCTGCGCGCGCCGGACGGCACTCTGCTGGCCGAGATCCCCGACGTCCGCAGCGGCGGGGACGACCTGCCCGCCACGATGGGCATGCCCCGGCCGGCGCTGGCCCGGATCCTCCTGGACCGCGCCCGCGAGACCGGTGTGAAGATCCGCTTCGGCGACACCGTAACCTCGTTCGACCAGGACGGATCCGGCGTCGAGGTGACGCTCGCCTCGGGGACGGGCGACCGGTACGACCTCGTGATCGGCGCCGACGGCGTCCGCTCGGCGACCCGCCGGATGCTCGGCATCGACGTCGAGCCGCGACCCACCGGCATGGGGATCTGGCGCGCGTTCGGGCCACGCCCGGCGTCGGTCACCCACACCGATCTCTACTACGGCGGCGCGAGCTACATCGCCGGGTACACGCCGACCGGTGAGGACTCGCTCTACGCCTACATCGTCGAAGACGCCCAGGACCACAGCGGGCTCACACCCGAGGAGCAACTCGCCGCGATGTGCCGGCTCGCCTCTGCCTACCACGGGCCGTGGGACGAAATCCGGTCCACTCTGGACGATCCGAGCCGGGTGAGCTACACGCGGTTCGAAACCCACGTCGTGCCGTCGCCGTGGCATCGCGGCCGGGTCGTGCTCATCGGCGACGCCGCGCACTCCTGCCCGCCGACCCTCGCCCAGGGCGGTGCCCAGGCCCTCGAGGACGCGGCCGTGCTGGCCGAGCTGCTGCTCACCCGCGACGTCGTCGACGAGGACCTGTGGGCGGAGTTCATCGCCCGCCGACACGACCGCGCCAGAACCGTCGTCGAGGCCTCCAACCAGCTCGGCCGGTGGCTGCTCGACCACGAGCAGGGCGACGTGCCCGGCCTCGTCCGCCGCATCGGCACCCTCGTGTCCCAGCCCGCTTGAAAGGGGAGAAATCCGTGACCGATCGCCTGATCACCCACCTGCGGCACGTCGACCTCGCCGTGCCCGACCTCGCGCGCCAGCAGGACTTCTACACCGGCGCCTGGGGCCTGGCGGAGGAACACTCCGACACCGGCATCTCCTTCCTCGCCGCCGAAGGCTCACCGGAGCAGTACGTCGTCCGGCTGCGCCAAGCCGACGACAAGCGGATCGACCTGATCGCGTTCGGCGTGGCCACGCCCGCCGACGTCGACACGCTCGCCGTCCGGCTGGCCACCGCCGGGGTGACGCTCGTGCACGAGCCCCGGGTCCTGGACACCCCGGGCGCCGGGTACGGGTTCCGGTTCTTCGACAACGAGGGCCGCACGATCGAGATCAGCGCCGACGTCGCGATCCGGGCCCACCGCCGGATCGAGGAGGGCGAGTCCGTCCCGGTGCGACTGTCGCATGTGGTCATCAACTCGGCCGACCCGGAGGGCACCCGCGCCTTCTACGAACGCCACCTCGGGTTCCGCCTGTCCGACACGCTCATGCACCCGCGGATGGGGGAGATGATGTACTTCCTGCGGATCAACGCGTGGCACCACAGCCTGGCGATCGCCCGCGGCCCGCACCCGTCGTTGCACCACGCGTCGTTCGAGCTGCGTGGCCTCGACGAGTACATGCGCGGCACCGGGCGGTTGCTGCGCGCGGGTGTCGAGAAGATCTGGGGCCCCGGCCGGCACCTGGCCGGCCACAACACCTTCAGCTACTTCCTCGACCCGCACGGCAACACCGTCGAGTACACCACCGAGCTGGAGCAGGTCGACGAGGACGCCTGGCACCCGCAGCTGCACGACTTCTCGAAGCCCGAGGTGTCGGACCAGTGGGGCACTGCGAACGCGATGGACGAGTTCGTCGCGAAGAAGTCGTTCAACGACCCCGACAAGGGCCTGTTCGTGGCCCCGCCCGTCTGATGCGGCTCGCCACCTACGAACACCGCGGCGCGGTGCACGCGGGCGTGGTGACGGACGAGGGTGTCCGCGCCTTCCCGGCCGGGGTGACGGTCCTGGACCTGGTGCGGTCCGGTCTGCCCGCCGCCCTCGATGCCGGTGTCCTCAGTGGACCCGCCGTGCCGCTGGCCGACGTCCGGTTGCTGCCGCCGCTCGACCCGCCGACCGTGCGGGACTTCGTCGCCTTCGAGGAGCACGTCGAGGGCATGGTCGCCCCGGGTTCGGTGCCGCCCGAGTGGTACGAGGCGCCGACGTTCTATTTCACCAACCCGTGCGCCCTGGTCGGGGCGCACGACGACGTGCCGATTCCGCCGGGTTCGCGGTTGTTCGACTTCGAGCTGGAGGTCGCCGCGGTGATGGGCCCCGACGCGATCTTCGGCTACACCATCTTCAACGACTGGTCCGCCCGCGATCTCCAGCGCCGCGAAATGAAGGTCCAGCTGGGGCCGGCCAAGGGCAAGGACTCGGCGACGACGCTCGGGCCGTGGCTCGTCACCGCCGACGAGTTCACCGTGGACAGTGACGGCTTCCTCGACCTGGCGATGCGGGTGTCCGTCAACGGCGCCGAGATCGGGCACGACCGGTTGTCGAACATGGGCTGGCCGTTCGAGGAGCTCGTCGCCTACGCCGCCCGCGGCACCCGGGTACGAGCCGGGGACGTCCTCGGCTCCGGCACCTGCGGCAATGGCGGCTGTCTCGCCGAGCTGTGGGGACGCCGCGGCGCGCAGGACCCGCCGCCGCTGAAGCCCGGTGACGTCGTCGAGATGACCGTCGAGGGCATCGGCACGATCCGCAACACCGTCGTCGCCGGTCACGACCTGCCGCCGGTCCGCCCGGCCCGTTCTCGTCCGAGGCGGCGGTGACCGGCAAGGTCGTGGTCGTCACCGGCGCCGGGCAGGGCATCGGCGCGGCGACGGCGCGGCTGCTGGCCGCACGGGGTACGACGGTGATCGGAGTCGACCTCGCCGAAGCGCCGGACCTGCCCGGCATCGACTACCGGCAGCTCGACGTCACCGACGACGCCGGCTGGGCCGGCCTCGCCGCGAGTCTGGAGCGGGTCGACGGACTGGTCGCGAGCGCGGGCATCACCTGGCGAGCCCGCCTCGACGACCTTGACCCGGGCGACCTGGCCCATGTGCAGGACGTCAACGTCGGCGGCGTCCTGCGGGCGGTGCGCGCGGTCGTGCCGGTGATGCCGTCCGGTGGCTCGATCGTCGTGGTGGGCTCGGCCGCCGCGCTGACCGGGCACTATCCGGTCGCCTACACCGCGAGCAAGTGGGCCCTGCGTGGCTTCACCAAGGCCGCTTGCCTCGAACTCGGCCGCCGCGGCATCCGCGTCAACGCCGTGCACCCCGGCTACGTCGAAACCCCGATGACGGCGTCGGCGCCACCCGGGTTCCGCGCGGCGAACGTCGCCGAGACGCCGCTCGGCCGGACCGGCACCGCAGCCGAGGTGGCCGCGCTCGTCGCGTTCCTGCTCAGCGACGAGGCGTCCTACATCTCCGGCGCCGAGATCCCCGTCGACGGCGGGATGACCGCACACGGCGGCGTCAAGTCGATCAGCGAAGCAGCCCGAATCTGAGAGGAACCCCCGTGTTCGAGTACTTTCCCGGCAACTACGTCTGGAACCTGGGCGTCGTCGCCACCCTCAACAGCGGCGGCCTCATCGACGAGGTCGACCGCGCCTGCCGGCCCATCCGCGAGGCCGCCGCTCAGGGCGAGGACGCGGGCACCCCGGACTTCCTGCGGGCGTGGACGACGCTGACCGACCAGCTCGTCACCCAGGCCGAGGAAGCCGAGAAGGCCGGCCACACCCGCACCGCCGGACAGCTCTACGCCCGCGCCACCAACTACCTGTGCCAGGCCGAACGCCTGCAGAGCGCGTCGGCGCCGGGGCGGCTCGAGACCTACCGCCGAGTCCTGGAGCTGCAGCAGAAGGCGTTCGAGCTCAAGGATCCGGGCATCAGCCGGGTGGAAGTCCCGTTCGAGGGAACGACGTTGCCCGCGTACTTCAGCTCGGCGGGCGACCGGGCGCCGGTGATGATCATGTGGAACGGCTTGGACTCGACGAAGGAACACATGTATTCCTCGGGCCACTGGGCGGAACTGGCCGCCCGCGGCATCTCGTGTCTCATGGTCGACTGCCCCGGTTCCGGGGAGGCGCTGCGCCTGCGGGGGCTCACCGCCCGCGTCGAGACGGAGGGCTGGGCGAGCGCGTGCGTGGACTACCTCGAAACCCGCGACGACGTCGACCCCGCCCGGATCGGGCTCGCCGGCTGGTCCCTCGGCGGCTACTTCGCCCCGCGCGCGGCCGCGTTCGAGAAGCGCCTCGCCCTCGTGGTCGCCTGGGGCGCCAACCACAACTGGGGCGCGGTGCAACGCCGCCGGGTCGAGCGCGAGGGCGAGCGCCCGGTGCCGCACTACTGGGAACACGTGAAGTGGGTCTGGGGGTACGACGACCTCGACGCGTTCCTCGGCTACGCCGACGGCGTGCACCTCGACGGCGTCGTCGAGCGGATCACGGTGCCGTTCCTCATCTGCCACGGGGAGAACGACCGGCAGATCCCGGTCGCGTACGCGCACCGGTCGTACGACCAGGCCGTGCGCAGCCCGAACCGCCACCTGCGGATCTTCACCGCGGAGGAGGGCGCGACCGAGCACATCGGCCTCGACCACCTGACCCACACCAGCACCTACATCGCCGACTGGGTCGCCGGCACCCTGGGGTGAAGGTGGCGTTTCTCGAACCGATTCGACTGCGCGTCCGGCGAGAATGTAAGTTTCCGGTCCCGCCCGCCGTCGCCGCCGGGAACCGGGTGCCCAGCCGGGGTGGCACTGACGATAGATATCGTTGTGTAGCAAGCGTTTTACCGCGCCGGTCGGATCTCAGCGCCTGTCCTCGGCGCCGGTCGGGCGCAAGACGTCGTTGACCTGTCGACGGCGGGGTTCGTACTATGCTGGCGAACCGATTACGCGAACCGGTTCGACGCCCGGCGACCCGCCCGGACGCTGACGAAACTTTTCCGAACCGGACGCAGAACGTCCCCGCTCCGCGTCCCGTCGTGTCGCGCCACAGTGCGGTGGCGCCGAACCGCAGGAGGAGTCGATGAGGACGAAACTCCGATCGGGGCGCCTGGCGTCGATGATCGCCGCGGTGCTGGTGGTGGCGTTCCCGCTGCTGCCGGCGGCCTCGGGGCACGCGGCGGCGGGTGAGTCGATGACGGTGGACCTTTCCTCGTCGCGCGGGCCGTCGACCGCCGTCGGCGAGGGGTTCCTGTACGGCATCAGCCAGGACGGCACGCAGCCGGCGGACCAGTACCTGCAGCCGCTGGGCATCACGGCCTTCCGCGGTGGTGGCTGGTTCTCCGGCGGGTGGATCAGGGACAACTACCAGAACGGCACCGCGACCAAGGCCGACCTGAACTCGATCATCGCGCAGGCGAAGCGGCTGACCCAGCCGCCCTACCACGCGCAGTACCAGGTGCTGGTCAGCGACATCTACGGGGCGAACGGCGGCCAGCCGTCGAACACGATGTACCCGTGCGACAACGGCAACTGCTCGAACTGGGTCAGCTTCATCGACGCCACCGTGGGCGCGTTGCAGGGGTCGGGACTGAAGTTCGCCTACGACATCTGGAACGAGCCCGACATCTCCGCGTTCTGGACGCGAGGGGTGTCCAGCCCGCAGTACTTCCAGATGTGGGACACCGCCTACCGGGAGATCCGCCGGCTCGCGCCGGGTGCGCTGATCGTGGGGCCGTCGCTGGCCTTCACGCCGGACCAGAACCCGGGGGAGTGGAACGCCTTCCTGTCGCACACCAAGGCGGCCGGGACCGTGCCGGACGAGATCACCAACCACGACGAGGGCGATGGGGACGACCCGGTGCAGGTCGGCCAGTCGATCACCCGGTACCTCACGAACAACGGGCTCTCGCCCATCCCCCTGTCCGCCAACGAATACCAGCCCGCCGACCGGCAGACCGCCGGGGTGACGGCCTGGTACGTGGCGCGGTTCGCCCAGTCGAACTACGTCAACGCGATGCGGGGCAACTGGGTCTGCTGCGTGACGCCGAACCTGACCGGAGTCCTGACGCAGAGCGGCGGGAACTGGCTGCCGACCGGCCACTGGTGGGTGCTTCGCGACTACGCGGACATGACGGGCACGCTGGTGAACACCTCCGGGCAGGTCGGATCCACCGCGATCTCGGCGGCCAAGGACAGCGCGGCTGGCCGGGCCGTCGCCGTCATCGGTGACGAGAAGGGGTACACCGGTCCCGCTTCGGTCGCCTTCACCGGGCTGTCCTCGGTGCCGTGGCTGGCCGGCAACGGCAGCGTCCGCGTCGTGGTGCAGCGGATCCCGGACCAGGCGCCGCTGAGCTCACCGCAGGTGGTCTTCAGCCAGAACGTGACGGTCTCCGGCGGTTCGGTGACGGTCCCGTTCACCTTCCAGGCCTCGCACGACGCCTTCGCGATCTACCTGACGCCGACGGGTCCGACGGGTGGCAACACCGTCACCGTCACCAGCCCCGGCGACCAGACCGGGACCGCGGGCACGGCGATCAGCGGCCTGCAGATCCACGCCACGGACTCGGCGTCCGGGCAGAGCCTCGCCTACGCGGCCACCGGCCTGCCGCCGGGACTGACGATCAACGCCTCCTCCGGCCTGATCACCGGCACCCCGGCCACGGGCGGGACCTACACCGTGACAGTCACGGCGACGGACACCACCGGCGCGTCCGGGACCGCGACGTTCACCTGGACCGTCTCCGGCGACACGGGCGGCTTCCCGGCCGGCTACCACTCGCTGGTGGTGGCGAGCGACAACCTGTGCCTGGACGTGTACGGCAACTCGAGTACCGCCGGCGCCGTCGTCGACCAGTGGACCTGCACCGGGCAGGCCAACCAGCAGTTCCAGTTCGTCGCGGGTTCCGGCGGCTACGGCGAGCTGCGGGCGCGGAACTCCGGCCAGGACGTCTCGGTGTCCGGCGACTCGACGGCGCAGGGCGTCCCGGACATCGTCCAGCAACCGGCGCCCGGGTCGGCGGGCAGCCTGTGGCTGCCGCAGCGGCAGTCCGACGGCTCCTGGCAGTTCAAGAACCGCAACAGCGGCCTGTGCCTGGACGTCTACGGCGCCGGCGGCAACACCGGTCAGCAGCTGGACCAGTGGCCGTGCAAGAACGCCCCCGGCACCAACCAGGACTTCTCCGCCCGCTGACGCACCCGTCACCAGAGAGGATCCAGCATGTCCGGCTCACCGCACCCGAGCACCCCGGCACACCGGCCGCTCGCCCTGCTCGTCGTCCTGCTCACCGTCCTGGCCGGTGTCCTGGTGCCCGCGGAACCGGCGCAGGCGGCGGCGAACACGTTCACCCTCGGCGCCACGCGTTACGACACCGGCGGCCGCGCGTTGCAGCTGCACGGCCTGGGCATCGTCCAGGCCGGGACCACGTGGTACGGCTTCGGCGAGGACAAGACCGGCGAGACCACGGCCAACACGTCCTTCCAGGACATCCCCTGCTACACGTCCACCGATCTGGCGAACTGGACCCACCAGGGGGTCGCGCTGGCGAAGCAGGGCAGTGGTGACCTCGGGCCGAACCGCATCGTCGAACGGCCCAAAGTCCTCTACAACGCCACCACCCGGATGTACGTGATGTACCTGCACATCGACAACACGAGCTACTCCGAGCAGCGGGTCGGCGTGGCGACCAGCCCCACGCCCTGCGGCCCGTACAGCTACCGGGGGAGCTTCCAGCCGCTGGGCAACCAGAGCCGCGACATCGGTCTGTACCAGGACACCGACGGGTCGGCGTACCTGCTGAGCGAGAACGCCGGCCGCAGCCTGCGCATCTACCGGCTGTCCGCGGACTACACGTCGGTGGCGAGTGCGGTGGCGACGTTGCCGAACTACGAGTCCCCGGCCGTGATCAAGGTCGGCGGGACGTACTACCTGCTGGCTTCGCACCTGACCGGGTGGGCCACCAACGACAACGTCTACGCGACCGCGACGTCGCTCGCCGGACCCTGGTCGGCGTTCCGGAACTTCGCGGCGCCGGGCACGAACACCTACAACAGCCAGACCGCGAACATCATCACGGTCCAGGGCAGTACGGCGACCACCTACATCTATGCGGGCGACCGCTGGACGGGCAATGCCATGGGCGATTCGCCGCTGATCTGGCTCCCGCTCACGATCCGCGGCACGACGGTCAACCTGGGCCAGTACCCGAGCTGGAACCTCGATACCGCCGCGGGGACGTGGTCGGCGAATTCGGGGCTGCCCAGCGCCACCACACACGTGCTGAAGAACGCCAACAGCTCGATGGTGATGGACGCCTCGGGTGCCTCGACCGCGACCGGCGGCAAGATCATCCAATGGTCCGCCCACGGGGGCACCAACCAGCAATGGCGGTTGACGAAGCTCTCCGACAACGTCTTCACGGTGGTCAACGTCAACAGCGGGCTGTGTCTCGACGTCCCGGACGGGTCCACGGCGAGCGGAACCCAGCTGCAGCAGTGGACCTGCACCGGCGCCGCCGGCCAGCAATGGGCCGCGGACCTGGTGGGGAGCCTCACCGGCAGCCAGTACGTCCTGGAAAACGTCAACAGCGGCCTCGTGATCGGGGTGGCCGGGTCCTCCACCGCGAGCGGTGCGCAGGTCAGCCAGCTCGGCGGGACGGGCGCCTCGAGCCAGGTGTGGACGATCTCCTGAGCGGGAGGAAGCGGGCACGGCAGCCCTGCGACGCTGCAGGGCTGCCGTGCCCGCCGCTTGCGTGCCCGGTTCTTCGTCAGCTCCAGGGAGACGCGACGAGCCAGCTGGTGTCCTCGCGCCACAGTGAGGTGGTGTCCCAGGCGTTGGTGCCGCCGTTACCGGCGATGTAGCCGGTCATGGCGTAATGGCGGACGTACTCGGCCGGGTAGTTGAAGGACTGGAGCGAGTAACCCGTGCCGCTGTTTCCCGGTTTCGGGCAGAATGTGGCGTCGGCGGCGAACTGGGTGGTCCCGTCGTTCGCCTTGAGGTGGAGCACGAACGCGTAGTGCCTGAGGTAGCTGCCGGCCGCGTTGGCCGACTCGAAGGAGACGCAGCTGCTGTCGGCCAGGCCGGGCCGGACGATCCAGGTCGCGTCGGCTTTGTCGGTCGCGGAACTGCCCGAGGCCACCGGCGCGATCACGACCTTGTCGTCACCGGCGTCGTGCTGCAGGTAGTCGGTGGTGCAGCAGGAAGTGGTGGCCTTCAGGGAGATCCTCGAGCCCGGGGTGAAGGGCGCGATGCCGGTGGTGTAGCCGGCCGCGGCGATGTTGGCCTGGACCGCGGCGTCGGTGGCGTCGGAGGGATAGCCCTTGGTCATGGCGCCCTCGTAGAAGGTCCCCGCGCTGGCGTTCCTGTTGGTCTGGCAGCAGTCCCCGCCGCTGCCGAGGATGATGGCGCCCTGCTTGTGCATCGGGTTGTAGCCGCCGGGCAGTGCGCCGTCGTAGAACTTGGTCAGGTTCCCGGACTGGGCGTTGGCGCCCTGCAGGGCCATCCGGGTGGTGCCGTTGTTCTTGAGCATCGCGGTGACGAAGTGGCTGGTTTCGGAGACCTGGTTGGGGTTCCACGTCTTGCTGCCGCCGGTGAACAGGCCGTTTTCCAGGTCGGCTTGTACCCAGGGTCCGGTTCCGCTGCAGCCGCCGAACCAGCATTCCGTGCCGAAGTTGATCGCGTCCATGGCGCCGTTTCCGTCGGCGTGGTGGTCGGTTTCGGTGTTGCCGTAGTCGAAGCAGCAGCCGTTGTTGACGTGCGTGCCGCTGGTGACCATGTACGCGCCTTCCGGCGAGCTGCCGGTGGGGATGCCCGAGCCGCCGGCGAAGTAGCTGTTGCCGGGGTTGATGTACAGCGCGTACGCTTTCTGCCCGCCCACGGTCATCGGTTCGGTGGTCGCGGTGGCTGCGGTGTCCGCGCCGCCGGTCCCGCCGGGCCCCTGGTAGACGAGGGTGTTGCCGCTGCTGCCGGTCTGGTCGTAGACGCGGGTGATGGTGCAGGTGGTGCCGGCGCAGAAGGAGTCCTGCGCGGCGGCGTTGGCGATGCCTCCGGCGGACAGCAGCCCGATGTCCCGCACCGCGTTGTCCGACGTCCGCTGCACCTGGTAGAGCGGGCCGTTGTAGGAGGCGAACAGCGCGCGGGTCGTGCTGTGCGCGGCGACGCAGGGGGTGCCGCCCGCGGCGTAGATGTCGCAGGGACCTTGGGCGGCGGCCTGAGAGGTGCCGCCGAAGGTGACAAGGCCGGTGAAGGCGAGCGCCGCCGCGGCCGAGGAGACGACGAGCCTCCGGCGCAGCCGGCCGAACGTTTTCCGGGCAGGCATCATGAACTCCTTTGTTCATCGATACGGGGGACAGCGCGCCCGACCGGTTCGCGGTGGGCCGTGGGGCGCCTGGATCCGGGCCGGGTCCGCGGCGACCGGCCTGAATGTTAGCGCTAACAGTTCGGGTGGCGAGTGGTCCTCACTCGGCCGTTCGGATTGAGACATCACTATCAACGAACACCGGCCCGGCGTCAAGGCGTCGAACCGGTCGCGTTCCGCGCTGCCGGTAGCCGGCCGGCCGGGTTGGCCAGTCTGAAGCATATACCGCGAGATGGTATATGCTTCGAGCGTGAAGTCACTGAGCGAACAGTCGTTCCTGATCCTCGCGGCGCTCGCCGACCGGCCCCGGCACGGGTACGGGCTGGTGACGGAGGTCGCGGAGATGTCCGGGAACCGGATCCAGCTCCGGGCGAGCACGCTCTACGCGGCGCTGGAGCGCCTCGCCGCCCGCGGGCTCGTCCAGCCCGAACGCGACGAGGTGGAGAACGGCCGGCTGCGCCGCTACTACCGGCTGACAGACGCGGGTGCGGCCGCGGTGGAGGCCGAGACGCAGCGGATGACCACCCAGGCCCGCGCGGCCAAGCGCCGCCTCGCTCGGCGTGCCGGGCAGCAGGCGCCCCGGCTCGGGCTGATCGGATGAGCCCGTCGGAGCGGACCGGGCCGCTGGAACGGCGTTACCGCCGCCTGCTGCGGCTGCTGCCCGCCGGCCACCGGGCCGCGCGCGGCGAGGAACTGATCGGGCTGCTGCTCGACCTCGACGCAGGTCGCGCCCGGCCCAGCTTCGGGCAGGCCGCCGGGGTGATCGGCCTCGCGCTGCGGCTTCGCCTGCCCGGCGCGGCATCCCTGCTGATCACCGCGTTCCTCGTCGCGTTCAGCACGGAAATCGCCGCCACCGCCTACCGGATCGGGGCCGGTGCGATGACGGTCGGTGTCGACAGCCGGTTTCCCGTCCACAACGTGGTCCTGGCGCTGCTGATCCCCGCACTGCTCCGGCTCGCCGTCGCCGCGGCCTGGATTTTCGGTGCTCGTCGCCTGACGCTGGCCGCCTGCGTGACGCTGCTCGCCTATTCGCTGGCCACTGGCGGGCTTCTCACGTTCGACCTCGTGGTCTTCGCCGGGTTGGGAGCCGCCGCGGCTTGCCGGTGCCGGCCGGCGCGACGCCTGCGGATGGTGCTGCTGGCCACGGTTCCGTTCGCGATGCTGGTGTGGGCTCTGAGCGCGGCCTGGGACATTCCCCTCAGCCTCGGCTGGCTGCTGTCCGTCACCGCCGCCGTCGCCCTGGCCGGCACGGTCGGCGGCCGGTGGCCCCGGCGGCCGGACGGACCACAAGACCACCCGGCATCCCCGAACGGCTGATCCGCGGCCGGCCGCGGAGGCGTCAACGGGTTCGTGCCTTGTTCGCAGTCGCCCGCCATCTGCACGAACCTGGCCTACTACGCCACCTGGTTCCGGCAGCACCGGCAGATCGTGCGATGGCGAGCATCAGGCATCACGCAGCCGCAACAACAGGGCGCCGGCCAGAAGCGCGGCACCCGTCCAGGTGGCGAGGACACCGAGGCCTGCCCATGGCGCGATGGGCAGGCTGTCGAGGTCAGTGGTGGCTTGCACGGCGAGCCCGGCGCTCATCGGCCCGATCTGGGCCAGGAGCCGCTGCCAGTGCGGATCGTCGATCACCGGCGAGAGGATCGGCACGAGGTAGAGCAGGCCCAGGATGGTGCCGATGCCGGCGGCGGCATCGCGCACGACGGTGGCGATGCCGAGGCTGAGCAGGGCGATCAGGACCAGGTAGAGGACCGATCCGGCGGTCGCGCGCAGGGTCGGCCCGTCGGCCAGGGACAAGGCCGGGTGGCCGTGGGCGGCCGTGAAGCCGTGGCCGGGCAGGATGAGCCGCCCGGCCAGCAGCGAACCGAGAACCGCGACGGTCCCGGCCGCGGCGACGACGCCGGTGAGGACGAGGGACTTGGCCACGAGGACGGTGGCTCGGTGCGGGATCGCCGTCAGGGTGGTGCGGATCAGGCCCGAGTCGTATTCGCTGCTGATCACCAGGACGGCCAGGACGACGACCGGTGCCTGGCCCAGCTGGACGCCGGTGAGGCTGAGCTTGGCCGCGTCGTGGCCGCAACCGGTGGCGTCGCACGTCATGACCGAGGTGATCGCCGCACTCAGGGCCATGGTCGCGGCGATGGTGCCCAGCAGCAGCCAACGGGGGCCGGTGAGGGTGCGGATCTTCGTCCATTCCGCGTGCAGGGCCGGTCTCATGCGTCCCGCCGGTGGAGCAGGACGGCCGCCGCGGCCAGTGCCACCGTCGCGTAGCCGGCCAGGACGGCGAATCCGGTCCAGGGCGCCAGCGGGTAGTAGCCGTTGTAGGGCGTGTAGATGCTGGTGACCTGGTGGTACGGCGTCAGCGTTTGCTGGACGGAGAAGGCCGCGGCCGGAGTCACCCGGGTCAGCCAGTCCATCACGGCGGCGGGGATGAACGGGATCTGCGCGACCAGCAGGTAGGGCAGCACGATGACCAGCGTGACGGTGGTGACCGCGCCGGCACTGCGCCGGAACGCGGTGCCGGCGGCGAGCGCCAGGATCGCGGCGGTGGCGAGCAGGGCGGCGGTGCCGAGCTCGATCCGCAGCTGGGTGGCGGCCGTGATCGGGAACAGGTACACGCCCTTGGCCCGCGCGAGGTGCTCGCCCAGGGGAATCGCGACGGCCGCCCCCGCCAGCCCCGCGACGAAGGTGACCGCGCCCAGCACGATCGCCTTGGCGGCCAGCACCCGGCTCCGGCTCGGGCCGGCGGCCAGGGTGACGTGGATCAGGTCGTCCCGGTATTCGGTGGTGATGAACAGCGCTCCGAGAGCGATGACTGCGATCAGCGCGGGGAACGTGCCGGTGAGGAGGTCCGCCACGGTGCCGGCGGTGCCCAGCGATGCGCGGACGGCGGGGGCGATGTCGCCGGCGCCGGTCACGGTGACGCTGCCGCCGGACCGGGTGAACGCTCCTGAGATGTGCCGCGGATAGCCGGAGAAGCCGGCGGATCCGGGCCCGATCTGGTCACCGGTCCACCGGTCGCCGAGCTGCCCGCCTGCGGTACGCAAGTTCCCGAAGACGGCGGTAGCGACAGTGGGCACCGTGCCGAGGCCCTGCACGGCGTCCGGAGAGGCGACGAACAGCCCGGCTTGCGCGGTCGTTCCGAGCGCGGCCAGGCGCACGGTACCCACCGTGGTCCAGCGGACGCCGTCGGCGGATTCGGAGCCGGTGATCAGGTCGCCGGAGCGGTCCAGCCGTAGCCACCGGGGCGATGCGGTGGAGACCGCGCCGGGGGCACCGGCTGTGTCGTTGACGTAGTTGTCCTGCATCCGCACCCCGTGGTTGCCGGTGACCATGATCGCCGCGTAGGGCGACCCGGGGTGGGTGCCGTCCTTGACGAGAAGCCCGGCTTTCGCCCACGGCACGGTGCCGGGTCCGAGGTCGGGCGCGATGTGCGCGTCGAGCGCGGAAACGGAGGCGGTGACGCTGCCGTTTCCGGTCAGCGGCTGGTGCAGGAAGAAGAAGCTGTCGGTGACCGGTTCACCGCCCGGGCCGATCGGAACCGGCGGTGCGCCGTGCTGATCGCTGCCGGCCCCGGCGAGCAAGGCGACCAGCACCATCATCAGCGCCGCGGCCACCACGGTGGCGGCCCAGCCGCGGACGGTCCGGAACTTGGTCCATTCCGCGTGCAGCAACGAGGAAAACGGAGTCACCGTGGCACCTCCGCGGGTGCCGTGGCGTGGAACTCGACCGCGTCGCGGGTGAGTTCCAGGTAGGCCTGCTCCAGCGTGGCGCGGTGCGCCGACACCTCGGAGAACCGGACCTCGGCCTGGTTCAGCAGTGCCACGATGCGGTCCGGCGCCAGGCCGGAGACGATCAGGGTGTCCGGGCCGGTGGCCGTCGTGGTGGCGCCGGCCCGCGCGAGCACGCTCGTCGCCGCCGGCCGGGCCGTGGTCCGCAGGGCCACCCGGTTCTTGGACGCGGCCGCGATCAGCTCGGCCACGCCGGTGTCGGCGATGGCCTGGCCGCGCCCGGCGACGACCAGGTGATCGGCCGTGTCCTGCACCTCGCTCATCAGGTGGCTGGACACCAGGACAGCGCGGCCCTGGGCGGCCAGGGATCGCAGGAACCCACGCATCCAGATGATGCCGTCCGGGTCCATGCCGTTGAACGGCTCGTCGAGCAGGACGATCGGCGGGTCGCCCAGCAGGGCCGCGGCGACGCCGAGCCGCTGCCGCATGCCCAGCGAGTAGCCGCCCGCCTTGCGCCGGGCCGCCGAAGTCAGGCCGGCCTGCTCGAGCACCTCGTCCACCCGCCGCGGCGCGAGGCCCTGGGAATGCGCCAGCCAGAGCAGGTGGTTGCGAGCGCTCCGGCCGGGGTGCGGCGCCACGGCGTCCAGCAGGGAACCGACGTGGCGAAGCGGGTGCCGGAGACTGCGGTAAGGCTTTCCGTCGACCAGGGCGGTGCCTTCCTCGACCGCGGCGAGGCCGAGGATCACGCGCATCGTGGTGGACTTCCCGGCCCCGTTCGGGCCGACGAAGCCGGTCACCAGGCCGGGACGGACCGCGAAGGACATACCGTCGAGAGCTCGGGTCGCCCCGTATCGCTTGCGCAGGCCGGAGACGACGATCCCGGAGCCGGCGGTTCTCAATGGACTCATGACGGAGGTTGTACGCAGCACCCGGTCGCGACCCGGTCGCAGCCGCTGCGACCTGGCTGGAACCCCGCTTCTGGCATCGTTGGGCAGATGAGGGTCCTGGTGGTCGAGGATTTCGAGGTGCTGGCCCGCTCCATCGGGACCGGGCTGCGCCGCGAAGGCATGGCCGTCGACGTCACCCTGGACGGAACCGACGCCCGGGACCGCCTGGCCGTCACCCGCTACGACGTGGTGATCCTCGACCGGGACCTGCCCGGTGTCCACGGGGACGAGATCTGCCGTCAGCTGGCCGGCAACCGGTGTGAGACGCGCGTGCTGATGCTCACCGCCTCGGACACGGTCGAGGACCGCGTCACCGGCCTCGGGCTCGGCGCCGACGACTACCTGCCGAAGCCGTTCGCCTTCGCCGAACTGGTCGCCCGCGTCCGGGCCCTCGCTCGCCGCGCCGCCCCGCCACTGCCACCGACGCTCGTGTGCGGGGACATCAGCCTCGACCCGGCCCGCCGGGCCGTGTTCCGCGCCGGCCGGCGCCTCGAGCTCAGCCCCAAGGAGTTCGCCCTCCTCGAATGCCTGCTGGCCACGCCCGGCCTGGTCATCTCTGCCGAAGAACTCCTCGAACGAGTCTGGGACGAGGCGGCCGACCCCTTCACGTCCGCGGTCAAGCACACCGTGCACCGGCTGCGCGCCAAACTCGGTGACCCGCCGGTGATCGAGACCGTCCGCGAAGGCGGCTACCGGATCGGACCACCATGACCGTTCTGCAGCCGGTGCCCAGCCGATCCTTGCAAGCCAGGCTCACCCTCTTCTACGCCACCGGAGTCTACGTCGCGGGGATCGTGGTCCTCGCCATCGTGATCCTTCCCCTGGCCGGCATCCGGTCGACCGTTCCCGCCCACAGCCCGGCCCCGGCCGCGATCACGGGGACCGGGCAGGGGATCGGCCCGCACCAGCTCCTCGTCGGCACCGTGGTTGCGCTCGTCGTGCTCGTGCCCGTCAGCGTCGCGGCCGGCTGGTTCGTCGCCGGCCGGTTCCTCCGGCCGCTGCGGGCCATCACCGCCACCGCCAAGGCCATCTCCGCCGGCAACCTCGACCAGCGTCTCGACCTCGGCGGACCCATCGACGAGCTGACCGAACTGGGCCACATCCTCGACGACCTCTTCGCTCGTCTGGAAGCCTCCTTCACCGCCCAACGGCATTTCGTCGCCAACGCTTCCCACGAGCTACGCACACCGCTGGCCGGCCTGCGGACCCTCCTGGAAGTCGCGCTCGGCGACCCCGACGCCGACGCCGACACCCTCCGCGCGGCCTGCCGGGAAGCTCTGGCCTTGGGCGGGATGCAGGAACGGCTCGTCACCTCGCTGCTCGCCTTGGCCACCAGCGAACGCGGCGTCACGCGCTGGGAAACGGTCGACCTCGCGCACGTCGTCACCGGCGTCCTCACCTCGCGCCGCGACCAGGCCGCCGAGAACGGCATCGATCTCGCTGTGCACCTCACGCCCGCGGTGACGGCAGGGGACCCGAGACTGATCGAAAGCCTCACCACGAACCTCATCGACAACGCCGTCCGCCACAACCATGCGGACGGGCACATCCGGATCACCACGGAAACCTCGGGGCTCCGGGCGGCCATCACGGTCACCAACAGCGGACCTGTCGTGCCCGAAGACCAGCTCCAGCGGCTGTTCCAGCCTTTCCAGCGACTCTCAGCCGACCGCAACGACCACCGCGGCGGCCACGGTCTCGGCCTCGCGATCGTCAACGCCGTCACCGAAGCCCACCACGCCACCCTCACCGCCACCGCACGCCCCCAGGGCGGCTTGTCCATCACCGTCCAGTTCGCACCCGTACCGCAACCCGGCCAGGTCCAGCACCCACCGGCTCAGCTCGCCGCCGAGAAATCCCGTCCGAAAGACCAAGCAACAGGCGGCAGACAACAAGAGCACACGAATCCGTGACAGAATCGGGAATCCTGCCCACTCGATCACTGCCGCGGTCAAAGCGTGAACCGTGCGTCCATCGGAATTGCGTTTTGGTGACACGGTGAACTACATCGGTGCGGGGGGACCTGTTCACGAGGCTGCGCGGGCTGAACATGCTGCCGGTCTGCCTCCACGTCTGACGATCTCCGGCCACCGAAATGAGGAATCCGGTTGTTCGCCGAGGACGTAACCTCGGCCCTCGATCGCGCCCGCGCTCCCGGGTGAGGGGATCTTTGGCGCGCGGCTTCAGGGCGCGCTGCAGGTCGGGCGGCCCCGGTGGACCCAGCAGATGTCGACGGAGTAACCGTCGGGGTCGACCAGCGAGACCCCGATGGTCGCGGCCCCGCCGGGCACGTCGGCCTTGAGCGGAATGTGCTGCGGCGAGGACATGGTGCACCAGAGCCGGGTGCCGTGAAGGTCCAGATAACGCAAGTTCCCTCGACCAAGGCGCGCACGAGGCTACGGCACCGACCTGGTGGTGCGCAGCGAAACGGCAAAACGGCAAACCCACGGCTGCGGCTGCCGATCGATTTGCGGCAGGCGCGCATCGCCGGCAGCGCGCGATCGCGGGCGGCGGGCGGGACGCCGCGGACAGCCATCGAGGGGGAGAACGTCGAGACCGCCCCTGAAGGAATGATCTCCAGAATTGCTGTCCATCGGCCAATTAGCGCTGTGATCAGGTGATGCGGGTCTTCGTTCGACCGTTGACTTTTTACGTCGGTTTTACCTGGGAGACCATTCATCCGCTCCGGGGCGCCGTTCGGCGACTTCAGGATTGCTGCCCCGACGGGCTCGTCCATACACTCGAATCTTGGGCAAGTGCGTGTGGGGGAAAATGGAGCACTCACGATTGGTCGTCCATCGCACTGTACTCGCGGTGGATATCGAAGGTTACGGTCACCAGGGCAGGACCACGCCGCACCGGCTGGTGGTCCGACAAGGTCTCGACCTCGCGCTACGCCGTGCCTTCAAGGAGGCCGGGGTGCCCTGGTTCGACTGCAAGCACGAGAGCACCGGCGACGGGGCTTTCGTGCTCGTGCCGGCACAAATCCCCAAAGGACCCTTCGTCGAGGTTCTTTCCGTGGCCCTCGCCAGGGAACTTCGGCGGCACAATGAGACGCACCGGGCCGAGGAGCGGATCCGGCTGCGAATGGCACTCCATGCGGGAGAAGTCGCCTACGATGACCAAGGGGCGACCGGTCCCGCGATCAATCAGACATTTCGCCTGATTGAGGCCCCTCAGCTCAAGATCGCGCTGGCCGAATCGCCGGGAGTGCTCGCGCTGATCACTTCAACGTGGTTCTTCGACGAAGTCGTCCGTAGTAGCACGATCGTGGACTCCTCAGCCTTTCGGCCAGTGCATGTGGCCGTGAAGGAGACAGTGACCGTCGGCTGGATCAGCCTGCCGGATCACCCGTGTCCGCCGGGTACCGAAGAGCTTTTTCCGGTGGAAGCGGAGCAACCGGCAGGGCGGCCGGAAGCGGTACATTCGCCGGCTTCGATGAGCGGCCGCTCCACGCTGCCCCGTGACCTCCCGGCCTTCACCGGCCGCGGTCAGGAGCTGGCCGAGCTCACCGCGACGGTGTCCACCGCCGCGGGTCAGGGCACCCTGGGGATGGCCGTCCACGTCGTGGACGGCATGCCGGGCATCGGGAAGACAACGTTCGCGGTCCGCGCCGCCTACCAGCTCGCCGGCCATTTCCCCGACGGCCAGGTCTTCCTCGAACTGCACGGCCACAGTCCTGGGCAAGCACCCGTGGATCCTGGTGACGCCCTTGCTTCGCTGCTGCTTCTCTGGGGCGTCCCCGCGATCGACATTCCCGCCGGTCTGGATGATCGTGCCCGGTTGTGGCGCGAGAAGCTGGCGGGGCGGAAGATCCTGCTGCTGCTCGATGACGCCGTCGGGGACGAGCAGGTCCGGCCGCTGCTGCCCGGCAGTCCCGGAAGCCTCGTGCTGGTCACCAGCCGACGTCGGATCGAGTCCGTTGCCGACGCCAGTCCAGTCTCGTTGCAGACCCTCCCGCCCCAGGACGCTGCCGCGATGTTTCAGCGCTACACCGGTGCGCATCGACACGATCCCGGAGCCGTGGCCGAGTTGATGGCGATGTGCGGGTACCTGCCGCTGGCCATCACGCTCACGGCCGGCCGGCTGCGAAATCACCCCTGCTGGACGCCCGAACAGCTGGCCGATGACCTCCGGCGCTCCCGCAACCGAATCACGATGCTCCGCGCGGGCAATCGAACCGTTGCCGCTGCGTTCGACCTCTCCTACCGGGACTTGAGCCCGGACGAGAAGCGTCTTTTCCGTCGCCTCGGCCTCCACTCCGGCAACCAGATCGAGGCGCGCGCGGCTGCGGCGCTCGACGGCGAAGATCCGGAAACGACCTGTGAACGTCTCGATGCGCTGTACCTGAATCACCTGCTGGAAGAAGTGGCTCCCGGTCGCTATCGCTTGCACGATCTGACCCGGGCCTACAGCCTGACCCTGAGTAACGAAGATGGGGACGACAAAGCCTTCGAGCGCCTGCTCGACTACTATCTTTACGCTGTCCGGTCGGCGACGCGATTCGTCGCCACCCGCGGCCCGCGTCCGGAAATCGCCACCAGGCCGCCGGTGGGGACACACGAATTCGAGTCGGAGGGCGAGGCGATCGCGTGGTTGAGCGCGGAACGCGCCAACCTCGGTGCCTGCATCACCCATGCCGCGGTCCACGACCACCTGCACCGGGCCGCGGAACTCGCGGTCGCGCTCCACCCCTATCTCGAGCAGCACGGATACTGGCATGACGCCCACCGGATCGACCAGGCCGTGCTGGCCGCGGAACAAGCGGCAGGCAACCTCACGGATGAAGCAGCCACCCGCGCGGATCTGGGCCGGGTGCAGAGTCTGCTCGGAGACTATCCCGCAGCGGTCGAAGACCTGATCCGAGCACGGGACTTGTATGCCAGATCCGGCGACCGGCTCGGCGAAGCCGCGGCGCTGACCGAAATCGGGTTCGCTCGAATGGAGCTCTCCGAGTACCCGGAAGCGATCGAGTACCTCACCCGTGCCCGTGCGCTGTATGAGAAGCTGGAGAATCCGTTCGGTATCGCAGGTGTACTCGGCAGCCTCGCGAGCGTGCAGTTCCGGCTCGGGCGGCATGACGCCGCCAGAGCTGACGGTGAACGGGCTCTTGCGCTGTACGTCGAGCTCGGCAACAGGCTCGGAGAAGCCTTGAGCTTGCTCTGCATCGGCTGTACTTACGGTGTCTGCGGAGACTATGCGAGCGCGATCGGCATATTCGATCAAGTGCTTTCCCTGTCTCGAGAGCTGGGGGACCGGTACACCGAGGCCAGGGCCCTGAACAACCTCGGCCGGATGCATTTCGAGCGCGGCAACTACGGAATGGCCGACAGCTGCTACAGCAGCGCCCAGATCATTTACAGCCGATTGGACAGCCGAACCCGTGAAGCGGTCGCCCTGAACAACCTCGGTCGGCTGCACCACGCGGGCGGCAACTTCAGGCTGTCGCTCATGTACCTCAAGCGCGCCCAGACTCTGTTCGGTGATGACAGGGCGTGGCAGGCCGAGAACCTCAACAATCTCGGCGGCCTTGCCATGGCCTGGCCCGAAGCGGGCGATGCCGGCGAATTTTACCGTCAGGCCCTCGACCAGTCGCGAGCCATCGGGATCCGCCTGCAGGAAGGACGAGCGCTCGAAGGGCTTGGACGATGGTCTTGGGGAGCCGGGGACGTCGCAGACGGCGTCGCTCGGCTGCGGGAGGCCTTGGCCGTGTTCGACGAGCTGAAGGCTCCGGAGGCGAAGGCTGTGCGGGCTGCTCTGGCGAATTCGAAGCGACTGTTTCCGGAGTAGCGGCGTCTACGGCGATGTCGCCTCCCCTTCCTGCTCGAGTCGCACGTCATTGCCGACCGGCGTCAGCCGATGAGGGGCAGGTCGTCGCCGTCCGGGCGGAGGAGCGTGGTCACCGCTTCGAGCGCGTCGCGGTGGACGGAGTCGCGGCTGCGCCAGGCCAGGCCGATCTCGAACCGGATTTCCCCGTCGGTGACGGGGTAGGTCCGCAGGTGTTCGAGGTCGAGGAACCGGCTCGTGGGCAGGTCGTCGCTGAGGATGGCGAGCATCAGCTCGCCGGTCCGGGCCATCCGCCCTTCGAGCCCGATGATGTCGCGCAGGTCGACTTCGGCGACGGATTCGACGCCGGCGCCGGTCAGGGCGTCGAGCATGGCCTGCATGGGCGCCGGCTGCATCATCAGCGGGAAGGACAGCAGGGTGCGCCCGCGCAGGTCCGCCAGCTGGAGCGGCCGGCCCTCCGGCAGGGCCGGATCGCCCGCGGCGGCGATCGAGTAGCGGTAGCGGGCCAGGCCTGCCGTGGCGATGCCGGGGACCGACACGGGCAGGTGCACGAGGGCCAGGTCCAGCTCGCCGTGCCGCAGGGCTTCGATGAGCACCGACGAAATGTCGGATGTGAACTCCGGGGTCCCGGGCGAGTGTGCGGCCGCGGCCTGCGTGAGCCGCTGGGTCAGCGCCTTCGACGTCCACGGCGTCGCACCGATGCGCAGCGGAGCGTCCGTGCCCGCCGCGAACCGCTGTGCTTCCTCGGCCTGGGCGAGGACTTCGACCGCCAGCGGCAGGAATTCTTGCCCGAACGGGGTGCGCTCGAACCGGTGGTACTTGCGGTCGAAGAGGTCCTGGCCGAGGTGGCGTTCCAGTTCGCGGATGGTCCGGCTCAACGGTGACGAGGTGACGTTGAGCCGCTCGGCGGCCGCGGCGATGGTGCCGGTGCGCGAGACCGTGACGAAAGCCCTCAGCTGTGACAGCTCCACGGCGCCACTGTAAGTCCTCTCGAACCCGCGCGCCCGGTCCGATCGCGGCCGGTACACATTGCGCGAATTGGCCGGTGTTGCGGTCCGCGCGGGCGACCTTCTCCCGGCTGTCTTTGCGCTGTGCCAGGCGGTTGGCGGTGACCACAGTGGAAAGGAGCCGCACGAAGGAGTGAACCATGCCCCAGGACGATGACGTCTTGATCGACCGGCCGCTGAGCGGGATCCGCGTCGTCGACGCGGTCGACGGGCCGTTGCAGACCGTCGGGCGGGTGCTGGCCGACCTCGGCGCGGAGGTGCTGCGGGTCGAAGCCCCCGGCGGCTCCCCGGCCCGCGCGTCCGGCGTGGTGCACGCCGGACGCAGCCTGACCTTCCTGCTGCGCAACGCCGGCAAGAAGAGCGTCGTGATCGACTCCGGCACCGCGGAAGGGCGGGCGGACTTCGCCGCCCTGGCCGCTTCGGCGGACGTCGTCCTGCGGGACGAACCGGGCAACCCCACCGCCGAGTCACTGCGCGCCCGCAGTCCCCGGCTCGTCGTGGTGGAAATGAGCGACTTCGGCGTCACCGGGCCGCGGTCGGGGTGGACCGCGACGCCGGACGTGCACGCCGCGCTGAGCACCGTGCTGTCGCGGTCCGGTTTGCCGGACGTCACCGAACCGCTGCTGCCGCCCGAGTTCCTGCTGTACGAGTCCGCGGCGGCCCAGGCGGTGTGGACCGTCCTGCTGGAACTGGCGCACGTGCGCGCCACCGGGGAGGGTGACGTTGCGGACTTCTCGGTGCAGGAGGCGCTGATCCAGATCCTGGACCCGGTGTTCGGGATCGGCGGCAGCGCCCGCGCCGGGGTGCCGCTGAGCGACCTGCCCCGCGGCCGCCCCGACGCGCGGCACCTGTACCCGATCTTCCCGGCGCGGGACGGGATGGTGCGCGTCTGCGTGCTGTCGAAGCGCCAGTGGCAGGGCATGTTCGAGTGGCTCGGCCGGCCCGCGGAGTTCGCCGACCCGAAGTACGACAGCACGGTGACCCGGTTCGCGGCCGCCGGCCGGCTGTACCCGCTGATCGGGGCGATGTTCTCCCGCCTCGACGTCGCCGAAGCGGTCGAGCAGGGGCAGCGGCACGGCGTGCCGGCCGCGGCGCTCGCGAGCGCGGACGAGGTGATCGCCCAGCCCGCGTTCCGGGAGAACGGCTCGTTCGCCGAGACCACTGTGGACGGCGCCAGGGCCGTCGTGCACTCGGGCTGGTTCGAGCTCGACGACGTCCGGCTCACCGCGCGGGCCGGCGCGCCCGAGCTCGGCGAGGGAACAGTCTCGGCCACGCACGCCCGCCTGACACCACTGCCCGGCGCCAGGCCGGGCCGGCTGCCGTTCGAGGGCCTGCGGGTGCTCGACCTCGGGGTCATCGTCGTCGGCGCGGAGCTCGGCCGGCTGTTCGCGGACTACGGCGCCGACGTGATCAAGATCGAGTCGTCGGCGTTCCCCGACGGCGCCCGGCAGACCCCCGGCGGCGAGGCGATCTCGGAGGGGGCGAGCTGGGGGATGCGCAACAAGCGCAGCCTGGGGCTCAACCTGCGCGGCGGCGAGGGCAAGCGGGTGTTCGCCGAGCTGGTGCGCCGCGCCGACGTCGTGCTGACCAACTTCAAGCCGGGCACCCTGGCTTCGCTGGGGTTCGGCATGGACACGCTGCGGTCGCTGAACCCCGGGGTCATCCTGTCCGAGTCGAGTGCTTTCGGGAACCACGGGCCGTGGAGCCGGCGCCTCGGTTACGGGCCGCTGGTGCGGGCGAGCGCGGGGCTGTCGAAGCTGTGGTCCTATCCCGGTGAGGCCGACGGCTACAGCGACGCCATCACGATCTTCCCCGACCACGTCGTCGCCCGGCTGAACGCGGCGGCGATCGTGGCGCTGCTGATCCGCCGCGACCGCACCGGCGCCGGAGGCCGGGTGAGCACCGCCCAGGTCGACGCGATCTTCGGCGCCATGGCGGACCTGCTGCTCGCCGAGTCCCTCGTACCCGGGTCCGGGCCGCGGCCCGAGGGCAACGACCGCGGCGTCTTCGCCGGGGCCGGTGACGACGAATGGCTCGTCGTCGACGTCGAGAGCGACTTCGCCGCGGTCGCCAAGACCATCGGCCACCCCGGCGCCGGTAGCGCCGAGCTGCGCGATCTGCTCGCCGAGTGGAGCGCAAGCCGCGACCCGCGGGCCGCGGCGGCCGAGCTGCAGGCCGCGGGCGTGTCCGCCGGGGCGATGCTGCGCGTCGAGGACCTGCGGGCCGACGAGCACCTGCGCGTCCGGGGTGTGTTCGGCGAGCTGGTCCAGCCGCAGCTGCCGAGCGCACTGGTCACCAACCTCGGCGAGGCCAGGACGCGAACGCTGCCCCCACCCCGGCTCGGGCCCGCCCCGCTGGCCGCCGAACACACCCATCAGGTGCTCCGCGACGTCCTCGGCCTGGCCGAGGACGAGATCCAGCGCCTCCTCGACGCGGGCGCGCTCGAGGAAAGCCCGGCTACCGCACCCGCCCGTCTCTGAGAAAGGACTTCGCGACATGACCGAACGCAGCATCGACGGCGAGCCACAGCGGATCGCCGTCGCGGGCGACGACGCCGTGCTCGCCGAGCAGCGGGGGCACGTGCTGCTGGTGACGTTGAACCGGCCCGAAGCGCGCAATGCCGTCAACCGGGCGGTGACCACCGGCGTCGGCGAGGCGCTGGAGTACGCCGAGGACACCGCCGACGTCTGGTGCGTGATCATCACCGGCGCCGGAGACCGCGCGTTCTGCGCCGGGGCCGACCTGAAAGCCGCGGCGGCCGGCGAGCTCGGCGGCGACGACGAACGCCTGCGCCGCTGGGGGTTCGCCGGCTACGTGACCCACCACATCTCCAAGCCGACGATCGCCGCCGTCAACGGCTTCGCGCTCGGCGGCGGCACGGAGATCACCCTGGCCAGCGACCTCGCCGTCGCCGCCGACAGCGCCGCCTTCGGGCTGCCCGAGGTGAAACGCGGCATCTTCGCCGGCGCGGGCGGGGCGTTCCGGCTGCCACGGCAGATCCCGGACAAGATCGCCATGGAGGTCATGCTCACCGGAGAACCGCTGTCCGCCCGGCGCGCCCTGGAACTCGGCCTGGTCAACCGGATTGTGCCGTTCGACGAGCTGCTGCCGGCCGCCTTCGCGCTGGCCGACCGGATCCTGGCCAACGCGCCGGTCGCGGTGCAGGTGACCAAGCGGATCGCCAAGGGCATCACCGGCGGAAAGGTCGCCGCGGAGGACGCCGACTGGGCCCGCAGTGCCACCGAGGGAGCGTTTCTGATGACCACACAAGACGCGCGAGAAGGCATGCGTGCCTTTGCCGAGAAGCGCGAACCGCGCTGGGAAGGGAAGTGACCATGACCGTGCGCACCGCCATCGCCGGTCTCGGCATGAGCGAGATCGGCAAGGTCTACGGCCACACCGCGAACGAGTTCGCCTCGATCGCCGTACGCAACGCCGTTGCCGACGCCGGGCTCGAGCTGAGCGACCTCGACGGGCTGATCATGTCCAGCGGCCTCGGCAGCGGTGTCGACCTGGGCCTGCAGGGCACGCTCGGGCTCACCGACCTGAACCTGCTCACGTCGATGCAGGGCTACGGCTCCACCGCGGCGCAGATGGTGCAGTACGCCGCGATGGCCGTCCGGTCCGGGATGGCGTCCACGATCGCCGTCGTCTGGGCCGACGACCCGCTCAAGGAAAACGTCGGAGCCGGCGCGGCCTACCAGTCGGCGGCCTCGCTGCCCACCGGGTGGCGCGGGATGATGGCCGCGGGTGGCCTGTACAGCGCCAACACCTATTACGCGCTGGCCGCCCGACGGCACATGCAGAGGTACGGCACCACCAACGACCACTTCGGCGCCATCGCGGTCGCCCAGCGGCAGTGGGCCACGATGAACCCGCTCGCGCAGCTGCGCACGCCGATCACCCTCGAGGACTACCACGCGTCGCGCTGGATCTCCGAGCCGTTCCACCTGCTCGACTGCTGCCTGGTCTCCAACGGCGGCATCGCGCTGGTGATCACCTCACTGGACCGTGCCCGCACGCTCGCGCAGCCGCCGATCGAGGTGCTGGGCTGGGCCCAGGCCCACCCCGGCCGCACCGGCGTGCGCAACGACGACTTCGGGCTCGTCAGCGGTGCCGCGCGCTCGGGCCCGGCGGCGCTGCGGATGGCGGACACGAAGCTGGACGAGATCGACGTCGTCGAGGTGTATGACTGCTACACCTTCACCGCGCTGATCACGTTGGAGGACTATGGGTTCTGCGAGAAGGGCGAGGGCGGGCCGTTCCTCGCGCAGCCGGGAATGCTGGGCCCGGAAGGGAAGCTGAAGGTGAACACCGGCGGCGGCGAGCTGTCGTCGTACTACCTGTGGGGGATGACCCCGCTGTCCGAGGCCGTCATCCAGGCCCGGGGGCAGGCGGGGAAGCGGCAGGCCGAGCGGCACGACCGGGTCCTGGTGTCCGGCAACGGCGGCACCCTCGACCACCACGCGACGCTCGTGCTCGGCACCGTCTAGAAAGGACGTTCGAAATGGCCCTGTTCCCCGTCCGCCGCGACGCGGCGACGTCGGCGTTCTTCGACGGCACCGCGCGCGGCGAGTTCCTGCTGGTGCGCGACACCGTGACCGGCGAGGTGCTCGACCCACGTACGGACACTTCCTTCGACCGGGCCCGCTTCGAGCACGTCCCGGCTTCGGGGGAGGGGACCGTCGTGACGTGGTCGGTGCCCCACACACGGCTACCCGCCGGCGGCACCCACCGGTCGGTGGTGGGGATCGTCGAGCTCGTGGAGGGTCCGTGGTGGTGGACCGAACTGCGCGGTTTCGACCCAGAGGAAGACCTCGCCGGCGTCCGGGTCGAGGTCCGGTTCGAAAAGTCCGGTGACGGCGAGCACGACGAGACCGTTCCCTACTTCGCCAAAGCGGAGTGACGAGGCCGGCGTGATCCGCGCGGTCGTGGCCGCGGTGGTCGCCGGAGCAGGCCGTCGACGAGGAGTTGCCGCTTCCGGGTGGCCTGATCGATTTACTTCAAGGTGTGTACAAAATGGGCACCCGGCCGCCGTTCGGCGCTTTACAGCCCAGCTGGAAGGTGCCTACGGTGCGCTCGCACCCATCCGCCCGGTCGACGCCGACCACGGCTGAAGGAGGTCAGGTGTTCCGCAACCACAGACGCAGTACCCGCGCCACCGTCACGGTGCTCGCGGCGGCGGCCTTGCTCGCGGTTCCCGCGTTCGCCGCCAGTAGCAGCGCCGCCATCGATCTGGGCGTCGCGCCCTGGGTGGACACCCATCGCCCGGTGCCGGCGCGGGTGGAGGCGCTGCTTCATGCGATGACGCTGCCCGAGAAGGTCGGCCAGATGGACCAGCAGCTGGTCAGCACGCTGACCGACGCGAATGGCACGACGTGCGGGAACAACGGTTTCAACCTGCCCAATCCCGAGTGCATGCGGAAAATCCTGGTCGACGCCCACGTCGGCTCGATTCTCGCGGGCGGTACCGAGAATCCGGTCGACACCACGGGCAAGGGCGGCGTGGGCAACACCGGCTACGACTGGGCCACCGAGTACAACATCATCCAGCAGTTCGCGATCAAGAACTCGCGCCTGCACCTCCCGGTGGTGTTCGGCGTCGACGCGGTGCACGGCTTCGGCCACCCGTGGCAGGCGCCACTGTTCCCGCAGTCCATCGGCATGGGCGCCACCTGGGACCCCGCGCTCGCCCAGGCCGGTGGCAAGGCGACCGCGGACGCCCTGCGCGCCACCGGCTGGAACTGGAACTTCGCACCGGTCCAGGACATCGCGCGCGACAACCGCTGGGGCCGCACCTACGAGACGTGGGCCGAGCAACCGGTCCTGTCGGCCGCGATGGGCGCCGCGAACATCAAGGGTATGCAGGCGCCCGGCAAGCGCGGTGAGCTGAACGTCAGCGCGACGGTCAAGCACTTCGCCGGCTACTCGCAGTCGATCAACGGCCACGACCGGGCCGAGGCGCTGCTCCCCATGAACTACCTCCAGACGACGATCCTGCCGCCGTACGCGGCCGGGATCGACGCGGGCGCCGGGACGGTGATGGTCAACTCCGGTTCGATCAACGGCGTTCCCGCCACCTCGTCGCACTACCTGCTGACCGATGTCCTGCGCGACCAGATGCACTTCCAGGGTGTCGTGATCAGCGACTACCAGGACGTCACCGCGTTGCAGACCGCCTATCACATCGCGGCGGATCTCCCGGGTGCCATCGCCGCCGCCGTGAACGCGGGCGTCGACATGAGCATGCAGGTCTCCGACCCGGCCGGGTGGCAGGCCGCGATCCTGCAGGCCGTCGACACCGGCAAGATCTCGCGCGCGCGGATCGACCAGGCCGTGCGCCGCATCCTCACGCTGAAGTTCCAGCTCGGCCTGTTCGACCAGCCGTGCGTGGCCGACCCGGCGAAACCGTGCGTCGACGCGAACGCCGCCAACGCCGCCGTCACCGCGGGCCGCGATCAGACGGCGAAGGCGGCACGGGAGTCGATCACCTTGCTGCGCAACGAGAACAACGCGCTGCCGTTGCCGGCGGGCGCGAAGGTCGTGGTGACCGGCCCGAGTGCGGACTCGATGACCAACCAGCTCGGCGGCTGGAGCGTGAGCTGGCAGGGCGTGGCGGGTGCCGGGCACGTGTGCTGCATGGGCCCCGAGAACCAGATTCCGCCGGGCACCACCGTGCTGGGCGGCATCCGGGCCGCGAACCCGGCCGCGGTCTACGCGCCGGACCAGGCCAGCGCCGTCGCGGCCGCGGCGGACACCAGTGCCTATGTGGCGGTGGTGGGGGAGAAGGCCTACGCGGAAGGGCTGGGCGACAACCCGGCTCCAGCACTGGCGCCCGACCAGCAGGCTCTCATCTCGGCACTGGAGGCGACCGGCAAACCGGTGATCGTCGTGGTCGTCGCGGGCCGGCCGGTCGGGCTGGGCCCGGCCGAGCAGGCGAACGCGGTGCTGATGGCCTACCAGGGCAGCACGGAAACCGGCACGGCGGTGGCGGATGTGTTGTTCGGCAAGACGAACCCGGCGGGCAAGCTGCCGATCAGCTGGCCGTCCGACGCGCCGGCCGTCGGCGGTGACTTCGCCGGCACGGCCCCGTCCCCGCTGGGGGACCAGCCGAAGTTCTTCGACCAGCTGCCCAGCACCGCGTCCGGTCAGGGCAACGCCTACAACCCGCAATTCCCGTTTGGTTACGGCCTGTCGTACACGACGTTCACCCACACGAACCTGGCGGTGACACCGAAGGTCGCGCGGGGCGGCACGGCCACCGCGACGTTCACCGTCACCAACACGGGAACCCGCGCCGGCACCGACATCGTGCCGGTGTACGTGGCACAGCCGGTGAGCCCGGTGGTCGTCCCGCCGCAACGGCTGGTCGGCTTCGCACGGGTGACGCTCGACCCGGGCCGGTCACAGGTCGTGCGCGTGTCCTTCCCGGCGGCCACGCTGGCCGAAAGCGCGCCGGACATCAACGCGTCCGGTCCGCCCGCCGTGGTACCGGGCAGTTATGTGCTGCAGCTGGACAAGAACGGCACGACGCCGTACGCGGTGGACGTGTCGGCGCCGTTCCTGATCCAGTAGCACGGGATCGGTTGCGGGGCGACGCCGGCGCGTCGCCCCGCAATGCCGGCCCAGGCTCTGTTCGGTGGCCGGTCAGGACCGGATGAACTCCAGCAGGTCGGCGTTGATCGTGTCGGCTTGGGTCGTGGGCATGCCGTGGGGGAAGCCCGCGTACGTTTTCAGCGTGCTGTCGCGCAGCAGCTCGGCCGACAAGGGCGCCGAGTCGGCGTAGGGAACGATCTGGTCGTCGTCGCCGTGCATGACCAGCGCCGGGACGGTGATCTTCTTGAGGTCTTCGGTGAAGTCGGTCCGGGAAAACGCGACGACGCCGTCGTAGTGGGCCTTGGCGCCGCCCATCATGCCCTGGCGCCACCAGTTCTGGATGATGGCTTCGGAGGGCTCGGCGCCGGGCCGGTTGAAGCCGTAGAACGGGCCGGACGGCAGCGCCCGGTAGAACTCGGAGCGGTTCTTCGCGAGCTGGGCCTGGAGGTCGTCGAAGACGCTCTGGGGCAGGCCGCCGGGGTTGGCGTCGGTCTGCAGCATCAGCGGCGGGACGGCGCTGATGAGCACCGCCTTGGCGGCTCGCGATTCGCCGTGCCGGGCTAGGTAGTGCACGACCTCCCCACCGCCGGTCGAGTGTCCGATGTGGACGGCGTCGTGCAGGTCGAGGTGCGCGGTCAGCGCGGCCAGGTCGTCGGCGTAGTGGTCCATGTCGTGGCCGTCGCCGACCTGGGCGGAGCGGCCGTGGCCCCGGCGGTCGTGGGCGATGACGCGGTAGCCGTGCCGCAGGAAGAACAGCAGCTGGGTGTCCCAGTCGTCCGACGACAGCGGCCAGCCGTGGCTGAAGACGATCGGCTGCCCGGTGCCCCAGTCCTTGTAGAAGATCTCGGTACCGTCATCGGTGGTGATCGTCGGCATGCGTGGCCTCCGTCGTTCGGATGAGATCAGCGGGTTCGCCCTGATCGAACCGGCACCGGACGAGCCTATCGGCGTGGACGACGGCGAACCACGGCTGCGCGTCCCCGGGATGCCTGGGGCGGACGGTTCCGGCGATCGGATGACACTCGGCGAGAAACTCGACGAGCGCCGCGCCGAGCTGCGCGACGCGCTCCCGATCGGCCGGGTGGTCGGTCCCGCCGACGTCGCCGCGCCGGCCGTCCACCTGATGACCAACACGGCGCTGACCGGCGCGACCTACGACATCGACGGCGGCCAGCAGTTCGTCTGGTGAGAGGCGACCGGGGCCGCGGACCGGTTACTCGCGTGTGTCGAGGACGACGCGGAAACGCGCGTTGCCGGACATCATCCGTTCGTAGGCCTTCGGTGCTTCGGACAGCGGCATGATCTCGTTGCGGCTGCGGATTCCGCGGTCATGCGCCCACCGCAGGCTGTCCTCGTTCTCGATGGCCGAACCGGTGAGGGCGCCGACGACCGAGTGGGTGCCGAAGATCAGGTCCGGCGTGCGGATCTCGATCGGGTCGGATGCGGCCCCGACGACGAGCAGCTGCCCGCGGGTGCCGAGCCCGGCCACGAGCGGGGACATCGACGCGCCGCTGGACGCCGTCGCGATGATCGCCGCCGCGCCGCCGAGCCGCGCGAGCTCCCGGCCGGGATCGACGGCGTTGCTGTCGATGTACTCGTCGGCCCCGAGCTCGGCGGCCAGCTCGGCCTTTCCGGTGCCGCGGGCGATCGCCGCGACGCGGTAGCCGAGCGTCTTCGCGTACTGGACGCCGAGGTGGCCGAGGCCACCGATGCCCTGGACGGCGACCAGCGAACCGGGCCGCGCGTCGGCGGTGAGCAGTGCGCGGTACACGGTGAGCCCGGCGCACAGCAGGGGAGCGACGTCGAGGGGCTGCGCGCCGTCGGGGATGCGGACGAGCCCGGTGGCGCGGGCGTAGGCCACTTCGGCGTAGCCGCCGTCGGTCGTGGTGCCGGTCCAGGGCTGGTCGGTGCAGTTGACGAAGTCGCCGCGACGGCAGTTGTCGCACTGGCCGCAGTGGCCGTTGAGGTAGCCGACGCCGACGTGGTCGCCGACCGTCCAGGCCGTCACGCCTGGGCCGACGGCGTCGACCACACCGACGATCTCGTGGCCGGGCACGACCGGCAGCGACGGGTCGGCGCGCAGCCCTTCGACGGCGAGGGTGTCGCTGTGGCAGACCCCGCAGGCCTCGACGCGCAGCCGGACTTCACCCGGCAGCGGGTCGCGGAGCTCGCGTTCGACCAGGGCGAATCGGCGGGTCCCGGTCACTTCGAATGCACGGTAGGACATCACTGGGCTCCCAAGGGGTTCATCTGGCGATCGAGATCGCGCAGGACGTGCAGGAAGGCTTCGGAGAAGGTGGGGAACGGCTGGACGACGTCCAGCAGCACGGCCAGCGGGACGCGGGCGCGGATGGCGAGCGTGGCCTGTTGGAGCCACTCGCCGGCCTCGGGGCCGACGGCGTAGGCGCCGGTGAGCCGTTCGCCGTCGGAGACGACCGTGAGGAAGCCGGGGCGGGTGTCGTAGGCGCGGGTGTAGGTCGCCGTGCGGGGCACGCCGGAGAGCTGCACCGTCGCGGTGAACGCGCCTTCGGCGGCGCCGACGGCCGCGGCCTGCGGGTCGGTGAAGACCACCCGCGGAATGGCGTCGTAGTTCACCTTCGCGGGCCGCCCGAGGATGTTCGCGGCCACCACCCGGCCCTGGTACTCGCCGACGTGGGTCAGGTTCCACTGCCCGGTGACGTCGCCGACCGCCCACAGCGCGTCGCCGGCGGCCATGCGGTCGTCGACGGGGATGCCGTGCGGGTTCGGCTCGACGCCGACGCTCTCGAGACCGATGCCGTCGACGCGCGGACGCCGTCCGGTGGCGACGAGGAGCCGCTCGGCGCGCAGCTGCGTGCCGTCGGGGAAGTCGAGGACGTACTCGTCGCCGTCGAGCCGCGCCGCGCTCGCGTGCTGCCCGAGGTGCAGCGCGACGCCGTCGGCGCGCAGGGCGTCTCCGAGCGCTTCACCGAGCGCGCGGGGCTCGCGGGGAAGCACCCGGTCGGCGCCGTCGACGAGCGCGACCTCGGCGCAGAGCCGGCTGAACGCCTGGGACAGCTCCACCCCGGTGGGCCCGGCCCCGAGGACGAGGAGCCGGCGCGGGATCTCGGTGGCGCCGGTCGCTTCGCGGTTCGTCCATAGCCCGGGCAGCTCGCGCAGGCCGGGCACCGGCGGGATCACCGGGGCGGAACCGGTCGCGACGACGACGTGGCCGGCGGTGTACTCCGTGCCGCCGACGGCGACGGTGTGCGGACCGGCCAGCCGGCCTTCGCCGCGCAGGACCGTGATGCCCGCGCTGTCGGCCCACGCCTGCTGGCCCTTGTCGTCGTAGGACGAGACCATGAAGTCGCGCCACGCGAGCGCGGCGGAGGCGTCCGGCCGGCCGGTGACCGCCTCGCGGGCACCCGGGACGTCACGGGCGGCGGCCAGCGCTTCGCCGGGCCGCAGCAGGGTCTTCGACGGGATGCACGCCCAGTAGGAGCATTCGCCGCCGAGCAGCTCCCGCTCGACGACGGCGACCCGCAGGCCGCCCGCGGCGATCGCGGCCGCGGTGTGTTCACCCGGGGCGCCACCGCCGAGGACGATGGCGTCGAAATCGCGTCGATCCATGATTCCTTCTTTCGGGGGATCCGGTGCGCGGGTCGCCCCGCGCACCGACGGATGGGCTCACGCGTCCTGGTGGTCGGTCATGTACTGGGCGTACCAGACCGGCCATTCCCCGTCGTACTGCCCGGTCTCCTTCTCGTGCTCTCCGTGCGCGGCCGCGGCCTCGCGCAGCGCCTTCTCGAGCTGCTGCGCCGAGCCGTACGCCACGCCGGTCACGCGTCCGGGGAAGCGCGCGGTGATCTCCTGCAGCAGCCAGGTGTTGCCGTCCGGGTCGCTGAACGACGCGAACGAGGAGTACGTGCCGCGGTCCGGGTGCACACCCGGCGCGAAGGCACCGGTGTCGTCACGGTGGAAGACGTCGCTGACGTCGACGCCGAGCCCGGCGAGCTCCTTGCGGGCCGCTTCGATGTCGTCGACGACGAGGTAGGTGCCGTGGACCGACCCGGGGATGGCGTCGGTGATGCCGGTGCCGAAGTGGACCGACGCCGGCGACCCCGGCGGGGTCAGCTGCACGACCCGCGAGGCGCCGAACACGAGGTCGGCGTCTTCGCGCCAGCCGAGGGTCTTGTAGAAGTGCTTGGTCCGGTCGACGTCGGTGACGGGCAGAACCACGACTTCGAGCTTCATGTCCATGATGGGACTCCTTCCGAGAGTGGCGGCGGGTTTTGCCGCTGCCACCACACTCGTCTTCCGGCGGTCCGTTCGCCCCCGTGAGACACCCTGGTCCGGCACGGGCCAGGACCCCGGCGACCGCGCTAGGGTTCCGGATGATGTCTGTGCGGGAGCCGGACCTGGTCGGCCGCGGCGACGAGCTCGCCGCGCTCGACGGCGTGCTCGCCGCGGCGCGGGCGGGACACAGCCGGGTACTGGTGCTGCGCGGCGAGGCGGGGATCGGCAAGACCGTGCTCCTGGACCACGCCGCGGCACGGGCGGGCGGCTGCCGGATCGCGCGGACGGCAGGCGTCGAGTCGGAACGGGAGCTGCCCTACGCCGGACTGCAGCAGCTCTGCGCCCCCTTCCTCGACCGGATCGAGCACCTGCCCGCCCCGCAGCGGACCGCGCTCGGCACGGCGTTCGGGTTGACCGCGGGCGACCCGCCGGACCGGTTCCTGGTCGGCCTGGCCGTGCTGACCCTGCTCGGCGGAGTCGCCGAGGACCGGCCCCTGCTGTGCCTGGTCGACGACGCGCAGTGGCTCGACCGGGTGTCCGCGCAGACCCTCGCGTTCGTCGCGCGGCGGCTGCTGGCCGAGCCGATCGCCCTGGTCGCCGCCGTGCGTGAACCCGCGGAGCAGTTCGACCTGGACGGGCTGCCGGAGCTGACTGTCCGCGGCCTCGGCGAAACGGCGGCCAACGCCCTGCTGGACTCGGCGCTCAAGGGCCCGCTGGACGCCCGGGTGCGCGACCGGATCGTCGCCGAAACGCACGGCAACCCCCTGGCCCTGGTCGAACTGCCCCGGTTCTGGACCACCGCCGAGCAGACCGACGGGCTCCTCCGGCCCGACGGCAATGCGCTGGCCGACCGGCTCGAGCGCTGCTTCCTCCAGCAGGTGGCCCCGCTGCCGGCCCACACCCGGAAGCTGTTGCTGGTCGCGGCCGCGGAACCGCTGGGGGACGCGACCCTGCTCTGGCGCGCGGCCGGCGAGCTCGGACTGGGCGCCGACCCGGCCGCTGCCGCCGAGGCGACCGGGCTGATCGAGTTCGGGCCGCGGATCCGCTTCCGGCACCCGCTGGTGCGCTCGGCCGTCTACCGTTCCGCCGAGGCCCGTGAGCGGCGGGAGGTGCACCGGGTGCTGGCCGAGGTGACCGACGCCCGCGTCGACCCGGACCGGCGCGCTTGGCACCGCGCGCAGGCGACCGTCGCCCCGGACGAGGACGTCGCGGCCGAGCTGGAGCGCTCCGCCGGCCGGGCCCAGGCCCGTGGGGGTCTCGTCGCCGCCGCGGCGTTGCTGGAACAGGCCGCCACGCTCACCCCCGATCCGGCCCTGCGGGCCCGCCGCGAGCTCGCGGCGGCCCGGGCCAAACGCGGCGCGGGCGCACTCGAAGCGGCGCTGAGCCTGCTGAGCGCGGCCGCGGCCGGGCCGCCGGACCCCGCGCGGGATGCCGAGGTCGAACGGCTGCGCGGACAGATCGCGTTCGACCAGCGGCGGGGTGGTGCCGCGGCGGAGCTGCTCCTGCGCGCGGCGGGTCGCCTCGACGGTGACCAGGCCCGTGAGACGTACTTGGAGGCCCTGGGGGCCGCGGTGTGGGCGGGATCCGGTGTCGTCGAAGCCGCGAAGCGGGCGCGGGCGGCGCCCGTGGCCCAGGTACCACCGACCGCCGTCGACCTCGTGCTCGACGCGCTCACCACCCGGCTCACCGACGGCTACGCGACCGCGGCCCCGCTGATGACCGAGGCGGTGGCCGCCGTCCGGGCCCTGGACACCGGCGGCGAGCACACCGGGCGCGTGCTGTGGCTGCTGGGCAACCGCGCCGGCGGCACCCTGGCGACCGAGGTGCTGGACTACGCCGCCGGCCGCGCGCTCGCCGAGCGTCAGGTCCGGCTGGCGCGCGACACCGGCGCGCTCGTCCAGCTGCAATTCGCCCTCAACTTCCTGGCCAACCACGAGCTGGCGGCCGGCGAGCTGACCGCGGCACAGGCGCTCGTCGACGAGGACCGCCTGCTCGCCGAGGTCACCGGGGGTCGTCCGGTGGGGTACAGCGCGATCCTGCTGGCCGCCCTGCGTGGCCGGGACGCCACAGCCACTTCGGAGATCGCGACCGCGGCGGCGGAAGCGGCCGAGCGGGGCCAGGGCCGGGTCGTGCGGTTCGCCGACTACGCGAACGCCGTGCTCGGCAACGGCCTCGGCCGCCACGACGTCGCCCGCGACGCGGCGCGCCGGGTGTTCGAGCACGACACCGTCGGCCACCAGGCCCTGGCGACCGCCGAACTGGCGGAGGCCGCATCGCGCACCGGGGACGACGACCTCGTCGCCGCCGCGCTGGACCGGATGTCCGAACGGGCCCGGGCCACCCCGATCCCGTGGACCCGGGCGCTCGAAGCCCGGCTGCGGGCGCTGGCCGGCGATACCCCGGACGAGTGCTACGCCGCATCGATCGCGCTGCTCGCCGGGACGCCGCTGCGGGTCGAGCTGGCCCGGGGCCACTTGCTGTTCGGTGAATGGCTCCGGCGCGAGGGTCGTCGTGTCGACGCCCGTGAGCACCTGCGCACCGCCCACGCCATGACGTCCGCGATGGGCCTCGAAGCCTTCGCGGACCGTGCCCGCCGGGAGCTGCTGGCGACGGGCGAGACGGCGCGCAAACGCACCGCCGGGAACACCGGGACCACCGAGGAGCTGACCCCTCAGGAGTTCCAGATCGCCCGCCTCGCGCGCGAAGGCCTGTCCAACCCCGAAATCGGTACCCGGCTTTTCCTCAGCCCGCGCACCGTGGAATGGCACCTGCGCAAGGTCTTCGGCAAGCTCGGGATCAGCTCACGGCGCCAGCTGCGCGAGGCCGGCGATCAGATAGGCGCTCGATAGCGGGAACCGCGTTCGCGCCCGGTACCTGGACGCCCGCACGCCACGCTCCCTACCGTTCACCGGAACCACAGAGCCGCGGAACCATGCCGGAGGTTGTCACGATGCGAGGGTTCGACGGCCGGATCGCGGTGGTCACGGGTGCCGGCTCGGGAATCGGCCGGGCGAGCGCGCTCCGGCTCGCGGGCGACGGGGCACACGTCGTCGTCAACGACATCTCGGCGGAGGCCGCGGAAGAGACCTTGGCCGAACTGGCCGCCGCCGGTGGCTCGGCGGAGGTCGCGGTGGGTGACGTGCTGGCCGAGGGCTTCATCGACGAGTTGTTCGACAAGGTCGTCGCCCAGCACGGTCGGGTCGACATCGTGCACAACAACGTGGGTTTCGGGCGCCGGGCCGCCATTGTGGACGTCGCCGACGAGACCTGGGCGCGCGGCATCGACGGCAACCTCGGCGCCACCTTCCGGGGCGTGCGGGCGGCGCTGCGGGTGATGGCTCCCCGCCGCCGGGGCTCGGTGATCAACACCTCGTCCCTCGCCGGGCTGGCGAAGGTGCCGGGTGTGACGCCTTACTACGGCGTCGCGAAAGCCGGCGTCATCCAGCTCACCCGCGAGGCCGCGGTCGAAGCCGGGGAGTTCGGCGTCCGGGTCAACGCCGTCGTGCCGGGATCGGTCCGCACCCCGTCGCTGGAGGCCTTCTTCGGTTCGGATTTCGACGCCTACGTCCAGCAACTGCCGCTTCGGCGGATGGTCGAGCCCGGCGACATCGCCAATCTGGTGGCCTTCCTCGCTTCCGACGACGCCGCCGCCATCACCGGCGTCGCCATCCCGGTCGACTGTGGCCAGAGCGCGGTCATGTACCAGCCGACGGTCGGCTGAACGGCCATGCGAACCGGCCTGTACTTCGACATGCGCAATCCCGTGGCCTGGCGCCGGGACCCGGTTCGGCTCTACGGCGAATTCCTCGAGCTGTGCGAGGAAGCCGAGCGGCTGGGGCTCGACTCGGTGTGGGTGACCGAACACCACGGCTTCGACGACGACTACCTGCCGACCCCGCTGACACTGCTCGCCGCGGCCGCCGCGCGGACCACCCGGATCCGGCTGGGGACCGGCGTCGTGGTCGCGCCCCTGCACCGGGCGGCCGAGATCGCCGAGCAGGCCGCGGTCGTCGACCTCCTCAGCGGCGGCCGGCTGGACCTCGGGCTCGGGGCCGGGTATCGCCCGGCCGAATTCGAGCTGTACGGCGCTTCCCTGCGCGCCCGGTACGCCGAGAACGACGCGCGGGCCAGGGAAGTGCGTGAGCTGTGGCGGTCGGGTGCGGTGACGCCGAAGCCGGCGCAGCCGCGGCTGCCGATCTGGATGGGGTACCTCGGCCCGAAGGGTGCGCGGCGGGCCGGGCTGCTGGGGGAGTGCCTGCTCTCGGCGGACGCCCGGCTCTGGGAGCCCTACCGTGCGGCGCTGGTGGAGGGCGGTCACGATCCGGCCGGCGGCCGGATGGCCGGTGGCGTCCAGGCTTGGGTGACCGACGATCCCGATGGGGACTGGCCGGTCGTCTCCCGGCACCTGGCCGCCCAGGTCGACTCCTACGCCCGGCACGCCCGCCAGGGCACTGAGCTGCCACCCCCGCGTCCGGTCGATCCCGACCGGCTCCGGGCCGGGGAACCGCGGACGTCGCTGAACTACTTCTTCTACGGCACCGCGGAAGACGTGGCGGCCCGGATCCTGGACTACACCGCGGGTGCGCCGGTCGACGGGGTGTACCTCTGGGCGGGCCTGGCGGGCATGAGCCGGGACCTGGTCGCCCGGCACATCAACACCATTGCGACCCGGCTCGCGCCACTGCTGCGCGAGGCCGGCTGACAAGAACTCGGTTCCCGTCGCGATGACCCCGTCGGGCCCGGCCGGCGGGCTACCGTCGGGACATGGCGGAGTACGAGACGGGCGGGGAATCCTTGGCCGGACGCGTCGCGCTCGTCACCGGCGCGGGCCGGGGGCTCGGCCGGGCGCACGCCATGGCGCTCGCCGCGGCGGGTGCGGCGGTGGTCGTCAACGACATCTCCGTTTCGGTCGACGGGACCACCGCCGAGGAATACGACCTGGCCACGCGGACGGTCGCGGAAATCGTTGCCGCGGGCGGCAAAGCCTTCGCCGATCGCTCCGACGTCTCCTGCTTCCGCGGAGCCGCGACGGCGGTGCGGTGCGCACTCGAGAACTTCGGTGGACTGGACATCGTGGTCAACAACGCGGGAATCTTCACCGGCACCGGGGTGGGAGAACTGTCGCAAGAGGAATTGGAGCGCTGCCTCGCGGTCAACGTGATCGGGAGCGCCGGGACGGTCCGCGCGGCCTTCGAGCACATGCGCGGCCGGCGCTACGGCCGGGTGGTCAACACCATCTCCGAGGCGGGCCTGCGGACAGGCTGCCACGCGGGTGCGGCGTACGCGGCGGCGAAGGCGGCGCTGTGGGGTCTGACGATGGCCCTGTCCGACGAGGCGGCGCCGTACGGCATCACGGTGAACGCGGTGTCTCCCGGCGCCCGGACCCGGATGTCGGGGGCGCACCTCGACCGCGACGGCAGCGATCTCGACCTGGCGCCCGAACACGTGTCCCGCGTCGTGCTGGCCCTCGTCGCCGAGGCGGCGGCCGACGTGACCGGGCGTGTCGTGCACGCGGCGGGCGGCGAGGTCCGCGAGTACCGGCTTCGCCGTGAAGCCGACAGCCCGCTCGTGCGACGGGTGAACGGACAGGAGGACCACGGATGCCGGAGCTGACGCGGGCAAGGTTGGCAGGCAAGGTCGTGCTGGTGACCGGGGCCGGGCAGGGCGTCGGGCGAGGCACCGCGCTGGCGCTGGCCCGCGAGGGCGCCTGCGTCGCGCTGGCCGGGCGCACGGTCGCGAAGTGCGAGGCGGTGGCGGCCGAGATCGACGCCTTCGGCGGCTCCTCGATCGCGCTCGCCTGCGACGTCACCGATCGCGCTCAGCTCGAGGCCGTGATCGCCGAGACGGCCGCCCGCTTCGGCGGTCTCGACGCGCTCGTCAACAACGCCCAGACGTCGGTCCAGCGATTGCTCGCCGAGACGACGCCCGAGGACGTGGACGTGTGCTGGCGCAGCGGGCCACTGGCCACGTTGCACGCGATGCAGGCGGCACTCCCGCTGTTGCGGGTCCGGGGCGGCTCGATCGTGAACTTCGGGTCCAGCACCGCCATCGACGGCAACGTGACCTTCGGTGCGTACGCGATGGCCAAGGAGGCGATCCGCGGGTTGTCCCGGGTCGCCGCCCGCGAGTGGGGCCGCTACGGCATCCGGGTGAACGTGGTCGTGCCCAACGCGCTCTCGCCCGCCGCCGAGCAGTTCAGCAAGGACGAGCCCGAGCGGTTCCGGAAGCTGACCAGGACCATGCCGCTGGGCCGCATGGGCGACCCGGAGACCGACATCGGGCGGGCGGTCGTCGCCCTGGTGAGCGACGACCTCGCGTACCTGACCGGTGACACGCTGATGCTGACCGGAGGCGCCTGATGGCCGGGACGTCCGAGCAGCGGCTGGCCCGCATCGAGGCGCAGCTCGACATCGGCCAGCTGCCGATCCGCTACGCCCTGGCCGTGGACCAGCGGGACCTCGACGCCTGGGTGGCGCTGTTCGTGCCCGACGTCGACATGGGCCGCCGGGGTGCCGGGCGGCAGGCGCTGCGTGACTACATCGAGCCGCAGCTGCGCTGGTTCTACCGCTCGGTGCACCTGCTGGCCGGTCACCGGATCGAACTCGGCCCGGGGGAGGAGCCGGTCACGGCGACCGGCCAGGTGTACTGCCGGGCCGAGCACGAGGTCGGCGACCGGTGGATCGTGATGGCGATCCGCTACGACGACACCTACCGGCTGGTGGACGGCGACTGGCTGTTCGAACGACGTCGTGAGCGCCACTGGTACGCCGCGGACCTGGCCGAGCACCCGCAGGCCGTGGGGTTCGACAGCTGGGGCACCGGTGGTCCGCCCGCGCTGCCGGCCGCCGACCCGGCCTGGAACCGGTTCTGGGCGCCGGACGGCCATCCTTTGTCACGGTGAGTCAGGGGAGGGCACGCAGGGTGCGTTCTTCCCGGGTGTCGGAGGAGGCCGGGCGCAGGGCCCGGAGCACGAAGTCCGACGCGGTGTCCAGGGCCTGGTCCTCGGTCATGGCGAGCTGGCCGTCCAGACCGTCGGCGAGCAGTCCGCGCATCAGGTGACCCACCATCGCGGCGTCGGCGACCGGGTCGCCGGCCCGGAACACCCGATCCGCCATGCCGCCGCGGATCACCTCCGCGAGCCGCCTGCCCGGCACGCCGTAGAGCCGGTGCACCTCTTCGGGGAGTTCTTCGAGCAGTCCCGTGTCGAGGAAGAGCCGGGCGCGCTCCGCGAGCTCCCGCCGGTAGATCGTCCGGATGTTGAACTTCAACCAGGCCCGCAACCGGCCCTCGGCCGAGTCCGCTTCGGCGATCCGCGCCGCGAGCAGGCGGTCCCCCCGGGCGGTCTCGTCGGCCAGCAGGGCGAGCAGGAGGTGGGCCTTGCTGGGAAACGACCGGTAGAAGGTGCTCGCGGACGTGTTGGACGCGGTCAGCACCTGGCGTATCTTCAGCGAACGGAAGTGCGACCGCTCGAGCACGGCCCACGCCGCGCGCAGGATGCGCGCGGTTTCGGCGTCCCCGGGCGAGTCCGCATCGGACGGTACCGAGGTCATCACCGGCACGTGGGGACCTTCGACGACGGCAAGCTGCGACATCGCACCTCCGCTCAGGACGTCTCTAATAGTTAAATAAATTACACTATGGCGGCGCGACTTCCAAGCGTCGCGGACGGCACTTGATCTCCACGAAGAGACCGATGTCGTCGACCGTCAACGGGTCGAATGGCGGGAACGCCGTTCCCTGGGCCTCCCGGATCGTGGAGGTTACGGTCGTGACCTAAATCTCTTAATCTTCTAACTCTTTGGTCAAGGGCGATCGATGGAGGTACTCACCGTGGCCGACACGCAGCCCACAGTGCTGGAACCGGCGGTGGCAGCCGGCGACGCGCGCCGCTACCTGGAGCCCGAGCTCGAAACGGCGTCCCGCGCGGAACTGGAGGCGTTCCAGCAGCGACGCGTTCTCGAACTGGTGCCCGAGGCCTACGCGCAATCAGCCTTCTACCGCGAGCTGTGGTCCGCCGCCGGGGTCGACCCCGGCGAGATCCGCTCGCTGGCCGACTTCCGCCGGCTGGTGCCGACGTTCACCAAGAAGGACGTCCAGGCCTATCGGGAACGCACCGGCGACCCGTTCGGCGGGATGCTGTTCGGGCCACCGTCCGGGCTGTCGTCGATCATGTCCACCTCCGGGACGACCAGCGATCCCGAGCTGATCCCGGAGATCTGGGACGCCTACCCGCCGCTGCAGCTGTGTTCGGCGCGCGACCTGTGGGAGATCGGGCTGCGACCGGGCGACAAGGTCCTCGTGTCGGCCGGCTCGTTCCGGGGCTTCTACGACACCTTCTACCACGGCATGGGCCTGGTGCCGATCTTCGTGGACACCTGGATCGGCAAGGGCGAGGAGATCGTCCAGGCCCTGCTGCGGTTCCGGCCCGCCTACCTGCAGCTGATGATGCCGACCGTGCTCGAGCTCGAACGGCTGGAGCACACCTACGACATCCGGGACGCGCTGTCGTCCCTCAAGGGCGCCTCGTTCGCCGGGCAGCCGCTCGGCCGGGCGCTCGCCGAAAAGGTGCGCGACGACTGGGGCGTCGAGATGTTCACCTACAGCAGCGCGGGTGACACCGGGACGTGCTGGGAGTGCCGCGAACACGACGGCTACCACCTCTGGGAGGACCTCGTCCTGGCCGAAAGTCTCGACCCGGCCTCCGGCGAAGCGACCGGCGAGGGCACGGTCGGCGAGCTGGTGGCCACCGACCTGGACAACCGCGCGGCACCGCTGATCCGGTACCGCAGCGGCGATCTCGTCCGGATCGACCGGCAGCCGTGCGGCTGCGGGCGGACCCACGCCCGGCAGTGGGTGGTGGGCCGGTGCGGCGAGGAGACGACGGTCGCCGGCGTCCCGGTCGTGCTCGGTGAGGTCTGGGCCGCCGTCGAATCCCAGCCCGAGACGAAGGACGGCATGTTCCAGATCATCCGTGAATCGGCCATTGTGGACAGGTTGCGGCTGAGGGTCGGCTACGAACCGGCCCGCACCGCCGACGTCACCGAACTGCGGGCCCGGTTGCGGCACGCCGTGCTGGACCGGGTCGGCGTCGAGCCCGACCTCGACCTCGTCACCGTCGACGACCTCCTGTCCCGCAGTTCCAGCGTGGCCAAGTTCCCCCGGGTGGTGAAGGCATGAGCAGGGTCAGCATGGCCGCGGCGTTGCGGGGCCCGGTGTCCCCGCTGTTCGGCATCGGGCTGTACCTCGACGGTGACCGGCAGGTCCCGTTCGACATCGGCTGGGCCGAATTCGACCGTGACGTGCGGTGGGCGGCCCAGGTCCTGGACGTCTGGGACATCGGCGAAGCCGACCACGTGCTCATCAGCACGCCCAACTTCGAGGGGCCGTGGGCGAGTCCGGTGGTGCGTGCCCTGCGTGACCGCCGGGTCGTCCACAGCAACGCCGAACCGTACGGCTGGGACGTGCGGCGGTCCGCGACCTTCCTCCGGTTGCTCCCGTTCCGGGCGTACCTCGGCATGTCCGGGGAGACCGCCGTGGGGCTGCTGAAAGAGCCGGACTGCGCCGGGTCACTGGCCGCGCTGGCCCCGATCTGGGCCCGGCCGGAGGCGATCCACCCGTTGCGCGACGCGGGCCTGGACCCGGCCGTCTTCGCGATGCTGGGCCCCGCGCTCGGCCTCGAGTGCCCGCACCGATCGGGTGCCCACGTCGATCCGGCCGAGTGGCGGCTGGCGGAGGGCCCCGACGGGGTCACCCTGAGCACCGCGGGCGACCGCGCCCACGTCGTGCGGGACCTCGTGGTCGGCCGGACCGCCGCGCTCGACCACACGCCGTGCCCCTGCGGACTTCCCGGACCCCGCATCCGGGTCGTCGACCCCCCGCCGTTGCGGCCGGCCGGGTAATCCCCGGCCCTACCCGAACACGAACACACCGCGCGCTTGCGTGCCGGTGCCGCCGCCGTACCCAGAATCCGAGGAAAACCATGAACCCGAAGAGAATTCGCGCCCTGAAACGGTTCCGCTGGGCGGCCGGCCTGGCGGCCGTCGCGCTCGCGAGCACCGCGTGCGGGGCCAGCGGGTCGGCGTCGACCGACACCCACGGCCTGACCGGGACGCCGATCAAGATCGGCGTGCTGGCCAACGTCAGCGGCCCCACCGGGGCGTCCGAAGCGTCGGCCACGAAGGTGTTCCAGGCCTGGGCCACGCACACCAACAAGGCCGGCGGCCTCGCCGGGCACCCGGTGCAGGTGGTCGTCAAGGACACCAAGGAGGACGCACCGACCGCGGCGGCCGCCGCCCGGTCGCTGATCTCCGACAAGTCCGTCGTCGCCGTGGTGGCGGCGAGCACCAGTACCGACCCCGCGGTGGGGGCCATCCTCGCCGACTCCGGGCTGCCGGTCACCGGCGGCATCGGCTACAACCCGACGGTGTGGGGCAAGCTGAAGAACTGGTTCGGCATCACCACCACCTTCCCGCAGGTGGTCAACATGCAGATCGCCTCGGCGAAGCCGGTCGGCGGCAACGCCATCTCGGTGGTCGCGTGCGCGGAGGAGCCCGCCTGCGTGGCGGCCGTGCCGCTGTTCGAGGCGGCGGCCAAGGCCGCGGGCAACACCTACTCGGGCACGATGCAGGTCGCGGCCGCCGCCCCGAACTACACCGCGCAGTGCCTGGACCTGGTCAACCGCAAGGTCGACTTCGTCCAGCTGTCGATCTCGCCCGCGGTGGGCGTGCGGGTCGTCAAGGACTGCCAGGCGCAGGGCTACACGGGCTACTTCGGGTCGTCGGCGTCGGCGATTTCCCCGACGCTGTACCACGCGCCGAACATCAAGCTGGCCGGCGCGCTCAACGCGTTCCCGTGGTGGGCCGACACGGCACCGGTCAAGGCCTACCGGGCGGCGATGTCCGAGGAGGGCGTGGCGGACAGCGATTCCGGGCAGCCCGCGTCGACCGCGCTGTGGGCCAGCGGCGAGCTGTTCAAGAAGGCGCTGACCCCGGCGGCGGGCCAGGCGACGGACACCGTCACCCGGCAGGCCGTGCTGGCCGCCTACGGCAAGGTCAAGGGCGAGACGCTGGACGGCCTGCTGCCGCAGCCGATCACCTTCACGGCCGACCAGCCCGCCCCGCCGGTGAACTGCTACTGGCTGTACCAGTACCAGAACGGCGCGTTCGCCGGCTCCGCCCAGCCCACCTGCCCCAGCTAGGAAGGCGCCACCGTGCTGCAGCTGCTGCCCTTCGTCGTCGCCGGGATCGCCGCCGGGGCGATCTACGGCCTGGCCGGGACGGGCCTGGTGCTGACCTACAAGTCATCGGGCATCTTCAACTTCGGCCACGGCGCGATCGCCACTGTCGCGGCCTACGTGTTCTACGCGCTGCACACCGAGTTCGGTCTGCATTGGACGGTCGCCCTGATCGTCAGCGTGGGGCTCGTGGGCCCGGTGATCGGGTTGCTGATGGAGCGCATCGCGGCCCGGCTGGCGCCGCAGCGGATCGCCCTGCAGATCGTCGGCACGGTCGGCATCATCCTGGCGGTGCAGGGCCTGGCCACCCTGCGGTACGGAGCGAACACCATCCAGGTCGAGCCGTGGCTGCCGGCCGGGCAGGCGAGCTTCCGCCTGTTCGGCGCGGTGGTCGCGTGGGGCCAGGTCACCATCGTGGCCATCGCGGTGGTCGCGGTCGCGGCGCTGTACGCGATGTTCCGGTTCGCCCGGATCGGCCTGGCCATGCGAGCCGTCGTCGACGACCCGGACCTGCTGGCGATGCAGGCCACCGACCCCCGGCGCGTCCGGCGGATCGCGTGGATCATCGGATCGACATTCACGGCTTTGTCCGGGGTGCTGGTCATGCCACTGATCGGCTTGGACGCCGTCGGCCTGACCTTCCTCGTGGTGCAGGCGTTCGGCGCGGCCGCGGTCGGCGCGTTCGGCAACATCCCGCTGACGTTCGCCGGTGGCCTGGTGATCGGCGTCGCCTCGGCCGTTTCCCAGCACTACGTCCTCGACGTGCCGTGGCTGAGCGGGCTGCCGTCCGCGTTGCCGTTCCTCGTGCTCTTCGTGACGTTGCTGGTGCTGCCCAAGCGCAAGCTGGTCCGGCCGTCCACAGTGGAGAGACGGCCACCGCCGTCCTACCGCGCGCCCGGCCGGGTGCGGCTGGCCACCGGCGTGCTCGTCGTGGTGGTGCTGCTCTTGCTGCCGCAGCTCGTCGGCCCGGACAATCTCCCGTTCTGGATCGCCGCGCTGGTCAGCGCGATCATGCTGCTCTCGCTCGGCCTGCTGGTGCGCACCTCGGGCCAGGTTTCGCTGTGCCACGCGGCGTTCGCGGCGATCGGTGCGGTGGCGTTCTCCCAGTTCGCCGTCGACCTCGGCCTGCCGTGGGTGGTCGCCCTCGTGCTGGGCGGGCTGGTCGTGGTGCCGGTGGGCGCGCTGGTCGCGTTGCCCGCGATCCGGCTCTCGGGCCTGTTCCTGGCCCTGGCGACGTTCGGGTTCGGCATTCTCGTGCAGCAACTGCTCTACCACGAGCAGTACATGTTCACGTCGCTGTCCCAGGGCCGCACGATGCCGCGGCCGGACTTCGCGCCGGACGACGGCGGCTACTACTACGTCGTGCTGGCCGTGCTGGTGGTGGTCGCGGTGCTGCTGGTGCTGATCCAGCGGGGCCGGCTCGGCCGGCTGCTGCAGGGGATGGCGGACTCGCCGACGGCCGTCACGTCGATGGGCCTGAGCACCACCGTGTCCAAGGTGATCGTCTTCTGCGTGTCGGCGTTCCTGGCCGGGATCGCCGGGGCACTGCTCGGCGTCGCCCGGATGTTCGCGGTCGGGTCGGACGCGTTCTTCCAGCCCTTCGCTTCCCTGCAACTGCTCGCCCAGCTGAGCCTGGCGACCCTGGCCGAGCCGTGGTACGCGTTGATCGCGCTGACGAACGTGATCCCCGGCTATGTCCCGGGTGACGGGGTCACGGAGGTCCTCGGGATCGTCTTCGGCGTGTCCGCGGTTCTCGTCGCCGTGCGGGGCGGCGGTCCACCGATGCCGCACCGGTTGCGCGTCCTGCTCGACCGCCTCGGCGGCCGGCGGCGGGCGCCCGTCGTGGCCGAAGTGCCGCCGCGCCGGGTCGCCGCCGGAAGCGGCGTTTCCGTGCGCGGCCTGTCGGTGTCCTTCGGCGGCCTGACCGCTGTGGAGAACCTCAGCTTCGACGCGCCGCTCGGCCGGATCACCGGGCTGATCGGCCCCAACGGCGCGGGAAAGACCACCACGTTCAACGTCTGCAGCGGCCTGAACCGGCGGTTCGGCGGTCAGGTGCTGCTGCACGACCGCGACATCACCCGGATGCCGCCCGCGCAGCGCGGCCGCAGCGGCATCGGCCGGACGTTCCAGCGCATGGAACTCTGCGAAACGCTCACCGTGGCGCAGAACGTGCTGCTGGGACGGGAATGCGCGCAAGCGGGTTCCGGTGTCCTCGCGCAGCTCGCGGCGCGCCCGGCGGAGTGGAAGGCGGCCGAAGCCGCGGCGTGGTCGGCGATGGAGCTGTGCGGGATCACGCACCTGGCCGACGAACAGGCCGGCGCGCTGTCGACCGGGCAGCGCCGTCTCGTCGAGCTGGCCCGCTGCCTGGCCGGGCCGTTCGACGTGCTGCTGCTCGACGAGCCGTCGTCCGGCCTGGATCACGAAGAGACCGGCCGCTTCGGGGAAATCCTCCAGCGGGTGGTCGAGGAGCGCGGCGTCGGCGTGCTGCTCGTCGAGCACGACATCGCCCTGGTGATGGGGATCTGCACCGACATCTACGTCCTCGACTTCGGCCGCCTGCTCTTCCACGGAACCCCGGCCGAGGTCGCGGCCAGCCCGGTCGTGCAGGCCGCCTATCTCGGGTCGGACGAATCCCTGGCCGAATCGGAGGTCCGATGACCAGCACCCTCGACGCCCCGTCGATCGCGCCGCCGGCCCTCGAGGTCGACGGCGTGTCGGCGGGCTACGGGCAGACCACCGTCCTGCGCGAGGTCTCCTTGGTGGTGCCTGCCGGCTCGGTCGTCGCCCTGCTCGGCTCGAACGGCGCGGGCAAGACCACGGTGCTGCGCGCGGTGTCCGGCCTGCTTCCGGTGCGCTCGGGCACGATCCGGATCGCGGGCCGCGACGTCACGGGTGAGCGTGCCCCGCGGCGGTTCGCGCGCGGGCTCTGTCACGTCCCGGAGGGCCGGGGCGTCTTCCGCGGGCTGACCGTCCGGGAGAACCTCGTCCTCCAGGGCGCCGCCGGGCGGGAGGACGACGCCGTCGAGCGGGCGGTGGCCGCTTTCCCGATCCTCGGAGAACGGCTGAGCCAGCAGGCGGGCACCCTCAGCGGCGGGCAGCAGCAGATGCTGGCGATGGCGGCCGCGTACGTCCGGAGCCCGGATCTGGTGCTGGTCGACGAGGCGTCGCTGGGGCTCGCGCCGATCATCGTCGACGAGATCTTCGGGTTCCTTCAGCAGCGTGCTGCCGAGGGCACGGCCTTGCTGATCGTCGACCAGTTCGCCCGGCGAGCGCTCGCGATGGCCGGGCACGCGTACATCCTGCGCCGCGGCCGGATCGTGCACGGCGGACCGGCCGCGGACCTGCTGAACGCCGAACTGTTCGACTCCTACCTCGGCGGGCAGGCGGGCTGACCTGGCTCAGGCGCCCGGCAGGGGATCGGCTGGGAGGCCGTAGCGCGACGTTCCGGCGCCGGCGGCTGCACACCTGGCTTGTGAGCAGGGCCGCAAGCTGCTATTCGGACTCCTGCGCCTTTGTGGACGATCGCCGAGGCCCCCGTGATGCCGATTTCGCAGGTCGCGGCACGACGCGCAAAGGTTGCCGTTTTCGGGGACCCTTCGGGCAGGGGTAAAACGTTTCGGGGCGCTTGACGTCGTCCGGTCCCGGCTGGCACGGTCGGCCTGGCGAGAGTGTCTCACCGGCCGGGTCGGCAGTGGTGATGATTTCGGCACTCTCGGTAACTGGGGTTGATTTACGGGGGAAGGCGGAAGACTGGATGGCGGAGGGAAGCCGCGTGTGTCCCGCCGAGACGGGGGCGCCGTGACGACGGCATGCGCGCTCGTCCGACCGGGGGCCGGCCGAGCTGCGTAGGTCGAGCGGCACGGAAACGGCTTTCTTCGGCGGAGAAGAAATGATCCGCGTAATCCTTCCAGGTGCTGAACCCACCCTGTCCGAGCCGCGTCACATCCACTGACTTCGCGGGCGCACGCATTCCGGCTGTCCCCCTCGGGGGAGCGTCTTCAGCGAGGAAGTGTTCATGCGGTGGCGCCCGAACCGCAGTGGGGTCCTCTGCGGCAGCAGAAAATCGAAAGAAAGCGACTTTCGCAGTGAATATGAGAACCAGAGTTCTTGCCATTGTCACGTTCGCGCTGTCGGCGGTCGTGGCTGTGGCCGCGCCGGCGCCGGCCGCCACGGCCCAGACCGTGGAGGTCGCCGCTCCGGCTGGTAGCGGGCTTGCGCCCTATGTCGCCGTCATCAAGCCCGTCAGCGCGGAGCGGCTCGGGAACAGCTGGCACGAGGGGTGCCCGGTCGGTCCCGATCAGCTGCGGCTGATCAACCTGAGCTTCCTCGGCTTCGACGGCGCGGTGCACCGCGGCGAGCTGGTCGTCAGCGCCGATCGCGCCACCGAGGTCGCCCGCGTCTTCGCCGACCTGTACTTCGGGCGGTTCCCCATCGAGCGGATGGAGACCGTCGAGAAGTACAACTCCGACGACGACGCCTCGATGGCGGCGAACAACACCTCGGCGTTCAACTGCCGGGCGATCACCGGCGGCACGGCGTGGTCCAACCACTCCTACGGCCGCGCCATCGACATCAACACCGTGCAGAACCCCTACATCTCCGGCAGCGGCACGGTCTACCCGCCCAACGGGGCGCCTTACGTCGACCGCACGCAGAACGTGCCGGGCATGATCCACGCGGGCGACGTCACCGAGCGGGCCTTCACCACCCGCGGCTGGACCTGGGGCGGCTCCTGGGACACCCCGATCGACTACCAGCACTTCGAGAAGCCCTGACGCCGGCCGGAAAAGCCTGAATCAAATACAGCTCGCCCGAATTTCCCTGTGCGAGTATGAGAATGGGAGTCATACGATGCGTAACAAGATCGCGGCTTTGGTCGCAACGACTGCTTTCGTCGCCGGCGGGACACTCATGACCGCGACGTCGGCATCGGCGACCGTGGACCCGCCCGGCGGCAGCTGGGACCACACGTGGAAAACCACGGACGCCGACAAGGGTGGCACTGTCTACGTTGAAGAGAACGGCGACGTCGTGTCCGTCTGCGACTCGGCGGCCGACGGACTCGCTGCCCGGGCCAGTATCGCCGTCCAGGACAGTTCGGGCGCCTACCCCGAACGTTACTTGCTCGTCGCCTCCGGTGGATTGGGATCTTGCGCCACGGCCAGGGCTTCTGATGGCGGCAAGCACGACCTCCCGGAACACGTGAACATCGGCGTCACGGTCTACCTGGGTACGAACTTCCAGCACGCGAGCACCCACTACTACCTCAACGATCACTAGGGTTCTTGCGTCCTGGCCACTCGTTGCGGTGGCCCTGTTCGGACGGCCCGGTCGATGGATCCCGACCGGGCCGTCCGGGCTGGTTCCCCGGCAGGGGGTCGGGCTCGGCGGGCATCGCCGGGTCCCACGGCTCGAACAGCGACGGCCGCTTCTCGAGGAAGCTTTCGACGCCTTCCTTGAAGTCGGGGTGGCCGCGCAGGTGCCCCATCCAGAACCGGATCGCCGTCACCCGGGACTCCTCCATCGAGGTCTCCCAGCTCGCGTAGACCTGCCGCTTGATGGTCCCCATCGCCACCGGCGAACTGTTCGCCGCCAACGACTTGGCGTAGTCCAGGGTCTTCGGCATCAGCTCGGCAGGGGCGAAGACCCGATCCGCCAGCCCCAACGCGACGGCCTCTTCGCCGAGCACGACCCGGCCCGAGAGCAGCAGGTCCAGCGCGCGCGAAGTGCCGATCAGCCGGGGGAGCGTCCAGGCCAGCCCGTGCTCGGCCATGATCCCGCGCTGGACGAACGCCGTCGTCAGCTTCGCCGTGGCGGAGACGAACCGGAGGTCGCAGTTGAGCGCGGCGATCAGGCCGATCCCGGCGCAGGCCCCGTTGACAGCGGCGATCACGGGCTTGGCGATCCTCGTCGGCGTGGTCATCGGCTGCCGCAGGTGGGGGTTGGTCGAGATGCCGGTGGCCACCTGGTCGGCCAGCGCGGCCGTGTCCATGCCCGGGCAGAAACTGCGGCCCGCGCCGGTGACCACGACGACCCGGACGTCCGGGTCGCGCTCGGCCTCGCGCAGCAAGTCGTAGTACCGGTTCTCCAGCTCGACCGACCACGCGTTGTGCCGTTCCGGCCGGTTCAAGGTCAGGACGGCGACGCCGTCGGCCACGGTCCGGGTGACGATTTCGCTCATCGGGGGCTCCTGTCCGGTCGGGGTTCACGCGGCATGCCCAGTGCCGACTCGGCCAGGATGTTGCGCTGCACTTCCGACGTGCCGGCGTAGATCGTGCCGGACACCGCGTGCAGCCACACCGTGGCCCAGGACGCCGTCGAGTTGGGGGCGCCGGGGTCGTCGGTGCGGTAGTGGCGCAGCGGGCCGCGGCCGGTCGGCACCATCGACTCGGGCCCGAGGATGTCCATGGCCAGCTCGGTGACCGCCCGGTGGTGCTCGCTCCAGTACAGCTTCGACACCGACGCTTCGGTGCCCGTCGGCTCGCCGCGCAGCCAGCGCGTCAGGACGCGGTTGCCGAGGTGCCGCATGATCTCGGCGCGGCTGTAGCAGCGGGCCAGCCGCTGCCGGACGACCGGGTCGCCGTCGACGCCGCGTTCGCGCGCCAGCTCGATGAGCCGGTCGATCTCGGCCCGGAACATGATCGGGTTGGTCGCCGCTTCGTCGCCGCGTTCGAGGCCCAGCAGGCTCATGGCGACAGCCCAGCCTTCGCCGACCTCGCCGACGACGTTCGCTTCGGCGGTGCGTACGCCGGTGAAGAAGACTTCGTTGAACCCGGTGTCGCCGGTGATCATGGTGATCGGGCGGATGTCCACTCCGGACTGGTCCAGCGGGACCAGCAGCATCGTGATGCCGCGGTGGCGGCCGGCGGCGGGGTCGGTGCGGGCGAGCAGGAAGATCCAGTCGGCACTCTGGGCCTGTGACGTCCACACTTTCTGCCCGTCGACGACCCACTCGCCGTCCACCAGCGCGGCACGGGTACGCAGGGCCGCCAGGTCGGAGCCGGCGCCGGGCTCGGAGAAGCCTTGGCACCACCTGTCCTCGCCGCTGATGATGCGGGGGAGGAAGTACCGCTTCTGCTCGTCGGTGCCGTACCGGAGCAGCAGGTTGCCGATCATCTTGATGCCGAAGACGTCCTGGGACCCACTCGCCGGGAGTCCCGCCTTCGCCAGCTCCTCGACGAGGACCACCTGCCGCAGCCGGTCCATCCCGCCGCCGCCGTACTCGACCGGCCACGCGGGGGCCAGATAGCCGTGCTCGGCGAGCACCCGGCGCCACTGCTCGACGAATGCCTTCGCCTCGTCGGTGTCGAGTGCGCCAAGACCGTGCCAGTCCGGTGGAACGTTGGCGGCGATGAACGCCCGCACCTCGTCCCGGAACTGCTGCACCTCGGGTGGGTAGCTCAGGTCCACGCTGGCCTCCGTCAACGAGTGGGCTGGGTGAGGGCTCGGCGCAGGACCTTGCCGTTCGGGTTTCGGGGCAGGGCGGGCACGAACTCCCACAGCTCGGGCACCTTGAACCCGGCGAGCGTCGTCCGGGCGAAGGCGCGCAGCTCGCCGGGATCCGGCGGGGCCGAGAGGTCGCGGGGGACGACGAACGCCTTCACGGCCTCGCCGACCCGTTCGTCGGGCACACCGACCACGGCGGCCTCTTCGACGTCGTCGTGGCGGGTGAGGGTCTGCTCTACCTCGAGGGGGTAGACGTTCTCCCCGCCGCGGATGATCATGTCGCCCTTGCGGCCGGCCAGGAACACGTACCCGCGCTCGTCGACGCGGCCGAGGTCGCCCGTGCGCAGCCACCCGTCGGCTCCCGGGGCGAACAGGTGCGCACCGCGCGCCCACACCTCGCCGACACCCTCTTCGTCCGGCTCGTGCACCGTCAGCTCGACTTCGTCGACGGGCGTCCCGACGGACTTCAGCAGTTCTTCGTCGCCGTCCGCCGCCCGCTCGTGGTCTTCGGGGGACAGGCAGGTGAGGGGTGCGCCCTCGGTCTGCCCGAAGAGGTTCACGAAGGCGGCTCCGGGCATCGCGGCCAGTGCCCGGCGCAGCGTGCCGGGGTGGATCGGGGACGCGCCGTACTGCAGCAGCCGCAAGGTGGGGAGCGCGAAGGCGTCCGCTCGCAGCAGCATCTCGATCATCGACGGCACCGCCTGCGCGTGGGTGACGCCGAGGCGGCCCAGGCTCTGCCAGGCGTCCACGGTGAACCGGGGGAACGTCACGATCCGGGCGCCGGTGGCCAGCGCCACCGCGAAGGCACCGAGCCCGCCGATGTGGTGGAACGGCGAGCTCGCGCTGTAGACGCTGCCGGCGTCGAGCCGGGTCAGCCGGGCGTTGACGACCGCGCGGGCGCCCATCCGGTCCTGGCGGACGTCGACCCGCCGTGGCCGCCCGGTGGTGCCGGACGTGTGCAGTACGAACGCGGTGGCGTCCGCGGCGGCGGACAGGGGCGGCGGCGTCGCCGGGGCCAGTTCTCCGACCGGCACCAGCTCCCGTCCGCATACCTCGGCCAAAGCCCGGCCAAGGTCGAGGGAACCGGGTTCGCACAGGACGACCGGGGAGTCGAGATCGCCGACGCAGTCCGCGAGTTCGGCCACCGTGAGCCGCGGGGACAGGGGAGCGACCGGTCGCCGGGTCACGGCACCGGCGACGACGACCGCCATGGCCTCGGGCCGGGTCGTTATCAGCGCCGGGACGACGGTGCCGGGCGGGCAGCCGGCCCGGTCGAGCAGGGCCGCCGCGCCGCCGATCCGCCGGGTGAACTCGGCGCCGGTCCAGCCGGCGCCGGGATCGTCCCCCGGGACGACCAGGACCCGGTCGCGGCCGGCCTCGATGGCCTCGGCCACGAGGTCGATCCACAACGGCGTGCGATCTGTCATCCCTGTCCTCCGCGCTCAAGTCGCTCTATTATCTATATCAGTTAACTGATAGGAGGCCAAGTGAACCGCTCGCTGACCGACCCGCTCGCCTGGCTGTCGGAGCTGGAACGCCTGGAGGGGGACGTCTTCGTCGCGTCGCCGTCGGGTCGCTCCGCCCGGATGTTCGGCGGCGAGGCCGCCGCGCGAGCCTTGGCGGCCGCGCAGGGCACGGTGTCCGCCGATCGGGCGGTGCACGTCGCGCAGGCGAGTTACCTGCGCCCCGGCAATCCCTCCGTGCCACTGTGGCTTCGCGTCGCCCGGCTGCGCGACGGCCGGGCGTTTTCCCAGCGCCGGGTGGACGTCGAGCAGGAGGGCAGGCTCATCTTCACGGCGATGTTCTCGTTCCACGCCGGATCGGGGGCGTTCGAGCACGGCGACCGGATGCCGGTGGTTCCGGCGCCCGAGGAACTCGGCGGCGTCGAAGGCTGGACCGAAGCGGCCGCCGTGTGGCCGCAGTGGCTCCTCGGCGATCCGTCGGTGGAGCTGCGACCGGTGCCGGCCGGCGCGGACCAGGCAGGCACCCGGGCGCTGTGGTACCGCGCCGCCGGCCCGGTGCCGGACGATCCCGCGATCCACGCGTGCCGGTGGCTATACGCCAGCGACCTGACCCTGGTCGCCTCGATCCGGCTGCCGCACGAACGCGGTTCGCGCAAGACATGGCTGATGACCTCCCTCAACCACACCGTCTGGTTCCATCGGCCGTTCGGGGTCGACGAATGGCATCTGGTGGTGCAGCGGTCGTCCCGTGCCTGCGACGGCCGTGGCCTCGCGTCCGGGAAGGTCTTCACCCGCGGCGGGGAGCTCGTGTCCAGTCTTGCGCAGGAGGGGCTCGCTTCGCCGATCCCGTCGGTGTATAAACAGTAAGATAGGTTAGATAATTAGAAGGGATGTCCGACGTGACAGACGACGGTGAAGCTCCGCTGCTGGCGGCCGGACTGACCTGGGACCGGATGGCGGTGGGCTCGGCCTTCCGGACCTCGGCACGCACCATCACCGAGACCGACCTGGTCAACTTCGTCGCGCTGGGCGGCTTCACCGAGCCGTTGTTCTACGACGCCGGGCACGCGAAGGCGGGCGGCTACTCGGGCCGGCTGGTCCCGGGCGGCCTGGTCTACGTGTTCGCCGAAGGGCTGGTACTGCAGACGAACGCGCTGCACGGCACCGGGCTGGCCCTGGTGCACGTGGATCTCGACATCGCGGAGCCCACCTACGTCGGCGACACGCTGCACGTCGTGGTGCGGACGATCGAGTCGCGCCCGTCCAGCAAGCCGGGGCGCGGGGTTGTCACCAGCCGCTGTTCGATCCGGAACCAGCGGGGTGAGGAAGTCGCGGTGTACCGGCCGGTCCGGCTCATCCGCGGCGCCGACTTCGCCGAGACGGGGGCGTGAAATGGCCGACGACGCCGTCCTGGTCACCGCCGACGGCCCGGTCCGGGTGCTGACCCTCAACCGGCCGGACACGCTCAACGCGTTCGACGCCGAACTGCACCACGCGCTGCCCCGGGTGCTGGCCGACCTGAGCCTGGACCGCGACGCGCGCGCGGTCGTGCTGACCGGCGCCGGTCGGGCGTTCAGCGCGGGCGGCGATCTGGAAACCTTCGAACGGCACGCGAACGACATCGAGGAACGCCGTCGGACGCTGCGCGTCGGGCGCCGCCTGTTCGACGAGCTGGTCGGCCTGCACCTGCCGGTCGTCGCGGCCGTCAACGGCCCGGCGGTCGGCCTGGGCGCGACCCTGGTCACCGCCTGCGACATGGTCTTCATCGCCGAGCACGCCTTCCTCGCCGACCCGCACGTCACGGTGGCGCTGGTCGCCGGGGACGGCGCCGCGGCGACCTGGCCCCTGAACACGGGCCTGTTGCGCGCCAAGGAGTTCCTGTTGACCGGCGACCGGGTGCCGGCCGCGACTGCCGTCGAGCTGGGGCTCGCCAACCGGGTCGTGCCCGCCGAGTCGCTGCTGGCCGACGCGCTCGCGTTCGCCCACCGGCTCGCCGCGCTGCCCCCGCAGGCGATCCAGGACACCAAGGCGGTGCTCAACCAATGGGTCCGCCAGGCGGCGGTCTCGGTGCTGGGCTACGGGCTGGCCGCCGAAAGCCAGTCGCACGACACCGCGGAGTTCCGCGCCGTCCCCGAGGCGTTCCGCGCGCGGTCCGCCCGCAAACCCTGAGCCTCGGAGGTCGGCCGTGCGGTTCGCGCTGGACAAGGAGCAGGGAGAGCTGCAGTCGGTCGTGCGGGAGTTCCTGGCGGACTTCTCGCCGGAACCGGTCGTGCGGCGGCTGATGGCCGCCGACGAGCTCCATGATCGTCCGATGTGGACGAAGATGTGCGGCGAGCTGGGCCTCGCCGGGCTGGCGGTGCCGGAGGAGTACGGCGGCGCCGGGTACACCTTCGTCGAACTCGGTGTCGTGCTGGAGGAGCTGGGCCGGGCGCTGGCGGTCACCCCGTTCCTCGCGTCCGTTGTGATGGCCACGACCCTGCTGCTGGCCACCGGCGACGAGGCGGCGAAGCGCGACTACCTGCCCGGGCTGGCCGACGGGCGGCTGATCGGCACCGTCGCGCTCGCCGAGGACGGCGGGAAGTGGACGAGCGAGAGCGTCGGGATGCGGGCTGCGCACACCGGCGAAGGCTGGGTGCTCGACGGCCACAAGTCGTTCGTCCTGGACCTGCTGAGCGCCGACCTCGTGCTGGTGGTCGCGCGGGCCGAGGCCGGTCTCGGGGTCTTCGCCGTCGAGCCGGGAGCCGCGGGGCTGGATCGGCAGCCGCTGCCGGTGCTGGACCAGACGCGCAAGCAGGGGCGGTTGACCTGTATCGCCACCTCTGCCCGGCTGATCGGCACTCTCGACGACGGCTGGGCCGCCGTCGACCGGATGCTGGACCTGACGGCCATCGCGGTGAGCGCGGAGATGCTAGGCGGCGCGCAACGAACCCTCGACATGGCGGTGGCCTACGCCGGTGTGCGGGAACAGTTCGGCCGCCCGATCGGCTCCTTCCAGGCGATCAAGCACAAGTGCGCCACGATGCTGGTGGAGATCGAGGCGGCCCGGTCGGCGGTCTACTACGCGCTGTGGGCCGCCGCGACGGACGCGCCCGACCTGGCCGCGACGGCCAGCCTCACCAAAGCGTTCTGCTCCGATGCCTACCTGCTGACGGCGGGGGAGAACATCCAGATCCACGGCGGCATCGGCTACACCTGGGAACACCCGGCCCACCTGTACTTCAAGCGGGCGAAGAACAGCGCCCTGTTCCTCGGCGGCCCGGACTTCCACCGCGAACAACTCGCCCAGCGCATCGGAATCCAAGCCGACAACGAAGTCCGGAGGAACCCATGACACTCGACGCAGAGCCCGAGGGCCGGTTGTACATCGACGGGGAGTTCCGCGAAGCGGCGGGAGGCGGGCGGTTCGAAGTCCTGAACCCGGCCGACGAGTCGCTCGTCGGCATGGCCGCCGACGGCGGGCCCGACGACGTCGCCGCCGCGGTCACCGCCGCCCGGCGTGCCGCCGACGAGACCTCGTGGGCCACCGAGCACGCGTTCCGCGCACGCGTCCTGCGCCAGTTACAAGAGGCGCTGCGCAAGGAAAGCGCCACGGCCGCGTCGATCCAGATCGCCGAAGCCGGTACCCCGATCTCGAACATCGCCGCGCACATCGACGTGATGATCGAGGACATGTCCTTCTTCAACGACCTGGTCGAGCGGTTCCCGTGGGAGCGCGACTCCGGCCCGCACCAGGGTGTCGGACCGCTGAGCAACCGCCGGGTCCGGTACGAGCCGTACGGTGTCGTCGGCGCGATCACGCCGTGGAACGCGCCGTTCATGACCGACATCTGGAAGATCCAGCACGCGCTGGCCACCGGCAACACCGTCGTGCTCAAGACGGCTCCGGACACGCCGCTGACCGGCGCCTTCATCGCCAGGATCGCGCACGAGCAGACGGACCTGCCGCCCGGCGTGCTGAACGTGCTCAGCTCGCGCGACAAGGCGGTGGCGGGTGAGGCGCTGACCGGTGATCCGCGGGTGGACATGTACCACTTCACCGGCTCGCCGGCGGTGGGGCAGCGGATCTACGAGCGCGGCGCCGCCGGCATCCGCAAGGTCTGCCTGGAGCTCGGCGGCAAGTCCGCCAACATCATCCTCGACGACGCCGACCTGGCCGTCGCCCTCCCGATGACCATCGGCATGTGCATGTCCAACAGCGGGCAGGGCTGCGCGCTCGCGACCCGGCTGGTCGTCCACGCCTCGCGGTACGACGAGGTGCTCGACGCGCTGACCGCCGCCATCAAGGGGCTGCCGTGGGGCGACCCGACGGACCCGGTCAATTTCGTCGGCCCGATCATCAACGCGGCTCAACTCGCGCGGATGACGGGACTGGTGGACCGGGCACGCGACGCGGGCGCGCGGGTGCTCGCCGGCGGCCGCCGCGGCGACTCGCCGACCGGTGGCCGGGGTTTCTGGTACGAGCCGACCCTGGTCGCCGACGTCGACGAGAACGCCGAGCTCGCGCAGACCGAGGTCTTCGGTCCCGTGCTGACCGTGGTGCGCTACGACGGAGATGACGACGAAGCGGTGCGGGTCGCCAACAACTCCCGGTACGGGCTCTCCTCCTACATCCAGACCCGGGACCCCGAGCGGGCCTTGCGGCTGGCGAACCGCATGAAGGCGGGCACCGTCAATATCGGCCCGTCGTTCTACCTCTCGCCGGACACGCCGTTCGGGGGCTACGGCATCAGCGGCGTCGGCCGCGAGCACGGTGAGGACGGCTTCCGCGAGTACCTCCAGGCCAAAACCATCGCGACCCCGGCCTGACCGGAAATGCTTCCCGGTGTCCTGCCCAGTCGCTCGACGGGCAGGACACCGGGAGTTCAAGCCGGTTCGGCGCCGATCACGCCTTCGTCCCGGAGTTTCGCGATCTCGTCGTCGGCCAGCCCCCAGTCGCGCAGGGCGGACACCGAACCCTCGCCCGGGCGCGGCGGCGGGCCCGCGATCGCGCCCGGCGTGCGCTCCAGGCGTGGCGCCGGGGCCGGCTGCACCACGTCGAACGCCGTCGTGAACACCTCCCGGGCCCGGTTGTGCGGGTGGGCTGGTGCCTCGGTCAGGCTCAGCACCGGCGTGACACAGGCGTCGGTGCCGTCGAACACCTTCTCCCACTCGTCCCGGGTCCGTGAACGCAGGACGTCGGCGATGATCTCGCGCAGCGCTTCCCGCTGGGCCGGGTCGTCGCGATCGGGGACCGCTCGCGGATCGAGACCCAGCAGTTCCAGGAACTCGGTGTAGAACTGCGGCTCCGCGGCGGCGACCGCGACAAACCGGCCGTCCGCGGTTTCGTGGACGTCGTAGTGCGGGGAGCCGCCGTCGGAGAAGTTGACCCCGACCTCGTCCACCCAGCGGTCCTGGGCGAGGAAGCCGTGCAGCATCGCGGTGAGCGAGGCCACCCCGTCGATCATCGCCGCGTCGATCACCTGGCCGAGGCCCGAACGGGACGTTTCGAGCAGCGCGCAGACGACGCCGAAGGCCAGCATCATCCCGCCACCGCCGAAGTCGGCGACCAGCCCGGGCGGGGTCGCCGGAGGTTGCCCGCGCCGCGCGAACAGCCGCAGGGCCCCTGACAGGGCGAGGTAGTTGAGGTCGTGACCGGCGGCCGGGGCCAGCGGGCCGTGCTGACCCCAGCCGGTCATCCGGCCGTAGACCAGGCGCGGGTTGCGGTGCAGGCACACGTCGGGGCCGAGGCCCAGCCGTTCCATGACGCCGGGCCGGAAGCCCTCGACGAGCACGTCCGCGCGTTCGGCCAGCCGCAGGACCGTTTCCGCGCCCCCGGGTGCCTTGAGGTCGACGACCACGGACCGCCGTCCGCGGTTGAGCACGGCCTTGGCCGGGTCGCCCTTGAGGGTGGACACCGGGCGGTCGACGCGCAGGACGTCCGCGCCCATGTCGGCCAGCATCATGGCGGTGTAGGGCGCCGGGCCGAGCCCGGCGAGCTCCAGCACCCGGATCCCGTCGAGCGGTCCGGGCATCAGCCGAGCCGCTCGATCAGCGTGCCGGTGCCGAGGCCGCCGCCGCAGCACATGGTGACCAGGGCCCGGCGGCCGCCGGTGCGCTCCAGTTCGTGGAGCGCCTTCGTGATCAGGATTCCGCCGGTGCCGCCGAGCGGGTGGCCGAGCGCGATCGCGCCGCCGTTGGGGTTGACGCGGTCGAGGTCCACGCCGGTGTCCCGCTGCCAGGCCAGCACCACCGAGGCGAAGGCCTCGTTGATCTCGACCAGATCGAGGTCGTCGAGGGTGAGCCCGGTGCGCATCAGCAGCTTGCGCGTGGCGGGGATCGGCCCGGTCAGCATCAGCTCCGGGTCACTGCCGACCAGCACGGAGTCCACGATCCGGGCCCGTGGCCGCAGCCCGAGTTGCTCGGCCCGTTCGGCGGTCATCATGAGGACCGCCGAGGCGCCGTCGGCGATCTGCGACGACGATCCCGCCGTGTGCCGCGCCGGGGTGCGGTCCGGCAGGTTGGGCTTGAGCGTGCCCAGGACCTCGAGACTGGTCGGGCGCGGGCACTCGTCGGTGTCGAACGTCGTCAGGCCCTGCTCGCCGGTCACCTTGACCGGGACGATCTGGCTGCGGAAGCGCCCCTCGGCGACGGCCTGGGCGGCGCGGTGCTGGGACAGCGTCGCGAAGGCGTCCAGTTCGCCGCGGTCGAGTTCCCAGCGTTCCGCGATCCGCTCGGCGGCCTCGAACTGCGTGGTCGCCTCCCAGTGCTCGGTGTACCGGCCACCGCGGCTGTCGCCGAGCGCGGCGATCGTGCTCGAGCCCATCGGCACCTGACTCATCGACTCGACCCCGCACGCGACGGCGATGTCGGACAGGCCGCCGGCGACGAGCCCGTGGGCGAGGGTGTGCGCCTGCTGCGCGGACCCGCACTGGACCGTCACGGTGCTCGCCGGGACTTCCAGCGGCAGTCCCGCGCCCAGCCAAGCGTTGCGGGCGACGTTGCCGCCCTGCTGGCCCACCTGGCCGACGCAGCCGCCGACGACCTGGCCCACCAGCGCGGGGTCCAGGCCGGTCCGGTCGAAGAGCGCGGCGAGCACGTCGCCCAGCAACTCGGGGGCGCGGTACCCGGACAGCGTTCCCCGTCGCTTGCCGACCGCCGACCGGACCGCCTCGACGATGACGACTTCGGTCACGGGTACCTCCTGAGTTCGGCGAGTATCAGGTAGATTGTAGCAATCAGATTAACTATCTAACTGATAAGCTTCGACGTGACCGTGCCGACTCCGGGAGACAGAAGATGATCCAGACGCGCTTCACCGAAGTCTTCGGCATCCGGCACCCGATCGTGCAGGGCGGGATGCAGTGGGTCGGCATCGCGCCGCTCGTCGCCGCCGTCGCGAACGCCGGCGCCCTCGGGCTGATCACCGCGCTGACCCAGCCCAGCCCCGAGGAACTGGTCCGCGAGATCGGCCGCTGCCGGGACCTGACCGACCAGCCGTTCGGCGTCAACCTGACGATCCTGCCGAGCATCAAGCCGCCGCCCTACGCCGAGTACCGCGCGGCCATCGTCGAGTCCGGGGTGCCGATCGTGGAGACCGCCGGGTCCAACCCGGAACCGCACCTGCCGCACTTCCACGAGGCCGGGATCAAGGTGCTGCACAAGTGCACCAGCGTGCGGCACGCGGTCAAGGCGCAGTCGGTCGGCGTCGACGGCGTCAGCATCGACGGCTTCGAGTGCGCCGGGCACCCCGGCGAGGACGACATCCCCGGCCTGGTGCTGATCCCGGCCACCGTCCGCCGCCTCGCCATCCCGGTGATCGCCTCGGGCGGCTTCGCCGACGGTCGTGGGCTGGTTGCCGCGCTCGCCCTCGGCGCGGACGGCGTCAACATGGGCACCCGCTTCCTGTGCACCGTCGAGGCGCCGGTGCACGAGCGGGTCAAACAGGCCATTGTGGACGGCGACGAGCGGAACACCGAACTGATCTTCCGCCCGTTGCGCAACACCGCACGGGTGGCGCGCAACAAGGTCAGCGTCGACGTCGTGCGGATGCTGGACGAAGGCGCGCAGTTCGCCGACATCCGCGACCTGGTCGCCGGAGTGCGCGGCCGTGAAGTGTTCCGGACCGGCGACCTGGACGCGGGGATCTGGACGGCGGGCTGTGCCCAAGGGCTCATCGACGATATTCCCACCGTGGGCGAGCTGGTCGGCCGGATCGTCGACGAGGCCGAGAAGCTGATGGAGGCGGGACTGCCCGCGTTGATCTCGCGATGACCGGGAACTTCCGGGTGTTCGCCATCCGCTACGCCCATCGCGACGACGTCGCGGCCGCCGAGGTCTTCCACCACGCCACGCCCGCCGACGAGCCGCGGGCGATGGCGTACTACCTCTGGCTGGTCACCGGACCGGCCGGGACGTTCCTGGTGGACACCGGCTTCGGCTGCGAGGTGGCCCGGAAACGCGACCGGGAAGATTGCCTGCGCGGGGACCCGCTCGACGCGGTGCGCGCGCTGGGGGCCGACCCCGAACAGCTGACCGACGTGCTGCTCACGCACCTGCACTTCGACCACTGCGGCGAGCTCGGCCGGTTCCCCCAGGCCCGGTTCTGGGTGCAGCGGCGGGAACTGGCGTTCTGGACCGGCCCCGGGGCGAGCCGTCCGTCGTTCCGCCGGGTCGTGATGAGCGAGGACATCACCGACGTGGTCGCGTTGAACCTCGACGGCCGGGTGCGCTGGGTCGACGGGGACGTCACCGTCGCGCCGGGCCTGTCACTGCACCTGGTCGGCGGACACACCGCCGGGATGCAGGTGGTGCGGGTGGAGACCGCGCACGGCGTGGTCGTGCTCGCGTCCGATGCCGCCCACTACTACGTCAACCTCGAAACCGACCGGCCCTATTCGGCCCTGGACTCGGTGAGCGGCGCGCACGCCGCGTTCGACCGGCTGCGCGAGCTGGCCGGGCCGGGCGGTCACATCGTGCCCGGCCACGATCCCGCGGTCCTGCGGCGCTACCCGGTGGCCGGGCCGTACTTCGACGACGTGGCAGTCGAACTGACCCCTATCGAGCCTGAGGAGCAGCCATGATCAGTACCGCGGTGATCGGCCTGGGCACCATGGGCGGGGCGGTGGCGGAACGGCTGCTTTCCTGCGGCTTTCCCACGCTCGTCCACGACATCGATCCGGCGGCCGTCGCCCGGCTCGTCGAGCTGGGGGCCACGGCGTGCGACCCGGCCGGCGCCGGAGCGGCGGACGTGATCGTCACCAGCCTGCCCAACGACCGGATCGTCCGCGACGCCGTGATCGGCAGCGGCGTCCTGAAAAGCTGGGCGGGCCGCGTCCTGGTCGAGCTGAGCACGACCCTGCCCGACACGGTCAAGGCGGTCGCCGACGCGGCCCGGCCGCACGAGGTCGCGGTCGTCGACTGCCCGGTCAGCGGCGGCCCGGGCGAAGCCCTCTCCGGCAAGCTCGTCCAGCTCGTCGGGGCCTCCGACGACGCCTTGGAGCGTGCCCGGCCGGTGCTGGAGGCCCTCGGCTCGATCGAGCACGTCGGCGCGGTCGGCCACGGCAAGACGGTGAAGCTGCTCAACAACCTGATGGCCATGGGCAGCATCGTGGTCGCCGCGGAGGCGTTCACCCTCGGCGTGCGCCTCGGTTTGGACCGGCACGAGCTGTTCGACGTGCTGAGCCGCTCGGGGGGTCGCTCGTTCCACTTCCTCAAGCGCTGGCCGTACGCGCTGGCCGACGACTACCACGCCCGGTTCGCCGTGGCGCTGGGGGAGAAGGACATCCGGCTCGGGCTGGAACTGGCCCACGACAGTGACTACGTGATGCCGGCGGCGAGCATCGTGCACCAGATCTTCGAGATGGCCCGCGCCAAAGGCCTCGGGAACGAGGATGTCGTCGCCGTGCTCAAGGTGTACCAGGAGTGGGCAGGGCTGTAGGTCGGACGTCTAATGTGGACAGACGGTCGTGATCTACCTGATCGTGTGATGGTGGTCGAACACGCGTTCGCGTAGCTTGGAGGTATGGCCGAGACCGAGCAGACCGCAGCGTGGCAGCTCTCCGACGGAGAGCTCGCCTCGATGCTTTGTGCCACCGAGAAACGCCTGCGGATCGCGTATGCACGGAACCTGGAGCTGGTGGCCGAGGCCGACCGGCGCGGCCTCGGTCCGTCGAACGGCTGCCGGGACACCGCGGCGTTCCTGGTGGGGAACCTGCGGGTGTCATGGCAGGAGGCCCGTGCCCGGGTGGCGATCGCCACTTCCGGTCTTCCACTGGTGCGGGCAGCGCTCGCCGCGGGAGAGATCGCCGCCGAACATGCCGCGGAGATCGTCGCGGTACTGGCTCAGGCCCCGGGCACGCTCGAGACGCCGCAGCTTGCCGAGGACGAGGCGACCCTGGTAGCCCTGGCCCGGCAAGCGATTCCGTCGACCGTGCGCAAAGCCGGACAACGCCTGCTTGCCTACTGGGATCTGGAGCGCAAGGAACCGAAGGACCGCGAGGAGGAGCTGGCGCGGCCGAAGCGGGAGTTCCGTTACCACTGGACGCGTGACGGGCGCCTGCGGTTCTCCGGCGAGTTCGACTCCGAAACCGGGCGCCTCGCCGAGGATCTCTTCGTGCCACTGGCGAAACCGGAGCCGAAGGACGAGCACGGCGAACCGGACGCCCGCACCACCGCCGAACGCCAGGGCGACGCCGTCGCGGCGATCTTCGAACTGGCCGCACGAGCCGAGGACCTGCCGTTGCGGGCCGGCGAACGCGCCGTCGCGACCGTGACGGTCCAGCTGGAAGATCTGCGGCGCGAGGCAGGGTCGGTGCCGCTGGACAACGGCGACACGATGACCACGTCACAGCTGCGGCGGCTGCTGTGCGACGCCAAGATCTACCCGGCGGTGCTGGGTGGCGAAGGTCAAGTCCTCGACCTCGGCCGTGCCGCACGCACCGCGACTTCGGCGCAGCGACGGGCGTTGGCGATCCGGGACAAGGGATGCACCCGGCCCGGCTGCGACCGCGGTCCGAAGTGGACAACGCCACACCACATCATTTTCTGGGCGACGCAGGGCGGCAAGACGAACCTCAACGATCTCGCGCTCGTCTGCGAACGGTGCCACCACCTGATCCACCACGGCGGCTGGGACATCCGGCTCGACCGCGGAGTGGTCTACTGGATTCCGCCCGCCTGGCTGGATCCGCAGCGAAGACCCTTACGCAACAAAGCCCACGACCCGCCACGCTTCCAGGCTGCGGCATGATCAGCTCCGGCTCACGTACTTGAGCCGCTGGAAGCCGCGCAGGCCCTCCGCCCCGCCCTCGGTGCCGACGCCGCTGAGGTGGAAGCCACCGAACGGGGTTTCCGGCAGAGAGGGCCGCCAGCTGTTGACCGCCACTGACCCGGCTTCCAGCTCACGCGTGATGTGCGCCGCCGCGCGTGAGTCGGCAGTCCACGCGTACGACGCCAAGCCGTACGGCAGCCGGTTCGCTTCCGCCAGTGCCTCGTCCAGGTCGTCGAACGGGGTCACGGTCTTCAGCGGGCCGAACGGCTCGACCGTGCCGGCGAGGGAATGCGGCGGCACCGACGTCAGCACGGCCGGGGCGAAGAACCACCCGGTGTCGCCGATCCGCTCGCCGCCGGTCTCCACGACGGCGCCGCGAGCGCGCGCGTCGGCCGTCATTTCGGTCAGCGCCCGCAGCCGCCGTTCGGTCGCGACCGGTCCCATCTGGACACCGTCGGCCCGGCCGTCGCCGACCTTGCGGCCGCGGACCGCGTCGACGAACGCGGACAGGAACCGGTCGTACACGGCGGCGTGGACGAGGAACCGGGTGGGGGAGGTACACACCTGGCCGGAGTTGCGGTAGCACGCCGGCACGGCCGACCGCGCGACCGACTCGACGTCGGCGTCGGCGAGCACCAGGACCGGCGCATGCCCGCCGAGCTCCATGGTCATCCGGGTCATCGATGGGGCGCCCAGCGTCCGCAGTTCGGCGCCGACCGCGGTGGAGCCGGTGAAGGTGACCGCCTGCACGGTCGGCGAGGTCACCAGGTGGCGCCCGATCATCGGCGGGTCGCCGAACACCACGTTGAGCACGCCGCCGGGGAGCCCGGCTTCCGCCAGCGCCGCGGCCATCATCAGCGCCGCCGTCGGGGTTTCCTCGGCCGGTTTGAGGATCATCGAGCACCCAGCGGCCAGCGCGCCGCCGATCTTGCGCGACGGCGTCACCGCCGGCGCGTTCCACGGCGCGAACGCCGCGACCACGCCGACCGGTTCGAGCACGGTGTGCTGCACGGTGTCCGGATCACGCGCCGGGATGACCAGGCCGTACGAGCGGCGGGCCTCTTCGGCCGCCCATTCGAGGTGCTCGGCGGCCAGCAGGACCTCCGCGCGCGACTCGGCCAGGGGCTTGCCCAGCTCGAGGGTGATGACCATGGCCAGGTCGCCGGCCCGGTCGCGGATCAGCCGGGCGCCGTCGCGCAGCACCCGGCTCCGCTCGAGCGGGGAGGTCCGGCGCCAGCCGGGGAACGCCCGGCGCGCGGCGTCCAGGGCCTCGTCGAGGTCCGCGGCGGTGGCGACCGGTAGGTCGGCGAGGGTTTCGCCGGTTGCCGGGTTCTCGACCGGGCGGGTTTCCGTCCCGGATCCCCGGGTCCAGCGGCCGTCGATGAGCATCCGGGGTTCGGGGTGGGGGATCACGCTGCGTCTCCGTTCGTCGACCCGTCGCGCAACCGGACCACGGCGTCGAGCGCGACGACGCCTTCGCCGTCCGGGCGGACGAGCACGGGGTTGATCTCGGCTTCGACGACGTCGCCGCGCATGGCCAGTTCCGACACCGCCATGACCAGCCGGGCCAGCGCGCCGAGGTCACCGCGTGGGGCGCCACGATGGCCCCGCAGTGCCGCGATGCCCTTCACCTCGCCGAGCAGGCGATGCGCGGTGTCGAGGTCCACCGGGGCCGGACGCAGGCTGCGGTCGGCGTAGATCTCGGTGAGCACCCCGCCCGCGGCAACCAGCACGAGCGGCCCGACATCCGGGTCGACGCGGTAGCCCACGAGCACCTCGCCGAGGCCTGCCTCCATCGACTGCACCAGCACCGCGGAAATCTCGACCCCGGCTCGCGCGGCGACGTCGGCGCGAATCCGTGCCGACGCCTCGCGGACCCCTGCGGCAGTGTCCACCGCCAGCACCACGCCACCGACGTCGCTCTTGTGCCCGAGCGCGGCGGACAACGCCTTGACCGCGACCGGGAACCGCAGGCCGTCCGCGTCCGGGCTGTCCACCGGGAGCACCCGATGGGGTGCGGCCTCGATTCCCACTTCGGCCAGCACGGCGTACGACTCGGCCTCGTCGAGCGGTCGGACCGGCCCGGTCCCGCGGGGCGCGGGCGGTGACACGCTGCGGGGGGCCTGGCGGGCGAGCGCCGCGGCGGTCGCGTCGGCGCAGGATTCGGGCGTTCGGAAGGCAGGGACACCGGCCGCGGCGAGCATCGCGAGGGCCTCCGGTGCGTGGGGCACCAGGAACGCGGCCAGGCCGGGACGGTCGGCGCGGTCGACGATCGGGCGCACCGCGACCTCGGGCTCGAACCGGGCCGAGGACCCGACCACGGCGACGACGAGGTCGAACTCACCGCAGGACAGCAGCACATCCAAGGCGGCGGACATCACTGCGTACCGGGTGCCCGCCAGCGTGAGGTCGACGATCACCCCCGGCGCGGCGGGCGCTCCGGCGTCGGCGAGCCGGGCCAGCGTGGCCGGCGTGGGCCCGGCGACGTCGATGCCCAGCACGCCCAGCTGGTCGACGACCATCGCGGCGCCCCCGCCGGTGGTCGTCACCACGCCGACGCGAGCGCCGCCCGACACCGGTGTCCGTGCGAGCAGCGGCAGTCCTTCGAGCAGGCCGTCGAGGGTGTGGGCGCGGGCGATGCCGCAGTCGGCGAGGAAGGCCGCGGCGACGTCGTCCTCGCCCGCGAGGGAGCCGGTGTGGGACACGGCCAGCTCGGCCGCGGCGCGGGAGCGGCCCAGTTTGTAGGCCAGCACCGGCTTTCCGTGGGCCGCGGCCGCCCGGGCGAAGGTGCGCAGGCCGTCGGCGTGGCGGAGGTTTTCCAGGAACAGCAGGAACCCGGTGACGTCCGGGTCGGCCACGGCCGTGCCGCAGATCTCGCCGATTCCGAGGTCGGCCTCGCCGCCGACCGACACCAGGTGGGAACACGCGGCGCCACGGGACAGCAAGGCGCCGATGAGGCTGCCGGAGTGCGAGGCGACGAAGATGCCGCCCTGCTTCAGGTCCGGATCGGCGAACGCCGCATTGGCGGTGAGCGTCAGGCCGGTGCGGGTGTTGACCAGGCCGAGGCTGCTCGGTCCGACGACGCGGGTGCCGGACTCCCGGGCGACGGCCACGAGCTCCCGCTGCCGGGCGGCGCCCTCGGGTCCGGCTTCGGCGAAGCCGCCGGACAGGACGGTCACCACGGGCACGCCCAGCCGGCCGCACTGCCGGACGGCGTCGACGGTGGCCGCCGCCGGGGTCATCAGGAACGCGTGCTCGGGCACCTCGGGCAGGGCGTCGAGCGAGGGGAAGGCCGGCTCGCCGTCGATCTCGGTGACCCGGGTGTTGACCGGGTAGACGGCGCCGGCGAACCCGCTGCGCCGCAGGAACCGCAGCGGCCGCGACGACGCCTTCGCGGGATCCGCCGAAGCGCCGACCAGCGCCACACTGCGCGGCGCGAACAGCGCGGCGGCGAGCTCGGCGGTCACTTCGGGGCCCGCTGGCTGAACCGGCGGCCCAGCACGCCCTCGGCGATCCGGTTGCGCAGGACCTCGAGGGAGCCACCGGCGATCATCCAGCCTCGCGTGCGGCGGAAACAGTACTCGACCAGAGTCTCGGTGCTGTAGCCCATCGCGCCCATCACCTGCATGGCCTGGTCGGCGGCCTGGAAGCCAGCCTGGTTGGCCGCCAGCTTGGCGACCGACGTCTCGTAGGCCGAGGGCAGACCGTCGGCCGCGTTGGCCGCGGCACGCTCCAGCAGCAGGTCCGCGCCGTCCAAAGCCACGGCCATGTCGGCGAACTTCCACTGGACGCCCTGGAAGTCGGCAAGGGTGCGGCCGAACTGCTCGCGCTGCAGCACGTGGTCGCGGGCGATGCCGAACGCCAGCCTGCCCAGGGCGAGCGAGCGCGCGGCATTGCCGAGCCGCTCGACGTTGAACCCGCTGATCTGCTTCTTGAAGCCGCCGGGACCCAGCAGCACGTTTTCCGCGGGGATGCGGCAGTTGTCGAAGTACAGCGGGGCCCACTGCTCGCCGCTCATGTACTCCGACGGCTTGCCGATCTCCAGGCCGGGGGTGCCGCGTTCGACCAGCACCGAGCCGATCCCGCCGACGCCGGGTCCGAAGCGGACGTAGACGAGGAACACGTTCGCCTCGACGCTGTGGGTGGACCAGATCTTGGTGCCGTTGACGACGTACCCGTCGCCGTCCGGCTCGGCGCTCGTGGTCAGGTCGGTGACCGCCGAACCGGCCTCCGGCTCGCTCATCGCCAGGCCCAGCAGCGTCTTGCCGGCCAGGAACCCGGGCAGGAAGCGAGCTTTCTGGTCGTCGTCGGCGTACTCCGCGAAGGTCCGCAACGCCCCGAAGTTGCCGGCCTGCACGACGTCGGCGCTCTTCGGGCAGACGAGGCCGACTTCCCGGATGGCCGTCACCGCGTCGAGCAGGGTGGCGCCCTGGCCACCGTCGCGTTCCGGCACGGTGAGCCCGAGGAGGCCCTGCCGCGCCAGCAGTTCCGCGATGTCCCACGGGTACCCGGGGTCGTGCGCCCGTTCGAGGGCGCCCGCCGCCAGCCGGTCATGGGCGAACGCGCGGACCGACTCGGCGAACGCCGTCCGGTCCTCGGTGCTGGTGGTCATCGGGACTTTCCTTCCTGCTCGTCCGACAGCTCGGACATGACGGCGGCGATGTCGTCGAACGCCCACACAGCGGCGGCCACCTCGGCCGCGCGCCCGGCGCCCAGGACCGGATCGGCGAGCAGCCGGAACTTCGCCGTGAGTTCTTCGTCGTCCAGCGGCCGGCTCGGTTCGCCGCGCGGCTGGGCGACCTCACGGCTCAGCGACGGCCGCCCGGCGCGGTGCACGGTGACGCGGGCCGGGCGCTCGCCGGGGTAGCGGGCGTCGAACTCGGCGCCGGCGACGACCTCGACCCGGGCCGCCAGGGCGGCGACCGCCGGTGACGCCCGGTGGGCCTCGTCGAACTGCGGCAGGCCGACCTCTCCGTCGAGCAGGGTCACCGCCACGGCGAAGGGCAGGCTCATCTGGGCGTCGATGAAGCTGCCGAACGTCGTGTGCGCGTGGGCCGCGGCGACCGAGTAGGTCTCGACGCGCACCGCCGTCGCCGCGGCGAGGTCGTGTTCCGCCTGCAGCTCCAGCAGCGCGTCGATCGCGCCGTGCAGGTGCCGGCAACACGGGTGGACCTTGACGTAGGTGTCCCGCAGCGCCCACTGCTCGCCGAGCCCGTCGAGCAGGTCGGCGGGGCGCCACGCGCCGCGGGCGAACGCGGGGAAGTAGCCGTTGGTGCCTTCGAGCACCGTCGCCGGGCCGCTGACGCCCAGCCGGGCGAAGTGAGCGGACAGCAGGCCGTCGCGGGCCGCCTTGCCGGCGTGCAGCCGCTTGACCTCGGCGCCGCTGCCCAGGAACTCGAACAGCCCGCCCGAGTGGGAGCCCGCGACCCCCAGTGCCGAGACGACGTCGGCCCGGTCGAGGCCGAGCACCACCGACACCCCGGCCGCGGCGCCCAGCACCCCGGCCAGCGCGGTGTTGTGGAACCCGGCCTCCCGGGTCGCCGGGTGGGCGGCGCGGGCCAGCCGGCAGGTCACCTCCACGGCGGTCGCGACGGCCCGCAGCACGGTGTCCGCCGGGGCGCCGGTGCTCTCGGCCGCCGCCAGGACGGCCGGGATCGTCGGCGCGCTCGGGTGCACCGAGCCCGGGGTGTAGCCGTCGTCGATGTCCAGCGCGTGCGCCGCGGTGCCGTTGGCCAGCGCCGCCCCGGCGGCCGACGCGCGACCCCCGCCGACGACCCGCGCGTGCTCGCCCGGGTACATCTCGGCGACGAGGTCGCGGACCGCGGCCGCCACCGGCGTCGCCGAGCCGGCGATCGTGGCCGCGAGGCAGTCCAGGACGAGCCTTCTGGCCTGATGGGCGACCGCGGCGTCCAGTGTGGCCCGCTGCATGCCGTGGACCCACTCGGCCAGCTGCGCCGTCGCACCGGAACCGTCATGCACTCGGAGACCGCCCTCGACTGGAAGACTAATAGTCAATTCATCTAACTATATCCGAGAGGGTGGCCGACCGGAAGGGTGGCTACTGAGGACGGACGCGCACGAGTCCTTCCTGGACCGCGCTGGCCACGTGCCGTCCGTCGCGGTCGAAGAAGTGCCCGCGCGCCAGCCCGCGGCCGCCGCCGGCGGTCGGGGAGTCCTGGTCGAACAGCAGCCAGTCGTCCACCCGGAACGGGCGGTGGAACCAGATCGCGTGATCCAGGCTGGCCATGGCGACTCGGCCGTCGTCCGCGCCGAACGCCTCCAGCCGGTGGGCGTAGGTGACGCCGCTGAGCAGGGTCAGGTCGCTGGCGTAGGTCAGCAGGCAGGCGTGCAGCAGCGGGTCGTCGCCGAGGTCGTCGGCCGCCCGCAGCCAGACCTGGGTGGTGCGTGCCGGATCCGTCCCGGCCCGCCAGCCGTCCTCGCCGACCCGGCGCAGGTCGAACGGGAGGATGTTGCGCGGGGTGTCCCGGCCGGCCAGCAGGAACGCTTCGCGTGGGGTGGGTAGTGATTCCGGCGGCGGGGCGGCCGGCATCGTCTCCTGGTGGGCGAGGCCCGGTTCGTCGCCGTGGAAACTCGCCGACATCGTGAAGATCGTTTCGCCGTGCTGCAGCGCGTCCACCCGGCGGGTGGTGAACGACCGGCCGTCCCGGATGCGGTGGACGCGGTAGACGATGGGGGTCGCGGGCCGGCCGGGCCGCACGAAATAGCCGTGCAGGCTGTGCACCGGCCGGTCCCGTGCGACCGTTCGGCCCGCGGCCACCAGCGCCTGCCCGGCGACCTGGCCGCCGAACACCCGCTGGGTGGCCTTCCGTGGGCTCCGCCCGCGGAAGAGGTCCACCTCGAGGTGCTCCAGGTCCAGGATTTCGCCGACCAGCTCCAGCAGTGCGGCCCGCGCGGGATCGTGCACGGGCCGGGTGGGCGCGCCCGTCACGGGAGCGAGCCGGTGTGCTCGCGGGCGAGCCGCAGCCCTTCGGTGCGGCTGGGCGCGATCACCTCCCAGCGCTCGCACGAGCACGCGCACACGTAGGTGCCGTCGTCCCGCGGGATCACGGACTGGGCCACGCAATGGCCGGTTTTCTCGGCCACCTCGTGCAGGAACTCCGTGGGGGAGTCATACAGAACGGTGTCGTCACTCACGTCGCCGCGCTCCCCGGTCAGGCCGCGGCCGGCAGCGGCGGCACGTCGGGGAACAGCTCGGTGAAGGCGCCGACGGTGATGCGGTGCCGGACCTTCGGGTCCACGCCGTCGAACAGGTGGTGCAGCGTGTCCTGCGTGTGCCCGTAGGTGCCTTCCATGTGCGGGTAGTCGCTGCCCCACATGACGTTCCGGTACCCCATCGCGGTGCACGCGGCGATGGCGGACTCGTCGTGCTGGAACGAGGCGTACACCTGCGAGTAGATGATCTCCTTCGGCGACCGCTTGAGCTTGGGCCGCACCGCCATCGCGTGCTGGCGGTACCCCTCCTCCATCCGGTCGGCGACGAACGGCACCCAGGTGGCGCCGCCCTCGGACACCAGGACCCGCAGGTCCGGGTGGCGATCGAGCGCGCCGGAGGCGACCAGCTTCATCACGGCGCGCTGACCGCCGAAGGTCGTCTCGGTGTAGTTCAGCACCGCGCCGCCCGGGCCCCGGTAGACCACTCCGGACGCGCCGCCCTTGGACAGGTCGATGGGGTCGGTGCCGATGTGGAACGCGAGCACCATGTTCGCCCGCTCGGCAGCCGTCCAGAACGGCTCCCACGCGTCCTGGTTGTAGTCCTTCTGCAGCGGGTGCGGCGCGACCGGGAGGTAGACCGCGCGGTAGCCCATTTCGGCGACGCGCTCCAGCTCCGCCACCGCGTCGCCGATGTCCAGGGTGGACACCTGAGCGGTGGTGACCAGCCGCGGCGAGAAGTCCTCGATCGCGTCCCAGGCCCAGTCGTTGCTGACCCGGAGCGCCTCCCGCAGGACCTCGGGCGTGCGGAACGACGAGCTCCACATGCCCAGCGACGGGAAGACCAGTTCCGCCCAGACGCCCTCGTTGTCCAGGTCGACCATGCGCTTGGCGAGGTCACGGGCGCCCGGCGCCCGGTGCGTCGCCTCGAGGAACTCCTTGTTGCGGCCGGTCGGCAGCTTGCGGCGGAAGGACATGCCGTCGATGTGCACGGTCTCCCACTCGCCGTCCGGGTCCTTCTCGGCGCGCGGGACGAGCTCGGCCAGCCGCGCCGGCAGATTCTCTCGCCAGAGTTCTTCGGGCTCGAGGAAGTGCGAGTCACCGGAGTTCGCCCAGATCTTCTCCATCGGAAATCCTTCTTCCCAGGGTCCACGGCACCCGGCAGTGGCTCCCGACGGGTGAAAATGACGTTTTCAGTAGAGTCCTTGAACGCCAGGCTGTCAACACCCGGGGGCTGTCGATCTGTGGCTTCAGGAGATGGCGGGTGCCTGCGCGCCGAGGGCGCGCAGCGCGAAGCCGGTCAGCAACTCGGCCGTCTCGTTCGGGGTGGCCGGGGCGGTCCCGGCGATCTGCTCGTCGAAGGCATGCTGGATCGCGGCGCGGATCCAGCCGGCGTCCGAGGTCGGCTGGGCCAGCGGAAACGTGCCGTCGGCTCGGCCGCGTTCGAGGATGTGGACCAGTTCGCCCTGCACGAGCGCGTGGTAGCGCTGACGCTCGGTGAGGTACCCCTTCGCGCGCGCGATCTCCTCGGAGGACATGACCAGGACGCGCTGGCGCCGGCGCGGATCGGCGGTGATCCGCAGCATGGCCTGCACGAAGGACAGGAGGGCGGCGGCGGGAGGCTCGGCGGCCGCGGCGCGGCGCAGGCGGGCGGCCACCCGGTCGGAGTCCTGCCGGAACAGGGCGAGCAGCAGTTCGTCCTTCGAGTCGAAGAGGCGGTAGAACGCGCGGGTGGACAGCCCGGCGGACCGCAGCACCTCGTTCACCGACAGGCTGGTGCCGCCCGTGGCCGCCAGGGCGCGGTACGCGGCGTCGATGATCCGATCGCGTTCCGACGACTGATCCACGCCGCCCCTCCCTTGTCGAACTCTCGTCACAGCCTAGAGCAGGCGTGCGCCGGCCGCCGTCGACCTTGACAGTGGTCGTTATAGTTTAATTAGCTAACTGAATGACCCGACGGCAACGGCTGACCAGGCCGGGACGAGGAGTCGGCCCAGATGCGCCGGACCATATTCAGCGAGGAACACGAGCTGTTCCGCCGCTCCGCCAGGACGTACTTCGAGAAGGAGTGCGTGCCGTTCGTCGACGAGTGGGAGGCCGACGGCAAGGTCAGCCGCGAGGCCTGGCTGAAGGCCGGCGAGCAGGGCCTGCTCGGCTGGGAGGTGCCCGAGGAGTACGGCGGCTCCGGGGTCGGCGACTTCCGGTTCAACGCGATCCTCACCGAGGAGTACTGGGCGAGCGGCGCGGTGGGCATCGGGCTCGGCCTGCAGAACGACATCATGGCGCCCTACCTGATCAACTTGACGACGCCGGAGCAGCGGCGGCGGTGGCTGCCGGGGTTCTGCTCGGGGGAGATCATCACCGCCATCGCGATGTCGGAGCCGGGCGCCGGGTCCGACGTGCGCGGCCTGCGCACGACCGCCCGCCGCGACGGCGACCACTACGTGATCAACGGGACGAAGACGTTCATCTCGAACGGGCTCCTCGCCGACCTCGTCATGGTCGCGTGCAAGACCGACCCCGCGGCCGGGCACCGCGGCATCAGCCTGATCGCGGTGGAGTCCGGGACCCCCGGTTTCTCCCGTGGCCGCAAGCTGGACAAGATCGGGCAGCGCTCGGCCGACACCGCCGAGCTGATCTTCACCGACGTCCGGGTGCCGGTCGAAAACCTCGTCGGCGAGGAGAACCGCGGGTTCTACCACCTGATGCAGAACCTGCCGAAGGAGCGGCTCGGCATCGCCGTGCACGCCGTCGCGAGCGCGCGGCGGGCCTACGAGATCACCCTCGCGTACGCCGGCGACCGGGAGGCGTTCGGCCAGCCGATCGGGAAGTTCCAGGTCAACCGGCACGCGCTCGCCGAGATGCGGACCAAGATCGACGTCATGGGCACCTACCTCGACCAGTGCATCCTGGCGGCGAACGCGGGTGAGCTGACCGCGGAGGAGGCCGCCGGCGCGAAGTGGTGGACCACCGAGACACAGTGGGAGATCCTCGACCGCTGCCTCCAGCTGCACGGCGGATACGGCTACGTCAACGAGTACGAGATCGCCCGGTTGTGGCGGGACGCCCGGGTGCAACGGCTGTACGGCGGGACCACGGAGATCATGAAGGACCTGATCGGCCGGTCACTGGGCATGTAACCCGAGCGGCACGGCCACCTTGCCGGGGATGGGGGCAAGGTGGCCGTGGGGCTCAGTCCACCAGCACCGAAAGCGCGTTGTCCCGCAGGAACTTCTTGCGGTTCTCGTCGCCGAGTCCGCTCAGCCGGTCGTAGAAGTCGGCCGGCTCGGCCAGTCCTTCGGCGTGCGGCCAGTCCGAGCCCATCACGAGCGAATCCGCGGTACCCAGCCGGTCGACGAGACCCACGATGTCGTCCTCGGGGTAGGGCACCACCTTGACGTGCTTGTGGAAGATCCGGCTCGGGCGCTCCGGCAGCTGGCCGCCGAGCCAGATGCCGTTGCGGCCCATGCCGCGGCTCTTGTCCATGTGCTTCAGGAAGTGTGGCACCCACTCGGCCCCGAACTCGCTCACCACGAGCTGGATGTCCGGGAACCGGCCGAAGAGGTTGTCGAAGATCAGCGCCGACAGCGTGTCGGTGATCGGCCGCTCGCCGTAGGTGTTCTGCCACTGCCAGGCCGAGAACTGGAACGGCGGCACGAGCCCCCAGCCCCACTGCGACGCCACATTGGACTGGTAGTGGAACTCGGAGATGTGGAAGGCCACGCGCGCCTTGGCCTCGTTGATCCGCGACCAGATCGGGTCGAAGTACGGGTCGCCGGGGGAGCGGCCGTAGGCCGGCCCGGCGGGCAGCAGGACGAACCGGGCGCCGGCGGCGAGCACCGTGTCCAGCTCGGCCACGGCCCGGTCGAGGTCGCGCAGCGACAGCATCGCCGGCGCGTAGATCCGGTCCTTGTAGTTGAAGCCCCAGTCCTCGTCGATCCAGCGGTTGAACGAATGGAGGTTGTCGTAGAGCGGGTCGATCCCGTCCAGGTACGCCTCGGCCATCAGCGCCCAGCCGCCCGGGTACATGAGCCCGCGTTCGATCTGCTGCTCGTCCATCTTGGCCAGCCGGGCGTCGTGCCGGAGGTACTCGTCCTTGATGTCCTCGAAGAAGCGCTCGGAATCGGACTGCTCGCCCTGCGACCGCTGCCGCAGCATCTCGGCCAGTGAACCCGGCACGTACGCCTTGTCGAGGTCGTTCTCGAGCGCGTTGACGATCTTGTGGTTGGCGAGCAGGACCTTCTTGCCGGACGCCAGCCGCACCGTCTGGATCGCGGAGTCCTTCTTGGCCTCCGGCATGAACCGCGTGAAGCAGTCCTCGGTCTCGTAGGAATGGGTGTCGAAGTCGATCATCTGGTAGGGCAGCTTGTCGGCCATCGTCGGTCTCCTTGTCTTCTCGGTCAGCAGGTTCAGCGGGTTCAGCGGGTGAGGTCGGCGCAGTGGGCGAACGCCCGCCGGGTCAGGTGGGCGATCGAGCCGCCGCTGTGGTGGCCGGCCCGAAGCGCGCTGGTGAGGCAGGACACCGCGATCGCCGCGGCCAGCGTCTGGCCCAGGTCCGGCCGGCCGGTGCCGGCTTCGCGCGCCAGCTGGGCCGCGACCTCGCGTTCCCAGCGCAGCCGGAGCCGGAGGCTGCGGGACTCCAGCGCCGGCGTGGTCATGACGAGGTGGGTCAGCCGCTGGCCGCTGGTGGCCGGACCGGCGACCGAGCCGTGGGCGAACCGGCACACCGGTTCCGCGAGCGCGGCCACCGTGCGCCGGCGGTCGCGCCGCTGGGCCACCAGGGCGACCAGTGCGCCCGCCGACGCGTCCTCCCCGCTGAAGAGCACGTCCTCCTTGGCCCGGAAGTACCGGAAGAACGTCGCGCTGGAGATCCCGGCCCGGACGGCGATCTGCTCCACGGTGGTGTGGTCGTAACCGTGCCGTTCGAACAGTTCGAGCGCGGCCGCCTCGACGTCGGCCGCGGTCCGCAGCCGGTTCCGCTCCCGCAGTGTCATGGCTGCGATGCTATGTCGGGCTGAGAGACTCTCACAAGAGCATCGGCTAAATTATCTAACTAATAGATATGGATAGATGAATGAACGACTGCTAGCATCGGCGGCATGACGACGCAGGTGGCCGTCGCGGACGGCCTGTTCACGTGGCCCTCCGCCGAACCCAGGCTGATCGCATCCCGCGGGGACGACGGTGTCCTGTCGTTCCCCGCCCGCCCCGGCGAGGAGCAGTACCTGCTCGGCCGGCGTGGCACGCTCTGGGCGTTCACGACCCAGCAGTTCCGGCCGCCTTCGCCGCCGTACGACGGCAATGACACCGACGAAACGTTCCAGCCGTACGCGCTGGGGTACGTCGAGCTGCCCGGCGAGCTGCTGGTGCAGGCGCGGTTCACCGAGTCCGATCCGGCGAAGCTGCGGATCGGGCAGCCGATGGAGCTGCGGATAGTCCCGTACACCACCCGGGAGGACGGCACCGAAGTGCTCACCTACGCATTCGAGCCGGTGGCGTCATGAGCACGCCGGACGTGGCGATCATCGGTGTCGGCCTGCATCCGTTCGGCAGGCACGGCGACAAGCAAGCGCTGCAGATGGGCGCCGAGGCCGCACGGGCGGCGCTGGCCGACGCCGGCACCGAGTGGCCCCGGGTCCAGGCGGCGTACGTCGGCAGCTACGAGGTGTCGAACCCCGACGCGATCGTCGGCCTGCTGGGGCTCACCGGCATCCCGGTGCGCGGCGTCTTCAACGGCTGCGCCACTGGGGGGACGTCACTGCAGGCGGCCGCGGCGGCCATCCGGCACGGCGAGGCCGACGTCGCGATGGCGATCGGGATGGACAAGCACCCGCGCGGCGCGTTCGCCGCCGACCCCGCGGTGGCCGGGCTGCCCGCCTGGTACGGCCGGACCGGCCTGTTCCTCACCACCCACTTCTTCGGCACGAAGATCGGCAAGTACCTGCACGACCACGGTGTGTCGGTCGAAAGCCTGGCCAAGATCGCCGCCAAGAACCTGCGCAACGGCTCGATCACCCCGCACGCCTGGCGCCAGAAGCCGCTGTCCGAGCGCGAAATCCTCGACGCTCCGGTGGTGAACCACCCCCTGACGCGGTACATGTACTGCGGGCCGGACGAAGGCGCCGCGGCCGTCGTGCTGTGCCGGGGTGACCTCGCCCGGGAGTTCACGTCGTCGCCGGTGTACGTGCGTGCCGCCGAGCTGCGGTCCCGGCGGTTCGGCGCCTTCGAGCTGCAGAGCCCGTCGCTGCCGCTGACCAGTACGCCGAGCCCCACGGTCGACGCGTCCCGGGCCGCCTACGAGGTCGCGGGCATCGGCCCGGACGACGTGCGGGTCGCCCAGCTGCAGGACACCGACGCCGGTTCCGAACTGATCCACCTGGCGGAGAACGGGTTCTGCGCCGACGGCGAGCAGGAACGCTGGCTCGCCGAGGGGGCCACCGAGATCGGCGGCAGGCTGCCGGTGAACACCGACGGCGGCCTCATCGCCCACGGCGAGCCGATCGGTGCCTCCGGCCTCCGCCAGATCTACGAAATCGTGCTCCAGCTGCAGGGCCGCGCCGGCGCCCGCCAGGTCGGCGGCGACCCGCGGGTCGGCTACACCCACCTCTACGGCGCGCCCGGCGCGTCCGCGGTGACGATCCTGTCCCGCTAGCTCCGCAGACGAAAGGTGACGGCAATGGATATCCGTGACGGGGTCGCCGTGGTGACCGGCGGAGCGTCCGGGCTCGGCCTGGCGACCACCCAGGCCCTCCTCGGCGCGGGCGCCCGCGTGGTGATCCTCGACCTGCCCGGCTCGGACGGCGAGCAGGTGGCCACCGGGCTCGGCGACGGCGTCCGGTTCGCCCCCGCCGACGTCCGGGATCCCGAGCAGGTCGCGGCCGCCCTCGACGTCGCGGACTCGCTCGGTGCGCTGCGCGTGGCGGTCAACTGCGCGGGCACCGGCAACGCCGTCCGGATCCTCGGCCGCACCGGGGTGTTCCCGCTGCCGGAGTTCACGAAGATCGTCGAGATCAACCTGATCGGCACCTTCAACGTGATCCGGCTGGCCGCCGAACGCATGGCGAAACAGGAACTCTCGGGCGAGGAGCGCGGCGTGGTGGTCAACACCGCGTCGGTGGCGGCCTTCGACGGGCAGATCGGCCAGGCGGCCTACTCCGCGTCGAAGGCCGGCGTCGCGGGCATGACCCTGCCGATCGCGCGAGACCTGGCCGGGCAGCAGATCCGGGTGGTCACCATCGCGCCGGGGCTGTTCGACACCCCGCCGATGGCGGCCGCGCCCGAGGAGTTGCGCGCTGCGCTGGGCAAGCAGGTGCCGCACCCGTCCCGGCTCGGCGATCCGGCCGAGTTCGCCGCCCTGGTCGCCCACGTCGTGGCCAACCCGATGCTCAACGGCGAAGTGATCCGGCTCGACGGCGCGATCCGGATGAGCCCGCGATGACCGCGGCGGACACCGCGGCGTTGCTCGTCCGGCTGGTGGTCGGGGCGACGATGGCCGCGCACGGGTACAACCACCTCTGGGGCGGCGGCGGGGTCGCCGGCACCGCCCGCTGGTTCGCCTCGCTCGGCATGCGCCCGGCCCGGCTGCACGCGGTGCTCAGCGGGGCCGGCGAGCTGGCCGCGGGCGCGGCGCTCGCCGCCGGCTTCCTGACGCCGCTCGCCGCGGCGTTCGTGGTCGGCACGATGGCGGTCGCCGGGGTCACCGCCCACCGGGCCAACGGGTTCTTCGTGTTCAAGGACGGCTACGAGTACGTCCTGATGATCGCGGTGATCTGCGCGGCGCTCGCGCTCACCGGGCCGGGCGGGTTCTCGCTGGACCACGCCCTCGGCTGGGACGGCGCGTTGTCGGGCGGGGCCGGGCTGGCGGTCGCCGCCGGCGGTGGCGTGCTCGGTGCCGCGGCGCTGCTCGCCGCGACCTGGCGGCCCGCGCGGATCGAAGCAGCAAAGTGACGAGCAAGGAGCAGGCATGCGTGACGCGGTGATCGTCGAAGCGGTGCGGACGCCGGTCGGCAAGCGGGGCGGCGGGTTGTCCGGAGTGCACCCGGTGGACCTCTCGGCGCACGTGCTGACCGCGCTCGCCGAGCGCAGCGGGCTCGATCCGGCCCTGGTCGACGACGTGGTGTGGGGCTGCGTCGGGCAGGCGGGCGAGCAGACCGCGGACATCGCGCGCACGTCGGTCCTGGCGGCGGGCTGGCCCGAGTCGGTGCCCGGCGTGACCGTCGATCGCCAGTGCGGTTCGTCGCAGCAGGCCGTGCACTTCGCCGCCGCGGGGGTCGTCTCCGGGCAGTACGACGTGGTCGTCGCCGGTGGCGTCGAGTCGATGTCCCGCGTGCCCATGGGCTCCTCGGCGATGGGGCAGGACCCGTACGGCCCGCGCTACCTCGCCCGGTACGACGGCGCGTACCCGAACCAGGGGATCGGCGCGGAGATGATCGCGCGGCAGTGGGGGCTCAGCCGGACCCGGCTGGACGAGTTCTCCCTCGGCAGTCACGAGAAGGCCGCGGCGGCCCAGGACGAGGGAAGGTTCGACGCGCAGATCGAGCCGGTCACCCTCGAAGACGGCACGGTCGTGGCCTTGGACGAGGGCATCCGCCGCGGCGGGACCCTCGAGTCCCTGGCCGGGCTGCGGACGGCGTTCGACGAGAACGGGACGATCACCGCGGGGAATTCCTCGCAGATCTCCGACGGATCGGCCGCCCTCCTGATCACGACGAGTGCCAAGGCGGCGGAGCTGGGACTGCGGCCGCTCGCCCGGGTGCACACGGCCGTGCTGGCCGCAGGGGACCCGGTGATCATGCTGACGGCGCCGATCGAGGCGACCCGGAAGGCGCTCGCGCGGAGCGGCCTGGCGATCGAGGAGATCGGCGCGTTCGAGGTGAACGAGGCGTTCGCGCCGGTGCCGCTCGCCTGGCTGGGCGACCTCGGCGCGGACGTCAAGGCGCTCAACCCGAACGGCGGGGCGATCGCGCTGGGGCACCCGCTGGGCGGATCCGGCGCGCGGCTGATGACGACGCTGGTGCACCACATACGGGACCACGGGATCCGCTACGGACTCCAGACGATGTGCGAGGGTGGCGGTCAGGCCAACGCCACCATCCTGGAACTGCTCGGCTGAGCCGGGGAAGAAGGCACGACATGGCTGACGAAGTCCTCCTGGAACGCGACGGCGCGACCCTGATCATCACGATGAACCGGCCGGCGGTGCGCAACGCGGCGAACGGCGCGCTCGCGCGCGGTGTCGCGGACGCACTGGACCGGCTCGACGAGGACCATTCCCTCGTCACCGCCGTGCTCACGGGCGCCGGCGGGAACTTCAGTTCCGGAATGGATCTGAAGGCGTTCCTCACCGGCGACACCCCGGACATCCCGGGCCGCGGGCTGCTGGGGCTCGCCGCCTGCCCGCCGGTCAAGCCGATCATCGCCGCCGTCGAGGGGTACGCGCTCGCCGGCGGCTGCGAGATCGCCCTGGCCTGCGATCTGATCGTAGCCGCGCGCGACGCCCGGTTCGGGCTGCCGGAGACGAAACGCGGGCTTGTCGCCGGGGGCGGCGGGCTCCTGCGCCTGCCCCAGCGGATCCCGCGGGGGATCGCCCTGGAGTACGCGCTCACCGGCGACCAGTTCGGGGCCGAGGAGGCGTCGCGGTGGGGCATGGTGAACCGGCTGACCGAGCCGGGCGGCGCGCTGGCCGCGGCGCGCGAACTGGCCGCGCGGATCGCGGCGAACGGCCCCCTGGCCGTGTGCGCGACCAAGCAGATCGTGGCGGAGGCGGGCGAGTGGCCGGCCACCGAGCAGTGGGAACGCCAGCGCGTGGTGACCGATCCGGTGTTCGCCTCGGCCGACGCCGTCGAGGGTGCCCGCGCGTTCGCCGAGAAGCGGCAGCCGGTCTGGAGCGGACGCTGAACCGCCCGGAGCGGCACTGGGTCGGCTCCGACTTCCAGGAGCCGCCGCGGACCGAAGGCGGGGTGGCGCTGTGCGGAGCCTGCCGCCTGACCGGCGTGTGCCGGCTGGGTGTCGAGCACGAACGGCTGGACGGCCCCGACACCGCCCTGTTCGACGTCCGCTGCCCGCGTGACCAGGAAGGCGGCCCCGACGTCGCCCACGGCGGCTGGACCGCCGCGGTGCTCGACGAGTGCCTCGGGCACATCGCCCTGCTGCAAGGTGTCCTCACGGTCACTGCCGAGCTGAGCGTCAGCTTCGTCAAGCCGGTGCCCGTCGAGCGGCCGATCGAGGTACGTGCCTGGGTGGAACGCCGGGCGGGCTCCCGCTGGTACATCCAGGGCGAGATGGTGCTGCTGCCCGGCCGGGCGCTGCTGGCCAAGGCGTCGGGCATCTGGGTGCGGCGGGACCCGGCGCACTTCGACCGTCACCAACGCTGGCTCGCCGAGCAGGACGCGCCCCGCGACACGAGCGAGTAGTCCGTGAATGGCACATTGAGAGACTTCAAGTCTCTCAATGTGCCATTCACGGACTCAGAGCTGCGCGGGCCGGCCGGTCGGGGCGGTGCCGTAGAGCTGGGGGAGGGCCTCGGTGAGTTCGTCGGCGGTGACCGCCTTCCCGGTGCTGCTCGGGTGGCTGCCGATCACCGTCCAGCCCTGCAGGCGGTTGACCGTGGCGCCGTCGATGCGCAGCACCTGGCCGGTCAGCCAGCCGGCCGCGTCCGAGGCGAGGTAGACGACCGCACCGGACGCGTTGGCGGGATCGCGCGGATCGAACCCGGCGGCGTCGCTGCCCGTGCCGGCCACCGCCAGGTCGGCGGTCATCCGGGTGGCCGCGATCGGCGAGATCGCGTTCGCCGTCACGCCGTAGCGGCGCATCTCCAGGGCGGTGATAACGGTCAGGCCGGCGATACCGGCCTTCGCGGCGCCATAGTTCGCCTGTCCCGCGTTGCCGAACAGGCCGGTGCCCGACGTCGTGTTGATCACCCGGCCGGCGACCCGTTCGCCGCGCTTGGCCGCGGCCCGCCAGTACGCGCAGGCGTGCCGGGTGAGCGCGAAGGTGCCCTTGAGGTGGACCGCGATCACCGCGTCGAACTCCTCTTCGGACATGGAAAAGAGCATGCGGTCGCGGACGATCCCGGCGTTGTTCACCACGATGTCGAGCCGGCCGAACTCGGCGACCGTGTCGGCGACCATCGCCTCGGTCGCGGCCCAGTCGGTCACCGACGCGTGGTTCGTGGTCGCCGTCCCGCCCAGCTTGACGATCTCCGTCGCGACGTCGTCGGCCGGGGACTCGCCGGTCTGTTCGCCGTGGAGGCCCGACCCGAGATCGTTGACCACGACCGTCGCGCCCGCCTCGGCGAGGGCGAGGCAGTGTGCCCTGCCGAGCCCCCGGCCGCCGCCGGTCACGATGGCCACCTTGCCGTCGAGGATGCCCACAGCCGCTCCAATCAGTTAACTAATCTTATTCTTTATGCTAGCTTGTGGAGCGGGCCGAGTCGAGGAGGGCGGATGACCGAAGTGGCACAGCACGAGGTGGCCGGTCCGGCCGCCGTCGGCGTCGACCCCGGCCGGCTCGACGTTCTGCTGCGGCACGTCCGGCATGCGGTGGCCGAGATGCCGCTGCCCTCGATGCAGGTGGCCGTGGCCCGGCAGGGCAGGCTGGCGGCGTTCGAGACCTTCGGCGACGCCACCGGCCGGGACCGGTACGTGCTGCAGTCCGTCGGCCGGTCGATCGTCGCGGGCGTGGTGTGGCACCTGATCGGCAGGGGACTGCTCGACCTCGGCGAGCGCGTCGCCGAGATCGTTCCCGGGTTCGGCGCGAACGGCAAGGACGCCGTGACCGTCGAGCACGTGCTGACCCACACCGCCGGGTTCCCGTTCGCCCCGCTCGGCTACCCGAAGATGCTCGACCGCGAGCAGCGGCTGGCCGCGTTCGCCCGCTGGCGCCTGGACTACCCGCCCGGCACCAAGTTTCAGTTTCACCTGACGTCGGCGGCCTGGCTGATCGGCGAGATCGTGCACCGGCGCACCGGCCTGACCTTCGCCGAGTACCTGCGCGCCGAACTCACCGGCCCGCTCGGCCTGTCCTCCCTCGACCTGGGGGTTTCGGCGGACACTGTCCTGCCGATGCTCGCCACCGACCGCACTGGCGACGACCAGGAGCCCGACCCCTGGGGCCCGTGGTACCTGTCCGACCCTCGCGTGCTCGCCGCCGGAGAACCGAGCCATGCGCTCGTCGGCACGGCGGCGGACGTGGCGCTGTTCTTCCAGGCGCTGGTCCACTCCGGACGCTGGCCTGCCGACGCTGTCACCGAAGGGTCCCGGATCCGGTTCACGCGGCGACCGGCCGGAGAAGAGGCCTATGGCGGCGGCACTCCGGTCAGCATGGGGCTCTTCGTGACCGTGGCCGGCGGTGGTCTGCCGTCCACCGGGTCCCCGGCACTGTTCGGCAACAGCGGCGCCGCCTACCAGCTCGGCTTCCTGGATCCGGTCAGTGGAGTGTCGTTCGCGTTGCTGTGCAACGGATACCCGCTCGCCGGCTACGACCTGTCCGAACGCGGCCGGTCGATGATGCGCACCATCGCCGACCTCGCCGCGGACCTGACCTGACGGAGGATTTCGTGGACACACCCGACAAGGTCGCGCTCGTCACCGGAGCCGGGCGCGGCATCGGCGCGGCCATCGCCGCCGAACTGGCCGCGCGCGGCCACCGGATCGCGGTGTGCGACGTCGACCGGGCCGCGGCGAACGACACTGCCGCGGCCATCGCCGACGAACACGGTGTGAAGACGGCGGCGGTCGTCGCGGACATCGCCGACGGCGAGGCGGTCCGGGCCGCGGTCACCGAAGTGGAGGCCGGGCTCGGCCCGGTGGACGTGCTGGTGAACAACGCCGCCATCGACGTCCTCGGTCGATTTGTCGACAGCACCGAACGGGACTGGGACCGGATCATCGGGGTGAACCTGCGGGGCACCATCACGGTGACCAGGGCCGTGCTGGACGGGATGATCGGGCGCGAGCGCGGGCGGATCATCCACATCGCCTCCGACGCCGGCCGGGTCGGCTCCTCCGGTGAGGTGGTCTACTCCGCGACCAAGGGCGGGATCATCGCGTTCGGCAAGGCACTGGCCCGAGAGGTCGCCCGGCACGGCATCACGGTCAACAGCGTCTGCCCCGGCCCGACCGACACCGCGTTGCTCGGGCAGGTGGCCGAGTACAGCCGGCGGATGTACGAGGCGACCGTCCGCGCGATCCCGCTGCGCCGGGTCGCCCAGCCGACCGACATCGCCGGCGTGGTGGGCTTCCTGGCTTCCGACGCGGCCGCCTACCTGACCGGGCAGTCGATCTCGGTCAGCGGCGGTCTCACCATGTTGTGACCGAAGGGAATCCAGTCGTGGCAGACCTGCTGCGCGTCGACGTGGCGGACCGCGTCGCCGTGCTCACCCTCGACCGCCCGGAGCGGCTCAACGCCATCGGAACCGCGACGGCGGACCGCATCGAGTCCACATTGGACGAACTGCGGGCCGACCCGTCGGTGCGGGCGCTGGTGTTCACCGGGGCGGGCCGCGGCTTCTCCGCGGGAGCCGACCTCGACGAGATCGAGGCGCTGCGGACCGCCTACGAGTTCCGCGCCTTCGTGGGACGGCTGACCGAGGTGTTCGGCCGGCTGCAGGCGTTCGCCAAGCCGTCGGTGGCCGCGATCCACGGGTTCGCCCTCGGCGGTGGTCTCGAACTCGCCCTCGCCTGCGACCTCCGGGTCGCCGAGCGCGGCGCCAAGCTCGGCCTGCCGGAGATGAAGCTCGGCGTGCTGCCCGGAGCGGGCGGGACCCAGCGGCTGCCCCGGCTGGTGCCGCCGGGGATTGCCAAGCAGATGATCCTCACCGGCGAGCCGATCGACGCCGAGCGCGCCTACGCGGTGGGCTTGGTGAACGAGCTGGTGGAGCCGGGCGAGGGGCTGCGCGTGGCGACGGCGCTGGCCGGTCGCCTCGCGGCGGGCGCCCCGCTGGCCCTGGCGGCGGGCAAGGCCCTGGTGGACCGCATCGACGGCGACCTCGCCGCCGGGATCGCCGCCGAACGGGAGACCGTATCCGTCATGTTCACCGCCGAGGACCGGGCTGAGGGGCTGCGAGCCTTCCGCGAGCGCCGCCCCGCCGACTTCCGCGGGGTGTAAGCGCGGCTCCCGAAGGTCGTGAATGAGTCATTCAGGACCTGCGAGGTCCTGAATGAGTCATTCAGGACACCCGCACCCGGCGCCTCGCTACAGCGGGAGGTCGGCGCCCGCGGTGAAGTCGGGGCTGCGCTTCTCCCGGTGCGACGCCAGCCCCTCCTGCACGTCGGGGCCGCCGAAGCCGAAGAACTCCAGGCCCAGCGACGATTCGAAGATCGGCGAAGCGGTGCGGTACCAGTGGTTGAGCGAGCGCTTGGTCCAGCCGAGCGCACTGGCCGAGCCCGAGGCGAGTGAGGTGGCCACCCGCAGTGCCTCGGCGTGCACCCCTTCGTCGTCGACGCACCGGGACACCAGGCCGATCCGCTCGGCTTCCTCGCCGGTGAGCACCTCGCAGGTGAGCAGGTAGTACTTCGCCTTGGCCATCCCGCACAGCAGCGGCCAGCAGAGCGCCGCGTGGTCGCCGGCGGCGACGCCGAGGCGGGTGTGGCCGTCCACGATCTTCGCCCGGCGGCCCACGATGGAGATGTCGGCCATCATGCCGACCGCCAGCCCGGCCCCGACCGCGGGTCCGTGGATGGCCGAGATGACCGGTTTCGAGCAGTTCAGCACCCCGTACACCATGTCCCGCGCCTCCCGCATCACCCGGGCGCGCACCACGTAGTCGCGGCTCATCTCCTCGATCGAGTCGAAGGTGCCGCCGGCCGAGAACGCCTTGCCCGCGCCCTGCACGAGCACCGCGCGGGTCTCCGGGTCGCGGTCGATCACCGGCCAGACGTCGGCGAGTTCGGTGTGCATCCGGGGGGACACCGCGTTGAGGTTGGGCGCGTCCAGCACGAGCCGCAGCACGCCGGGGGCGGGGCGGTCGAAGGTGAGGGACGGGAACTCGTCGTAGCGATCACTCATCGGGACTCCTCGTGCGACGCCGGGACATTGACTCAAGCCACTCCGGTAAGACTATAATTATATAACTGATTGCGGGAAGGTGTGCCGGATGACGGAAACGGCTTCGGTCGGCGTCCTGAGCGACGAACAGCTCCAGCTGCGCCAGGTGCTGCGGACCTTTCTGGACAGACACAGCGCCGAGCCCGACGTGCGCCGCCTGATGGCGACCGACGAGGGTTACGACACGCGGGTGTGGCGACAGCTCGGCGGCGAACTCGGGTTGCCAGGGCTCGCGATCCCCGAAGAATACGGCGGATCGGGCTTCGGCTACGCCGAACTCGGGCTCGTGTTCGAGGAGACGGGCCGCGCGCTGCTGTGTGCGCCGTACTTCGGCACCGTCGCGCTCGCCGCCGAAGTGCTCCTGCGCGCCGGGGACGAGTCGGCGGCCAAGGACCTGCTGCCGGGGATCGCGGCGGGCGAGACCATCGCGGCACTCGCCCTCACCGAGCCGGGTGGGCGCCGTGACGAAGGCGGGATCACCGTCCGGGCCGAGCGGGTCGCGGGCCACTGGCAGCTGAGCGGGGTCAAGACCCATGTCCTCGACGGCCACACCGCGGATCTCCTGCTCGTCGTGGCCCGGACGGACGCGGGGACGGGTCTGTTCGCCGTCGACGGTTCGGCCCCCGGTCTGCGGCGGACCGCGGAGCGCACCATCGACCAGACACGTAAGCAGGCCCGCCTGGACTTTTCCGGGGCCCCGGCCCGGCTGATCGGCGACGCCGGGAGTGCCTGGCCCGCGATCGAGCGCACGCTGTCGACCGCTGCCGTCCTGCTCGCCGCCGAACAGCTGGGCGGCGCTTCCCGCGCGCTGGAGCTGGCGGTGGACTACGCGAAGATCCGCGAACAGTACGGCCGGGCGATCGGCTCGTTCCAGGCCGTCAAGCACCGCCTGGCCGACATGCTGACCGACGTCGAGTGTGCCCGGTCCGCGGTGCAGGACGGTCTGCGCGCCCTGGTGGCCGACGCCGAAGACCTGCCCATCGCCGCGTCCGTGGCGAAGGCGTACTGCTCGGAAGCGTTCACCCGGGTGGCCGCCGGGGCCATCCAGGTGCACGGCGGCATCGGCTTCACCTGGGAGCACTCCGTGCAGCTGTACTTCAAGCGCGCCAAGGCGTCCGAGCTGCTGCTGGGCACGCCGGCCGAGCACCGCGCGCGGCTCGGCCGGTGGCTGGGCCTGTGACCGCGCGTCGAGAGGAGCTTTCGGTGGACCTGGACTTCGGGCCGAGTGTCGCGGACTTCCGGGCGGAGGTCCGCGACTGGCTGGCCGGGCACCTGGTCGGCGAGTTCGCCGCGCACCGCGGGATCGGCGGACCGGCCGACTCGGAGGCGTGGGACGTCCGGGTGGCGTGGGACCGCGAGCTGGCCGCGGGCGGCTGGCTCGGGCTGAGCTGGCCGGTCGAGTACGGCGGCCGCGGCCTCACCCTGCTGGAGGAGGTCGTCTTCAACTACGAATACGCCCGCTCCGGCGCGCCTTATCGGGCCACGACCAGCGGCCTCGACCTGTTCGGGCCGATGCTGCTGGCCATGGGCACGCCGGCGCAGAAGCAGCGGTTCCTGCCGCCCATCCTGCGCGTCGAGGAGCTGTGGGGGCAGGGCTTCAGTGAGCCGGGAGCGGGCTCCGACCTCGCGTCGCTGCGCTGCCGGGCGGAGCTGGACGGCGACCACTGGGTGCTCAACGGCCAGAAGGTGTGGACGACGATGGCTCACACCGCGGACTGGCTGTACGTGCTGGTGCGCACCGACCCGGACAGCGAGCGGCACCGGGGGCTGAGCATGCTGCTGGTGCCGCGCCACCAGCCGGGCGTGGACGTGCGGGTGATCCGGAACCTGGCGGGGCAGGACGAGTTCGCCGAGGTCTATTTCGACGACGCGCGCACCGCCGCCGACCTGGTCGTCGGCGAGGTCGGCCAGGGCTGGCGGACCGCGATGGGCACGCTGGGCATCGAGCGCGGCGTCACCCTCCTGCCGCAGCAGCTGTCGTTCGAGCGCGAAGTCGAGAACCTGGTGCAGGCCGCCCGGGACGCGGGTGACGCCGTGCCGGCGTCGACGCGGGACCGGATCGTCGAAGCCTGGATGTCGGTCCGCCTCATGCGCACCACCAACCTCCGCACGCTGGGTGAGGTCCTGGCCGGGCGCGCGCCCGGACCGCAGGCTGGGATCGCCAAGCTCTTCGCCTCGACGTCGCACCAGCGGATGGGACACCTCGCCGCCGAGGTCGCCGGCCCGGCCGGGCAGCTCGTCGGCGAGCACTACGACCTCGACGTCCGCCAGCGCACGTTCCTGCTGTCCCTGGCCGAGACGATCTACGGCGGTTCCAGCGAGATCCAGCGGAACATCATCGGCGAACAGCTGCTGGGCCTGCCGAAGGAACCGCGGCCATGACCGAGCGGCGCCGAGCGGTCACCAGCCGTCGCCGGTATCACTAGTTCAGCTAAATAGGTTAGCCTTTTCCGGAGTGTCAGGTCCAAGGAGTGATCACGGTGCACCCTGCCCGCCGCCTCAGCATCGCCGACGTCGTCCGCGAGCACCGCAGATCGTTCGCGGACGCGGTCGCGTTCGTGGACGGCGACGTCCGTCTCACCTGGACCGAGTTCGACGAGCGCACCAACCGGCTGGCCAGCGCCTTGGCCGCGGACGGGGTCGGCGCCGGCGACCGGGTGCTGTGGCTGGGGCAGAACTCCGTGCGGATCTGGGAGCTGCTCGGCGCGGCGGCCAAGCTCGGCGCGATGGTCTGCCCCGGCTACTGGCGGTGGGCGGCGCCGGAGATGGCCTTCGCGGTGCGGGACTTCGATCCGAAGGTCGTCGTCTGGCAGCACGAGGAGATCGGCGAAACGGTGGCCAAGGCGCGGGCGGAGCTGGGCGAACCGGCCGGCGTGCGCTGGCTGCGGCATGACAGCCCGGCCGGTGAGGACGGGTACGAATCCTTCCTCGCCGAAGGCGCGCTGGAGGATCCCGCGCTCGACGTCGACCCCGACGCGGCGTTGCTGGTCATCTACACGGCGGCGATGTCCGGCACGCAGTGCGGGTCGATGCTGTCGCACCGCAACCTCCTGGCGATGGGCGCCACCGGCGCGTGGCTGGGCGACATCGACCACACCACGGCGTTCCTGAGCGCCGGCCCGATGTTCCACATCGGCAACTACCAGTTCTGGGGCGTGCCGGCGTTCCTCCAGGGCGGCAAGAACGTGATCGTCCGGCGGGTGGTCGCCGAGGAGGTGCTGCCGCTGCTGGCCGGGGAAAAGTGCACGCACGGGTACCTGATGCCGCCGACGATCGTGGAGCTGGTGAAGCTCAACGCCACGGCCGGGCACGACCTGTCCGCCTTCCGGGCCAGCGTGGCGCCCCAGCTGTGGCAGGGCACCGTGACGGTCGACACGAGCCGGTTCACCGCCAACGGCGGCGGCGAGGGCCGCGGTTACGGCCAGACCGAGGTCACCGGGTTCGCGACCACCGGCGGATTCGGCGGATCCGGCCTGGGCAACGCCGGCCGCCCAGGCCCGTTCGTCGCCGTGCGGATCGTCGCCGAGGACGGCACCGAATGCGCGCCCGGCGTGGCCGGGGAGATCTGCGTGCGCGGGGACCTGGTGCACCTGGGCTACTGGAACCGGCCCGAGGTCAACGAGCACCGCTTCCGCGACGGCTGGTGGCACACGACCGACCTCGGCCGCCGGGAACCGGACGGCACGATCAGCTTCCTCGGCACCACCACCCGCATGCTCAAGTCGGCCGCCGAGAACATCTTCCCGGCCGAGGTCGAGAACTGCATCGAGGGGCATCCGGCGGTCAAGGAGGCGGCCGTGATCGGAGTGCCGAACGAGCGCTGGGCGCAGGACGTCAAGGCCGTCGTCGTGCTGCACGGCCCCGATCAGGCATCTGCCGCGGACATCATCGAGCACTGCCGGGAGCGCATCGCGTCGTACAAGAAGCCCAAGACCGTCGAGTTCGTGGACGCGCTGCCGCGGACCGCCGCGTTCGCCAAGGACTACGCCGCGCTCGACGCCCGGTTCGGTGGTGGCGGCTACCCCGGCGGCGAGACGCTCGGAGCCGGCCGGTGAAGACGGTCCGGCAGCCGGTCGTCGTCGGCGTCCACGCCACCGAGCAGGCGCTGTCGCTGCCGCACCGGGACGCGATGGACCTGGCGCTCGAAGCCGTCACCGGCGCGATCGCCGACGCCGGCCTTCGCCCGTCCGATGTAGACGGTGCACAGGTCGACTGGCCCGGGCCGGGTGGCGTGCCGGGGGAGGGCAGCTCGTGGGCGCGGCTGCTCGGCAACCTGCGCTGGACCAGCGACGCCATGCTGGACAACGCGGGCTCTCGCGGGCTGCTCAAGGCCGCCGCCGCGGTGTCGGCGGGGCTGGCCGACACGGTCGTCGTCGGCGGCTGCCGGCTGGTCTCCCGGGGCACCGGACCGGTCGGTGCGGGCGTCCCCGTCGAGTTCGCCGACGTCTGGGGCAGTTACGTCGTGGCCCAGTTCGCGCTGGTGGCGGCCCGGCACATGCACCAGTTCGGGACGACGCCACGGCAGCTCGCCGAGGTCGCGGCCACGATCCGGAACAACGGTTCGACGAACCCGGAGGCGATGATGTACGGGCGGGGTCCGTACACCGCCGACGATGTCCTGGCCTCGCGGATGGTCGCGACGCCGTTCCATCTCCTGGACTGCTGCATCGTCGGCGAGGGTGGCGGCGCGTTCGTGGTGACCACCGCCGAGCGCGCGCGCGACCTGCCGCGGTCGCCCGTCGCGATCCTGGGCGGCGGGATGGAGTTCCACCAGGCCGCGTACGCGAATCCCGCGCTGTACCGCGAAGTCGGCATGATCGGCCGGGACGCCGCGGCCCGCGCGTTCGGCACCGCCGGGGTCGGGCCTGCCGAGGTGGACGTCTTTTCCCTGTACGACCCGAACTCCTTCGAGGTCATCCGGCAGCTGGAAGCGCTGGGCGTGTGCGAGGAGGGGGAGGGTGGCCCGCTGGTGGAAACGGGCGCGATCGCCGTGGACGGCAAGTATCCGGTGAACCCGGACGGCGGCTGCCTGTCGTATGCCTGGAACGGGACGCAGCAGATGACGCTCAAGGTCGTGGAGGCCGTGCGGCAGCTGCGCGGAACCGCCGTGCACCAGGTCACCGGCGCCGAGGTCGCCGTCGTCGGCAACGCCGGCTCCGGTGCCCAGCACTACGAGATGTCCGTTCTGGGGAGGATCTGATGAGCCGTCCGGTGCCCCAGCCGACGACACTGAGCCGCCCCTTCTGGGACGCGGCCGCCGACGGCAGGCTCGTCCTCCCGAAGTGCGGGGACTGCGGGCTCACGTTCTTCGCGCCCGAGCCCGCGTGCCCGGGCTGCCTCTCCCGGAACTGGACTTACGTGCCGAGCACGGGAACCGGCACGGTGTACGCCGTGACGGTCGTCCACCGCGCGCCCGGACCCGGCTTCGACGTGCCGTTCGCGCTGGCGATCGTCGACCTCGACGACGGCGTGCCGTTGCTGTCCCACGTGGTCGGCTGCCCGGTGGACGACGTCGTCATCGGCCTGCGGGTGCGGGTCGACTTCCGGCCACTGACCGCCGAGATCACCTTGCCGTATTTCGTGCCCGCGTAAGGGAGTGCCATGCAGGTCTTAGCCGGTCTCGAGGGGATCTTCGCCGCCAAAGGCAGCGTCCTGGGCAGCAGCGAGTGGGTCACGATCGACCAGGACCGGATCGACGCGTTCGCCGGGGCGACCGGCGACCACCAGTGGATCCACGTCGACGCCGAGCGTGCCGCGGCGGGGCCGTTCGGCACGACGATCGCGCACGGCTACCTGACCCTGTCGCTGCTGCCGATGTTCATGGTCGCCGTCTACCGGGTCGAAGGCGCCCGGATGGCGGTCAACTACGGCCTGGACAAGGTCCGCTTCGTCACGCCGGTGCCGGTCGGCTCGCGGCTGCGCGGCACCACCGAACTGGTCGACGCGCAGCCGCTGGACGCCACGTCGGCCCAGCTGTTCTTTCGCGTGACCGTGGAGATCGAGGGCGTCGAGCGGCCCGCCTGCGTGGCCGAGACCGTCAGCCGCCAGTATTTCTAGGAAGGCGGACCACGTGCGGATACCCAAGATGGCCGAACTGGTCGCGCTCGAGCTGCGCCGCCGGATCGTCCGCGGCGAGCTGACCGAAGGCGACGCGCTGCCGGCCGAGGCCGAGCTGATGGCGGAGTTCGCGGTGTCGCGGCCGACACTGCGGGAGGCGTTCCGGGTGCTGGAATCGGAGTCGCTGATCAGCATCCGCCGCGGGGCTCGGGGCGGGGCGCGCGTGCACGTCCCGGACGGTTCCGTCGCCGCGCGCTACGCCGGGTTCATCCTCGAACACCGGTCGGCGACGCTGCAGGACGTCTATGCCGCCCGGACCGTGATCGAAGCGCCGTGCGCCGGGCTCCTCGCGGGGCGGCGCACCGCCGCCGATCTCGACCGGCTGCACACCGCGCTCGCCGAGGCGGAGTCGCTGATCGACGACCCGCCCGCGTTCATCCGCGCGCACATGCGGTTCCACGCCCTGGTCGTGGAGCTCTCGGGCAACCAGACGCTGGCCCTGCTCAACGGCATGGTGCGGCACATCATCGACCGGGCGAACTGGTCGCACGTCGACCTCGACGCGGGCACCGAAGAGAACGTCCGGGCCAACCTCAGCGGCTTCCGCGCACACGTCCGGCTGGTCGAGCTGGTCACCGCCGGCGAGGCGGCCGAGGCCACCCTGGTGTGGCGGTCGCACCTGGAGCAGGCCCACGAGTACCTGCTCGGGAACCGGTCGATGACCACGGTCCTCGACCTGCTGCGCTGACACCTATATAGTGCAATGAGATAGATGATTGTTCATCCCTGAGCGATGGGGGTCTGCCGTGGACTTCGAGCTGACCGACGAGCAACGGATGTTGCGCGAGACCGCGCGTCAGTTCGTCGCGAAGGTCTGTCCGGCGGAACAGGCCAAGAAGTGGGACGAGGAGTCCGCCGTGCCCCCGGAGCTGTTCTCCGGCATGGCCGACCTGGGCTGGTTCTCCCTGCCCTTCCCCGCCGAAGAGGGCGGGGACGGCGGCGGCCCGGTGGAGCTGATCGTGCTCGCGGAGGAACTCGGCCGCGCCAGCTTCGACGTGGCCATGTGCTACATCGGCGTGCTCATCCCGGGGATCACCGTGTTCCGCTGGGGAACCGAACCGCAACGGGACTTCATCCGCGACCAGGTGATGACCGGCCGGCACCGGCTTGCGGTCGGCCTGAGCGAGCCCGACAGCGGGTCGGACGCGGCTGCGCTACGCACCACGGCCGAGGACCGCGGGGACCACTTCGTGGTCCGTGGCCAGAAGGCCTGGTGCACGGGCGCCGGGCTGCCGGACACCACGATCGCGACGTACGTGCGCACCGGGCCGCGGGAACCCAAGCACAGCGGGATCAGCCTGCTGCTGATCGACCCGGAGAGCCCGGGGGTGGAGGTCCGCCGGACCCCCACCCTCGCCCGGCACATCCTGGGGACCAACGAGGTCTTCTTCGGTGACGTCGTGGTGCCCAAGGAGAACCTGGTCGGACCGGCCGGAGAAGGCTGGAAGGTGATGCTGTCCAACATCGAGCTGGAGAAGGTCATCATCACCGGCGGCTACCTCGGCGCGGCGCAGGCGACGCTGGACGAGATGCTCGAGTTCGCGCGCACCCGGCAGGCGTTCGGCCGCCCGGTCGGTACCTTCCAGGCGATCGCGCACGCCATCGCCGACCTGCAGACCGAGATCGACTCGGCCCGGCTGCTCGCGTACCGGGCAGCCTGGCTCCTGGCCCAGGGCAAGCCGTGCACCCGCGAGGGCTCGATGGCGAAGCTGAAGGGCTCGGAGACGTATGTCGCCGCCGCCCGGCTGGGCATGCAGGTCTGCGCCGGGCACGGCTTCTCCACCGAGAGCGTGATGAGCTTCCGCTACCGGGAGTCGATCGTGGCCACGATCTCCGGTGGCACCAGCCAGATCCAGCGCAATGGCATCGCACGGAGCATGGGCCTGCGCACCTACTGAGGGCGGTCCCGTAAACCAGGTGCCCGCTCCGCGCCGCCCCGGGTAGCGTTCGCCGGCATGGCATCGAAACTGGCACGGCCCCCGCTCCAAGCGGACGAACGCACCGCGCTCATCGGCTGGCTGGACCTGCAGCGGCAGATCCTTCGCTGGAAATGCGAGGGGCTGACCGACGACGACGCGCACCGCTCGGTCATCCCGACCTCGCCGGCCATGACGATGGCCGGTCTCCTCTCGCACATGCGCTGGACCGAACACACTTGGCTGGACGTGTTGTTCCTCGGCGGCGACGAGAAGCAGAACCCGTCGTTCGACGAGTCGGCCGAGGATGCCGACTGGCACACCGAAGGCCGCCCGCTCGCCGAACTCATCGCGGAGTACGCGGCCCAGTGTGCCCGCAGCAACGCGATCGTCGAGTCGGCCTCCCTGGACGACGTCGGCCGCCACGGCGGCTTCACCGCCGGTGGCGCCAACCTCCGCTGGATGCTGATCCACCTCATCGAGGAGACCGGGCGGCACGCCGGGCACGCGGACATCGTCCGGGAACTGCTCGACGGCACAAAGGGCTATTTCTGAAACGCGCTGAAGCGGCCGGCCCGGCCAGGGGAAGTGGCCGAGGCTGCTGCCGTCAGCCTTCACCGCGGCGGACGGCTGAAGGCGCGTGGCCGAACCGCCTGCGGAACTGGCCACGGAACGCCCCGGCGTCGGCGTAACCGACCAGCGCGCCCACCCGGTCCACCGGGATCGAAGAACGGCTGAGCATGATCCGGGCCGCGTCCAGGCGCAGCCGGCGCAGGACGTCGCTCGGGCTTTCGCCCAGCGCCGCGCGGCACCGGCGGCGCAACGTCCGTTCGGTGGTGCCGAGTTCCGCCGCGATCGCCGCGACGGACCGCGGTTCGGCGTAGTGCTCGCGGGCCAGCTGGAGGAACCGCCCCACCGTCGCGTCCGGCACCGGGTCGTGCGCCGCCCGGCGTCCGAGTTCTTCGTCCACCCAGTCCAGCTGGTTCGGCGAGCCGATCCGGCGCACCAGCTCGCGCACCATCTCCTGTTCGCCGTCCATGGTCGCGGCCGTGACGATGTTCCCGGTCGCCAGCACCGGCAGCCCGGGCAGCAGCAAGACGGCCGGATGGCGTGTTTCGATACGTCGTGCCACGCGCTCGTCGGCGACCGCTTCGACTCCGTCCAGCAGCCCCGCCTCAGCCAGCGCCAGCACGGACGCGCCCGCGGCCGCGATGAGCGCCCCGCCCGCGTGCTGCCGCCTGAGCCAGGGCAGGACCACCGCCCACTGCGACAGGTGCACGTCGCCGCCGAAGGCAGGCAGCACCACGGCTTTCGCGATGGTGTCCCCGCCGACGCGGCCGTCGGCGAGCAGCCGGACACCGCCCGCCGCGCACACTCCGTCGCCGGTCGGGGTCAGCACCCGCACCTGCAGGCCGGTCACCTCGGTGCTCGACGGGTAGAACGCGTGTCCGCCGTAGACCCGGCCGCGGTAACGGTCCGAGAGCGCCATGGCGTCCGAAACCAGCCCGAGGCTGCCGAGGAGGACTCCCTCGAAGGCGACGATGAAGACCTGCTGCCGCATCCGTGCCCGCCTCTCACCGTCCGAAGTGGCCGGAACGGCGCCGGTATCGTCCGTTCCGCCCATGGTTTCCGCCGCTGTACCGGCGCACGCTTCCTGCCGACCCCCCGTCCGGGATCCAAGGAGGCTTCCGATGGACCAGGCCAGCCGCACACTGCTCGAGCTGGGGCAGGCGCCGGAGCTCTACCGGTATCCAGCGGCGGAGTTGCTCCCGCTGCACCTGGCCGCGGCGGACGCCGTGGTCGCCGAGCGCCGGCAGCAGGTGCCGATCCTCGACCGCCGGGCCCGCGAGGCCGGTGTCGACCGGATTTCCCGCAAGAGCGACCTGGTTCCGTTGCTGTTCCCGCACTCGACTTACAAATCCTACCCGGCGAGCTTCGTGGAAAAGAAGCGCTGGAAGGATCTGGCGCGCTGGCTGACCACTTTGTCCACCGACGACGTGACCGGCGTCGACTTCGACGGCGTCGCCGACGAGGACGAGTGGGTCGACCGGCTGCGGGAAAACGGCCACTTCGTGATCGCCACCAGCGGCACCACCGGCAAGTGCTCGTTCCTGCGGCACAGCGCCGAAGACCGCGCGCGCAAAGTGGACGCCTTCGCCCGCCAGCTCGGCTGGCCCTTCGCCCGCGCGGACGGCTCCCGCAGCTACTTCTGGCTGGGGCCGCACGTCGGGGTGAACAGCGCCACGGATGCGGCGAACCTCGGGGCGAGCCTGTGGTCCACCCCGGACAACGCGTTCTTCCTGACCGACGAGCGGTTGCGCCTGACCGACATCAGCCGCCTCGCGGCCATGCGCCGCCGGATGGCCGACGGCCAGGCCACCCCCGGCGAGATCGCCGCCTTCGAACGGCAGCAGCAGGCCCGCAGCGCCGCGCTGTACCCCGGCATCGACGCGTTCATCGATCGCCTGCTGGACCGGCGGAACGAGAAGCTGAGCATCTCCGGCACCTGGGCGCAGCACCTGCTGGTCCGCGACCGGGCCCGGGAACGGGGTATCCCGGACGGCGCTTTCCACGCCGAGACGATCGTCAGCGCGGGCGGCGGGATCAAGAACGTGGCCCTCCCGGACGACTACCAGGAGCAGGTCGCGCAGTTCTACGGCGACGTCGTCCGCACCGGCACCTACGGGATGACCGAGATGTTCCAGCTGATGAACCGGTGCGAGAAGCTGCGCTACCACATCCCGCCGGGCCTGCTGCCACTCGTGCTCGACCAGTCGGGCGAGACGCTGCTGAACACCGAGGACGTCAGCGGGCAGGTGGTCGAAGGCCGCTTCGCGTTCGTGGACTTCGCCATCACCGGCCGCTGGAGCGGCACGATCACCAGCGACCGGGTGCAGTTCGACACTGCAGAGCAGTGTCTGTGCGGCCGCCCCGGGCCGACGATCCTCGACACCATCACGCGGTATCAGACCGGCGACGACACGATCGGGTGCGCCGGCACCATCGACGGCTACATCCGGGGAGCGCTGGCCTCATGACCACCCTCGAGACGGACACCCCGAACCGGGTGTGGCACGTGCAGCGCGGCGTGCCGGTCAGCGGTGACGAGCGCTCCTTCGGCAGCGGCGCGAACCGCTTCGTCACGCCCGCGCTGGACCTCGACGCGCTGGTCTGGCCGCGGAACGAACCGGGACCGGCCTTCGGCACGCCGGTCGCCGAGATCATGGACCTGCTGGGGGAACTCGGTTCCTGGCTGGACCGGGACCCGGACGGCCTGGTGGCCGACGCGCTCGCGGCGGCCCGGCGGACGAATCCGCTGCCGGCCGGGGTGCTCAGCCAGGCGTACGCCTCGTTGGGCAAGACGTTCAGCCGGCGCGCGATGGAGTTCATGGTCGAGCAGGAGCTTGGGGGCGCTGACGTCCTCGACGGCTGGCGGACGATCACCGGCCCGCCGTCCGGCCGCACCGTCCGGGTCCGCGCGTTCCCGGCCCGCGTGGTCCACGTGCTCGCGGGCAACGCCCCCGGTGTCGGCGCGGTTTCGCTGCTGCGGGCCGCCCTCACCAAGGGGGTCAACCTGTTCAAGCTGCCGTCGAACGACCTCTACTCGACCAGTCTGCTGCTCGCCGGCCTGCACGCGGTGGCGCCCGGCCACCCGACCACCCGCTCGTGCTCCGCCGCCTACTGGCGTGGCGGGGACACCGAGGTCGAGTCGGTGCTGTTCCGGCCGCAGTTCTTCGACAAGCTCGCCGCCTGGGGCGGCGAGGCGTCGTTGCGCAGTGCCCGCGCCTACGTGGGCCCCGGCTTCGAGCTGGTGTCGTTCGATCCCAAGACGTCGGTTTCCCTGATCGGACGGGAAGCGTTCGGTTCCGCCGCCGCGGTGACGGAAGCCGCGGAGGCCGCCGCGCAGGACATCATGCTGATGGACCAGCAGGCGTGCGCGGCCAGCCGGTTCCAGTACGTCGAGGGCAGTGCCGAGGACGCCGACCGGTTCGCTGCCGCGCTGCTCCCGCGGCTTGGCGTCGCCCGCAGGCTCGGGTCGGCGGTGGGGAACCCGGTGCCCGCCGAGATCCGCGCCGAAGTGGAAGCACTGCGGGACCTGGCGCCGTACGCCCGGGTGTTCGGTGGCTACGAGGGCCACGGGCTGGTGGTGCGCACCGAGGAGCCGGTCGACTTCCATCCCGAGTGCAAGGTGGCGAACGTCGTGCCGGTGGACCGGCTCGAGGACGCGCTGGGCCGGATCAACGTCGCCACGCAGAGCGTCGGCGTCTATCCCGCGTCCCGCAAGGAGTCGCTGCGGGACGCGCTCGCCGCGGCGGGCGCCCAGCGCATCGTGACGCTCGGGCACGTTCCGGTCGTCGAGGCCGGGCTGCCGCACGACGGCTTCTACCCGCTGCAGCGGCTGGTCCGCTGGGTCAGCGACGAGGGATAGTGTAATTATCTACCTATTAATGATAGGGTTGCCCGATGCAGCACGACCTCGAACCGGACTTCGTCGACGAGGTCCGCCGGTTCCTCGACGCGCACGCCGATCGCCGGCCCGAGCCCGCCGCGTTCCGCTGGGGTGACGGCGACGACCGGGTGGCCTACTTCAGCGCCGACCCGCCGGACGTCGAACGGGCCGCGGTGGATCGCGCGCGGGCCTGGCAGCGGACCCGGTACGAAAACGGGTTCGGCTGGATCACCGGCCCGCCCGAGTACGGCGGGCGGGGCCTGACCGCCGTCCACGACATGCTCTACGACGCCGTCGAGGCGGAGTACGACGTGCCGGACACCGGCACGATCGGTGTGGTCGGGCTGGGGATGGTCGGCCCGACCATCCTGGCCCACGCGCGGCAGCACCTGAAGGACCGGTGGCTGCCGGCGATGTACCGCGGCGACGCCATCGCCTGCCAGCTGTTCAGCGAGCCCGGCGCCGGGTCCGACCTCGCGGCCGTACGTACTACGGCGGTGCGTGACGGCGCGGATTGGGTCCTCAATGGACAGAAGGTGTGGACGTCGGTCGCGCACCTCAGCCAGATCGGCCTCGCCCTGGCCCGGACCGACCCGGACGCCCCCAAGCACCGCGGCATCACCGCGTTCCTCGTGCCGATGGACGCACCCGGCGTCGAGGTCCGGCCGCTGCGCCAGATGACCGGCGGCGCCGACTTCAACGAGGTCTTCCTGACCGACGTCCGGGTCCCCGACGACCATCGGCTCGGCGACGTCGACGGGGGCTGGACGGTCGCGCTGACCACCCTGATGAACGAGCGGGCGACGGTCGGCAACGAAGGTGTCGGCGCGGTGAGCGCGGCTCTGACGCCGGACCGGCTGGCCGCGTTGATGCGGGCAGCCGGTCACGAAGACGATGGCGCGCTGCGCGCCAGGCTGGCCGAACTGCTCGTCGACCTGACCGCCACCGCGCAGCTGAACGCGCGGGCGATCCGACGGATGCGGGCCGGGGTGGCGCCGGGACCGGAGATGTCGGTGTCGAAGCTGATGTACGCGCAGAACCTCACCAAGGCCGCGCACTTCGCAGCGGACGTGCTGGGTCAGCGAGTGATCGCCGACACCGGCGAGTGGGGAACCTTCGCCTGGACCGAGCTGCTGCTGGCCACCCCCGCGTTGCGAATCCTCGGTGGCACCGAGGAAATCATGAAGAACATCCTCGCGGAACGGGTGCTCGGCCTGCCGAAGGAACCGGGCATCGACACCCGGTCGCCGTTTCGCGCGCTGCGCCATTCCGTGGCGGACCAAGGAGGCCGGTCGTGACGACAGCGACTTCGCAGGAAGACCTCGACGCGTTGCGCGCGACCGTGCGCGACTTCCTCGAGGCGGTCTCGGGCGAGGAAGCCGCGCGGGAGCTGATCGAGTCCGAAGCACCGTTCGACCCCAAGGTGTGGGCGCAGCTGTCCGGCGAACTGCGGCTGGCCGGTCTCGCCATTCCGGAAGCCTACGGCGGCGACGGTTTCGGGCTGGTGGAGCTGGGTGTCGTGCTGGAGGAGATGGGCCGCTCGCTGCTGTGCGCGCCGTTCTTTTCCTCCGTCGTCCTGGCCGCCACCACGCTCCTGGCCGCCGGTGACGACGTCGCCTGCGCGCGGTACCTGCCGGGAATCGCGGCGGGCACGACGACGGCGGCCTTGGCGGTGACCGAGGCCGACGGCGCGTGGGGCCCCCGCCGGATCACTACGGTGGCGGAGGAGACTTCGCCGGGCCAGTGGTCGTTGACCGGGCGCAAGAGCTTCGTGATCGACGGGACCACCGCCGACCTGCTGCTGGTCGTGGCCCGTGCGGGCGTCGGCCTTTCGCTGTTCGCCGTGGATCGGCAGGCGCCGGGGGTGCGTGCCGAAGCCCTGCGTTCGCTGGACGCCACGCGAGCGCAGGCACAGGTCACCTTCGAGGCCGCACCGGCGACACGGGTCGGCGAGGACGGTGCGGGGGAGTGCGTCTTCGGACCGGTGCTCGACGTCGCGTCCGTCTGCCTCGCGGCCGAACAGGCCGGGGGAGCGCGCCGGGTGCTGGAAACCGCCGCCGAGTACGCCCGGACCCGCCACCAGTTCGGCCGGCCCATCGGCTCGTTCCAGGCGGTCAAGCACAAGTGCGCGGACATGCTGGTGCACGTCGAGCTGGCCGAGGCGACGGCCCGCGAAGCCGCCCGGCTGCACGACGAGGACCCCGCCGGGCTGCCGGCGGCCGCGGCGGCGGCACATGCCTGCTGTTCCCGTGCCTACCTCTTCGCCGCCATGGAGAACATCCAGGTGCACGGTGGGATCGGGTTCACCTGGGAACATTCGGCACACCTGCACTTCCGCCGCGCCAAGTCCGCCCAGCTGCTCTTCGGCGGCCCCGCGGCCTACCACGAGCGGCTGCTCGCGGCGCTCGGCGTCTGAGCCCGCCCGTGTCCGGCTACGAAACCCTGCTGACCGCCCTCGACGCCGGCGTCCTGACGGTCACCCTCGACCGGCCCGGAAGGCTCAACGCGATCACCCCCGACCTCGTGCGGGAACTGCTCGCCGTCCTGGACGCCGCCGACGCCGACGACGAGGTGCGGGCGATCATCGTCACCGGCGCCGGTCGGGCCTTCTGCGCGGGCGCCGACCTCGGTGCCGGAAGTGGCGCGTTCGACCACCGCGAGGCGGGTGCGGAGCACCGGGACCTCGGCGGCCTCGTCGCGCTGCGGCTCTACGCGAGTACCAAGCCGGTGATCGCCGCGGTCAACGGCCCGGCGGTCGGGGCGGGCGCCGGGCTGACCCTGCCGATGGACATCCGGCTCGCGTCCACCACCGCCCGGTTCGGGTTCGTCTACGCCCGCCGCGGCATCGTGCCGGAGTCCGCGGCCGCCTGGTTCCTGCCCCGGGCCGTGGGCATGCAACGCGCCATGGAATGGGTCGCCACCGGCCGGATCTTCGACGCCGCCGAGGCGCTCGCGGGCGGCCTGGTCCGGTCCGTGCACGAGCCGGACGAACTGCTGCCCGCCGCCATCGGCATCGCGCGCGAGATCGCAGCGAACACCGCGCCTGTGTCGGTCGCGCTCTCCCGTCAGCTGATGTGGCGGATGCTCGGCGAAGCGCATCCGATGGCCGCGCACCGGCTCGACTCGCGGCTGATGGGCGAGCTCGGCGGCGGTCCGGACGCGGCGGAGGGCATCGAGTCGTTCCTGGCCAAACGCCCGCCGGCGTTTCCCGGGCGGGTCAGCACCGGCCTGCCGCCGGGCTGGCCGTGGTGGCCGGAGGAGGCTTTCCGGCCGTAAGGGGGTTCAGGACAGGATGTCGACGAGCTCCGGCACCTCGCCGCGGGTCATGTAGTTGCTGACCTGCTTGAGGTGCTTGCGCCAGAACTCCGTCGCCCCGTCGGCGTCCCGCGCCTGGATCAGGTCCAGCAACTTGACATGGGCGCGCTGGACGACCTTGGCCGAGGCGAACGCGGGAACGTCGTCCTGCGTGGCGGCATAGGCGCGGTGGTGGGCGTCGATGAGGTGGAAGAGCATCCCGGCGAGCACGTCGAGCGTGTCGTTGCCGGACAGCTTCACCAGCAGCTCGTGGAAGTCCGCGTCGTGTTCGGCGTAACCCACCGCGTTGCCGATGAGCGTCTCGCCCTTTTCGACGAGCTCGGTCAGCACCTGCAGGTCCGTGGCGGTGCGCTTGGCCGCGAGGGTGCGCACGGCGGCGGTTTCCAGGAGGCTGCGAGCTTCGTAGACGTCGGCGATGGACGCCTTGCGGTACTGCAGGAGCAGGCCGGCATAGCGGGCGGCGACCCGGGAGTCGGGCACCAGCACGCGAGCCCCGCCGCGAGCGCCACGCCGGATGTTGATCAGCTGCTCCGATTCGAGGATGCGGAACGCCTCACGCAAAGTCGGCCGGGACACGCCGTACCGCTCCATCAAGGCTGTCTCGGAGGGCAGCACGTCGTCCTTCGCCAGCTCGCCGAGGACGATCTGGCGCCGCAGGTCGGCAGCGATCATCTCGCCCGCCTTCGGCACGCGCACGATGCTCGTTCTGGACGCGGCGGTCATCCTGTTCCCCCTTGAGTTGATTGAGTGAACTCATAGTACCGGATGACCGGTTCGCGAGCGCGGCGCCGGGCGGGCTCGCCGCCGGATTCGTTGACAGCCCGAAGGGCCGTCTCTATCGTCTATTCAGCTAGATAATTATTCTGATGCTGGTGAGAGGTGGCGACGATGGCACCGGACGCGCAGCCGCGGCACTGGCTGATCACGGGCGTGTCGGGCGGGCTGGGCCGCGCCCTCGCCGAGCAGGTCCTCGACCGCGGGGGCGTCGTCGTCGGGACGCTGCGCGACGAGCGTCAGTCGGCCGCCTTCGAAGCGCTCGCCCCGGGCCGGGCGTTCGCCGTGCAGCTCGACACCACCGACGGGCCGGAGGTGCTCGCGGACCGGGCCGCTGAGGCCGTGCGGCTGGCCGGGCACATCGACGTCCTGGTCAACAACGCGGGCTACGGGCTGGTCGGCGCCGTCGAGGAGGTCGGCGAAGACGAACTGCGGCATCAGATGGACACCAACTTCTTCGGCCCGCTTCGCCTGATCCGGGCGCTGCTGCCCCACCTGCGTGCGCGCGGGGGTGGTCATCTGGTCAACATCAGTTCGATCGCGGGGTTCCGGGGCCAGGCCGGTCTCGGGCTGTACAACGCGTCGAAGTTCGCCCTGGAAGGACTGTCGGAGGCCCTGATGGCCGAGCTGAAACCGCTCGGCATCGCCGTCACCGTCGTCGAACCCGGCGGATTCCGCACCAACTGGATGGGGAAGGGCCTGCGCCGGGCCGAGCGGCGGCTGGCCGAGTACGCGTCGGTCGACGAGCTCGCCGGCACGATGCGGCGGTTCGACGGCCTGCAGCCGGGAGACCCGGCGCGGGGTGCCGCCGCCATCATCACCGCCGTCGAGACGGCCGACCCGCCGCTGCGGCTGCCGCTGGGCGCCGACGCCCACCAGGCGGTCCGCGGCAAGCTCGCCGAGATCGCCCGCGAACTCGACACCTGGGAACACGTGAGCGTCTCGACGTCGTTCGAAGCGTCCGGGGCCGGATGATGATCCGCCGTTTCACGGTCCCGGCGGCCGGCCGCACGCTCGAGCTGGGCGGCCGGCCGTGGCTGATGGGCGTCGTCAACGCCTCGCCCGAGTCGTTCTCCGACGGCGCGCTGGTCGGCACCGCCGACGCCCAGCTCGCCCACGCGGCCCAGCTGCTCGAAGAAGGCGCGGACCTCATCGACGTCGGCGGCGAGTCCGCGATCACCAACGTGCCGGCGGTCGCCGTGCAGGAGGAGATCGACCGGGTGGTGCCGGTGATCGAACGGATCACCCGCGAGCTGGGCGCCCTGGTCTCCGTGGACACCTACAAGCCCGAGGTCGCCGAAGCCGCCATCGCGGCCGGCGCGGTCCTGGTCAACGACGTCAGCGGGCTGCGTGATCCGAGGCTGGCCGACGTGTGCGCGAGGACGGGCGCAGCCCTCGTCCTGATGCACACCCGGGCCGCCCCCAAACAACGGCTGCAGGACGCGAGCCGCTACTCGGACGTCACCCAGGACGTCCTCGCCTTCCTCGCCGAGCGCATGGCGGTGGCGACGGCTCGTGGCGTACCCGAGGAAGCCCTGATCCTCGACCCCGGGCCGGATTTCGCCAAGACCCCTGGCCAGACCATCGACGTCCTCCGGCACCTGAACGATCTGCACGCGCTGGGCCGGCCGCTGCTGATAGCGGTGTCGCGCAAGGACTTCATCGGCGCCCTCATCGACCGGTGCCCGAGCCGCCGGCTGGCGGGAACGCTGGCCGCCGTCGGCTACTGCACGGATGCCGGCGGGCACATCCTGCGCGTGCACGACGTCGGCGCCGTGCGCGAGTACCTGACCGTGCGCGCGGCGCTGCTCGGCGAGCTCGCCGTGGACCCCGCCCTCGCGCTCGCGGAATCGCTGCGCCACGAGCCCCCGGCCACGGACCACGCCGGCTGAGGCAGATCAGTCTTTCCGGTGCCGGCCCGGAGCGGTCAACGCCACCCGGACGGCCCGTTCGACCAGGATCGGGACGAAGGCGTGGATGCGAGCGCCGGCGAACCGGGCGCGCTCGTGGCCGACCAAGTCGTGGAGCCGGGCTCGGGTGACCTCCGAGTAGTCCTGGTCCAGCCGGTCTTCGAGCTGGGCGAAGTGGAGGTCCAGCTGCTCGGAAGCCATCGTGTCCAACGTCGGAGTGCTCATCTCGGGACCTTTCTCGGCTTCGGTCGTCCTTCCGGTGACGTACCCCATGAGACGACAAGCAGATGAACTGAAGATGAACAAGAGTGCGGAAGGTCCGCTAACGGCCCTGTAGCGCCTGGTCCGGCCGGTGCGACTCCCTGGTGTGATGTCCGGACAGCTGGATCCGATGCCGAGGCCGACCAAGGGCCCGTTTTCGCAGGATCTCGACGACCTGTTCGTCGAAGCGATCGCCGCCGTGCGGTCGCGGAGGGAGATCCGGGAGGAACTGGAGACCCTCCAAGATCCACCGGACCTCCACGCGGTCATCGTGGCGAACCGCGAGATGCTCTTCTCGTCCGTGCGCGAGCAGTTCGACCGTACCGAGATGGTGGGGAACCGCCTGCACGAGTTGCTCGTGGAGGCAGCGGGGCCGGTCGGCGCCGAGGAGCTGACCGGGCTCGTCGAAGGCGTCATGGCGTTGCGGAGTGTGGTCGACGACTTCAGCCTGGTGGAGCCGTCAGCTGAGCGCATTCACGAGCTGAGGCAGATCCGGCTGCGGATGGAACGCCGGACGAACGTGGTCGTGCCGCGCTCTGGGGACTTCCCTTACGACCCGGCCGAGGCGCTGAGAGCTGAGCTGTACGACTGTGAATATCTGCTCGCGGAAATGGTGTTGCGGGAGGCGGACCTGTTGGCGGCCGCCCGCCCCCGGGCACGGGAGGCGCTCGAGTTTCGCGCATTGGAAACCGACTGGGAAGTCCAGCGCAAGGATACTGTCCAGGCGCTGGAAGCGGCGGTGTTCAGCTGCGCGTTGACAGCCCTGAACACCGCCGTGACCGAGGAAACGGCGCCGCGGATGCGCGTCAAGTCCTTCGACGGGCTGCGGCAGAGCGTCACCACCGAGCGGATCGTGCTCACCGATGCCTACGAGCGGCTGGAACGCATGATCCGCGAGCGTAGCGACGGCAGCTTCGGGATCGCCGGGCCGCGCGGCGTCGGCAAGTCGACACTCGTGCGGTTCTTCGCCACCACACGCGGGGTGCGCGGCCTGCCCGACGACGAGGAGCACGAGCGGTCGACCGGGAATCGCCCGCGGCTCGGCGTGGTCGTTTCGGCGCCGGTCGCCTACCAGCCCCGTGACTTCGTCCTGCACCTCTACGCCGAGCTGTGCAAGCGGGTGATCGGCGGCGACACGATCGCCCGGCCGGAAAGCGAGCCCGAACCCGAACCCCGGTTCGCGGGGATGTCGCTGCGCTGGGCCCACGCGTGGCTGATGGTGCTGGGGGGCGGCGCGCTGGCCGTCACCGCCGGACTGCTGGTCCTGGTGGGTCTCCACGGGCCGCTGTGGGTCGCGCATCCGTTCGCCGACGCCGGTACGTTGTTGCTCGTCGTGGCCATGTTCACCACGACCATGCAGTTCGTCCGGAACGTGAAAGTGAACTTCGCGCGTGGCACCTTTCGGGCACGGCGCAAAGACCGGGTGTGGCCGGCAGTGGTCGTCACCGCGCTGGTGGTCGACGGGCTGATCATGGTCACCGCCGGGAACGGCTGGCAGAGCCCCACCTGGCAGCTGGTGGGGGCAGTGGCAGGTGCGCTGATCGGCATCCCGGCGTTCGTGCTGGCCGACGGAGCTCGCGACCTGCTGTCCAGGATGGACTTTCCCGACGAGCTACCGTTCTCCGAAGAGCTGCAGCTGCGTGAGCTGGCGGTCGAGCGGCTGCGCGGAATCCGGTACCAGCAGAGCTTCGCGCACGAGCGGTCGGTGGCGGTGAAGGCCGGCGGCGCGATCGGGTTCGACGTCGGCGGCAAGCGCGGTGAGACCCGCCAGGAGATCGCGAAAACCTATCCCGAGCTGGTCGGGGACCTGCGCGCGTTCCTGGCCGCGGTGGCGCAGCAGCACGTCGTCGTGATCGGCGTGGACGAGCTGGACAAGCTCCGCTCGTACCAGGACGTCGAGAACTTCCTCAACGACATCAAAAGCGTCTTCGGCGTCACCGGGTGCTTCTTCCTGGTCTCGGTGTCCGAGGACGCCGCCGCCGGCTTCGAGCGCCGCGGCGCGCCGTTCCGGGACGTTTTCGACAGCGCGTTCGACGACGTGCTTTCCGTGCGCCTGCTGGACATGCGGTGTTCGCGGAAGATCGTCTACGGGCTCCTGCTCGGCTGGACGAAGCCATTCGTCGGTCTGTGTTACGTCCTTTCCGGCGGGCTCGCCCGGGATCTGCGGCGCAGCGCGCGGGAACTCGTGTCCCACCGCGGCACCGGTGACGAAATCGAGCTCGGCACGGCCGCGCTCGCCATGTGCCGCCGTGAGGCGGAAGCGCGGGCCGACGCGATCCGGCACGAGCTGATGCGGGACCCGTTCGACGCCTTGAACATCGACCTGCTCACCAAGGTCGCGGACCTCACGCCCGCCGAGGCCACGGCGCCGTCGCTGCTGAAGTGGCACGACGAGCTGACCTCGTGGGCCCCCACCGCGGCGCCGGGAGAGCTGATCCCGGCGGCGGCGCGCCTCGGGAGCGAACTGGCGGCGTTCCTGCTCTTCGCCGCCACGGTGCTGGAGTTCTTCGACCCGGCCGAGGTCGGCGAGCGCATCCGCGAGGCCGAGAAACCCGGCAGCGGCGCGAAATGCCTGTCGACGCTGGCCACGGCGCGGCGGTCACTCGCGCTGAGTCCCGGGATTTCGATCGCGCACACCCGGCTCTTCCGCACGGCCTGGACGATGGACTCGTGAGTGTTATGTGTTCGACCGCGCGGCGACCGTGCCAGCTGCTGTCGGGATGGCGTTGTCGATGAGGACGGCGGCGATGGCGGCGGCGGTGGGGAAGGTTTCGGCGTTGAGGGCCCGGTTGCGGGCCGAGGCGCCGTCGAGCAGCAGCGCCAGTTGTTCGCCGAGTTCGTCGGGGTTGGTGGCGCCGGCTTCGCGGGCAGTCTCGGCCAGCCGTGCGGCAACGGCTTTCTTGTAGTCGTGAGCGCGTTGGCGTGCGGGGTGGCCGGGGTCGTGGATTTCGACGGCCGCCCCGATGAAGGGGCACAGGGGCGTGATGTCGTCCTCTGTTGCGTTCACGGGCGCCTCGAACACAGCGAGAAGCCGTTCGCGGGGCGTGAGGTCGGTCCGGTCGAACACTCCGGGCATGACGTCGGGATCGAACCGGCGCAGGTATTCGGCCACGAGTTCGTCCTTGCCGGAGAAGTGCTGGTAGGCCGTGCGCTTCGACACCTGGGCGACCGCGCAGAGCTGGTCCATGCCGGTCTGGTTGATGCCTTGCTCGCGGAACAGCTGCTGTGACGCGCTGAGGATGCGCTCGCGTGCGCCCCGGCCGCGGCGCCGGCCTTGAGGGCCCTTCTCCAACTCCGTCATGCCCCCAGTCTAGCCGAGTTAGGTACCGCTCGGTGTACATAGCTTGCGTCTCAGGTGATTGCCCGCTACGTTAAGAACACAGATCGGTGTACATAACTGAGGCAAGGGAGTGATCGTGGGAAAGCTCGACGGCAAGGTCGCGGTGATCACGGGCGGAACGAGTGGCTTGGCGCTGGCCGGCGCCAAGCTGTTCGTCGACGAAGGAGCGCATGTTTTCCTCTCGGGCCGGCGGAAGGAGGCGCTGGACGACGCCGTCGAGCTGATCGGCCGGAACGTGACCGGCGTGCAGGGCGACGCGGCCGACCTGGACGACCTGGACCGCTTGTTCGACACGGTCAAGCAGGAAAAAGGCGCGATCGACGTGTTGTGGGCCAGCGCCGGCACGGGCGAGCAGCGCAAGCTCGGCGAGATCACCGAGGAGCACTTCGATGCCACCTTCGGGCTCAACGCGCGCGGCACGCTCTTCACGGTGCAGAAGGCGCTGCCGCTGTTCAACGACGGCGGCTCGATCTTCATGACCGGGTCGAACGCTTCGCTCAAGGGCTATCCCGAGTGGAGTGTGTACGCGGCGAGCAAGGCCGTGCAGCAGGCCTACGCCCGCGTGTGGCTGTCCGAGCTGAAGGACCGGCGGATCCGGGTGAACGTGCTGACCCCCGGCCAGGTCGCCACGCCGAAGCAGGAGGAGCTGTTCGACGAGGAGACGAAGCGGCAGTTCGAGTCGCTGATCCCGCGGGGAAAGATGGGCCACCCCGACGAGATCGCGACGGTCGCGCTGTTCCTCGCCTCGGACGACTCGAGCTACGTGAACGGGATGGAACTGGCCGTCGACGGCGGCGTCGCGGCGATCTGAGGGCAGTCGACCTTTTCGATCGTCAATCAAGACGGGACACCTCATGAGCAGCATCAGCATCAGCATCATCGGCACCGGGAACATGGCCCGCACCATCGGCGCGCGGGCGGTGGCGGGCGGCAACACCGTCGAGATCATGGGCCGCGACCGGTCCAAAGCCGCCGACCTGGCCAAGGCGCTCGGCGGCAGCGCCACGACGGGCGAGTGGGGCGCCGTCCCGGCCGGGGACATCGTCATCGTGGCCCTGCTGGCCGACGGCGTCGTTCCGGTCGTCGCCCACTACGGAGACGCCCTCGCGGGCAAGGTCATCGTCGAAATCAGCAACCCGTTCAATTCCGCGGCCGACGGGCTGGCCCACGGCGAGGGCACCTCGATCGCCCAGGAAGCCGCGAAGGCGGCCCCGGCCGATGCCAGCGTGGTGAAGGCGTTCAACACGATCTTCCGGCACGTCCTGGAGAAGGGCCGCCCCGCCGTCTTCATCGCCGGCGACGACGCGCAGGCCAAGGCGGGCGTGGAGGCGTTCATCAAGAGCCTCGGACTGCGCCCGCTGGACGTCGGCGACCTGAAGATGGCGTACTGGCTGGAAGGTGCGGGCGTGGTCACGATGGGCCTGGCCCGCCACGGCGTGGGGAACTGGGACTTCGCCCTCGGCGTCACCGAACTTGCCGGCTGAGCCGCACCACCCCCGATATCAGATGGCCTGGAAAGGATTCTCGCGATGAAGCTGGGTTTCGCAATTCCCATCGTCGGGCCCGCTGTCAGCGGCGCCGCCGGCCTGAGCGCGTTCTGCCGCGGACTCGAAGACCTTGGCTACGACACGCTGTGGGTCGGCGATCGCCTGGTCACGCCCGTTGAAATGCACAGCACCTATCCGGGCAAGGAGCAGCCGTACCCGCCGCAGATGACGCGTTACCTCGATCCGCTGCTGCTGTGGACCGTCGCCGCGACGGCGACCAGCCGGGTGCGGCTCAACGCCAGCACGCTCAGCACGTTCTACTTCGAGCCGCCGCACCTCGCCCGGCTGCTGACCACCCTCGACGTGCTCAGCAACGGCCGTCTTGACATCGGCGTGGGGCTAGGGTGGATGAAGGACGAGTACGACATCACCCGCGGCGCGGACTGGCATCGGCGCGGCAAGATGCTCGATGACCTGCTGGCGTTCCTGCACGCGTGGTGGACGACCAATCCGGTGTCCTGGGACAGCGAGTTCCTCTCCTTGCCGCCGGTGCACGCCGACCTGCGCCCGGTCCAGGCGGGCGGCCCGCCGATCTGGATCGGCGGGGCCAGCGAGGCCGCGATGCGCCGGGTCGGCCGCAGCGGCACCGGCTGGCTCGGGTTCGAGGGGCTGCCGGACGAGGTCGCCGACCGGCTGTGGTCGATCGCCCGCAGTGCCGCGCAGGACGCCGGCCGCGATCCTGACGCGCTGAAGACGGCGATGCGCATCAACCTCGAACCGGACGTGTCGATCGACGTACTCGCGGACAACCTCAAGCGCCACGCCGAGTCCGGTGTGGACGAAGCGTTCGTCGATGCCTTCGCCGTGTCTCCCAGCCTTGACCGGATGCTCGACTTCGCCGGCCAGGTGATCGAGCGCACCGGCCGGTTGTGACCTTGCCACCAGGCGTCGGGGGGTCTTCGCGGAGGATCCGCCGGCTCAGGTAGAGGCAGGCCGCCGCAGGGGCACCTCCCAGCAGCGTGGCCGCGATGCCGAGCGCGGTGGTCTGCCCGGCCAGGTACAGCGGCATCTGCACGGCCGTGGCGATGCCGCACTTCACCACGAACACCGCCGTGCACAGCTGGTAGCGCCGTCGCCGTGCCGGTTCGTGCCGCCGGCCGAACCGGTCGCGGCGCACGGTCCCCATCGCCACCCCGACCGCCGACACACGTTCGACGCTGATGCCAGTCGGGCGCGCCCAGCACCTTTGACCGTGTTGCGTCCTTTGTAGACCCGGGCCGTTCTCCGTGTGAACGGCCGGTTCCGGTCACCCCATCACGATCGCGAGGCGGTCTGTTCCGGAGTGCGGCTCCTGTTCTAGGGTGGGCGCATGATTCTGCGGCGTACTCTGCTCGCGGCGATGGCCCTGGGCGCGGCGATCGTCACCGGCTGCTCCTCGGGCGGTGACGCGTCGCTGCCCGACGCCGGTGCCCTGCTCAAGGACAGCGCGACGGCGGCGGGTGGTATCACCAGCACGCACTTCACGCTGAAGGTCAACGGCACCGTGCCGGGCCTGAGCGTGCACAGCCTCGACGGTGACCTGACCAAGGCGAACGGCGGTGGCGCGAAGGGCACCGGCACGCTGGAGCTGATGGGCCAGGTCGTCGACGCCCAGTTCGTCCTGGTGAACGGCTCGCTGTACATCAAGGGGCCCACCGGCGGGTTCCAGCGGATCCCCGCGGTGCTCAGCTCCTCGATCTACGACCCGTCCGCGATCCTCGACCCGCAGCGCGGCATCCCGAAGGTGCTGTCCTCGGTCCAGGGCCCGAAGACGGCCGGGAAGGAAGACGTCGACGGCACTCCGACGTACCGCGTCACCGGGACGGTGCCGAAGGACGCGCTGGCCGCCCTGGTGCCGGGGGTGTCCTCGGACGCGAACGCCACCTTCTGGCTCCGCCAGGACGGCGGCCACCTGCCGGTCAAGGCTTCGCTGGGGTACCAGGGCGGCGCCAGCGTGGACGTGACGCTGTCCGACGTGGACAAGCCGGTCACCGTGACCGCGCCGGCGTGACCGGGCTGATCGGCTCGCGCGGCGGCCGCGCGCTCGCGGTCGGCGCCGGCGGTCTCGCCGTGCTGCTCGGCGCGCTGGACACCTATGTCGTGGTCGGCCTGCTGCGGCAGATCATCGACGACCTGAGCATTCCGGTGAACCGGCTGGAGATCGTCACGCCGGTCATCACCGGCTACCTGCTCGGCTACGTGGCCGCGATGCCGCTGCTCGGCCAGGCCTCCGACCGGTTCGGCCGCAAGCTGCTGCTGCAGGCCTGCCTTGGCGGTTTCCTCGCCGGGTCGGTCGTCACCGCGCTGGCCGGCACGGTGCCGGTACTGGTCGTGGGCCGGGTGATCCAGGGGACCGCCGGGGGCGCGCTGCTTCCGGTGACCCTCGCGCTGGCCGCGGATCTGTGGCCGGGGAACCGCCGCTCCGCCGTGCTGGGGGCCGTCGGCGCCGCGCAGGAGCTCGGCAGTGTGCTCGGGCCGCTTTACGGCATCGGGCTGGCCGCCGCGACCGGCTGGCGCGGCGTGTTCTGGGTGAACGTGCCGCTGACCGTGCTGGCCGCCGTCGCGGTGCAGGTTTCCGTGCGTGGCGGGAAACCCGCCGAGCGGCCGCGCGTGGACCTCGTTGGTGTCCTGCTGCTGGCGCTCACCCTGGCGTTGCTCGTCATCGGCCTGGACAATCCGGATCCGCGCGAGCAGGTGCTGCCGCCGTGGGGGGTGCCGTTCCTGATCGGCGCCGGGATCGGCCTGGTCGCGTTCCTCTGGTGGGAGTCGCGCGCCGAGGTCCGGCTCATCGACACCGCGAACGTGTCACTGCGGCCGTTCCTCGCCGCACTCGGGACGAGCGTCGCCGCGGGGGCGGCGTTGATGATCACGCTGGTCGACGTCGACCTGTTCGCGCAGACGTTGCTCGGCCGCGACGACGGCGGCAGTGTCGAGCTCCTCCTGAGGTTCCTGGTCGCGCTGCCGGTCGGCGCGCTGCTCGGCGGCCTGCTCGCCACGCGGCTCGGCGAACGCTGGATCGCCGGCGCCGGGATGCTGATCGCGGCCGGCGGCTACCTGCTGATGTCCCACTGGCCCGCCGACGTTCTCGCGGCCAGGTCCGTCCTGGGGCTGCCGCGCCTCGACGTCGACCTGGCGCTGGCCGGACTCGGGCTCGGCCTGGTCATCGCCCCGCTGTCGGCCGTCGCGCTGCGCGCCGTGCCGCGCGCCCAGCACGGCGTCGCGTCGGCCGCGGTCGTGGTCGCGCGGATGACCGGCATGCTGGTCGGCGTCGCCGCCGTGTCCGCCTTCGGCCTGCACTACTTCCACACGTTGACCGCGTCGCTGAACCCGCCGCTCCGGATCCTGTTCCCGTCCGCGCCGGCCTACGACCACGCCCTCGCCGGCTACCTCGGTGCGGTCCGCGAGGCGCTGCTGACCGAATACCGCGCGATCTTCCTGATCACGTCCACGGTCTGCCTGGCAGGCGCGGCCGTCGCCGTGGCCATCGGCGGCCGGACACCCCGGACGGCCGTGAGTGGTGAGCCGGGCCGGCCCACATCAGGAGGTACGTGAGCATGTCGTACGACTCCACGCCAGACACTCTCTGGCACAGCCTGCGAGTCGCCGAGCTGATGGGCGAGCTGATCAAGGAGCTGCTCGACCGGTCGGTCCGACACGACCTGAGCAAGACCCGCGAGCCGGAGCAGGCCGTCTACGACGAGGTCGTGCCGCAACTGCGCGCCGCGACCTACGGCAGCGTGGAGTATCGGACCCTGGTCGACGCGATGGGCGAGGGGCTGCGACACCATTACGCGCACAACCGTCATCACCCGGAGCACTTCGCCGACGGGATCAACGGCATGACCCTGGTCGACCTGCTCGAGATGCTGGCGGACTGGAAGGCGGCCACCGAACGCACCCCGCACGGTGATCTCGCAGAGAGCCTGACGATCAACCGCGAACGGTTCGGTATCGCACCACAGCTGATGGACATCCTGGTGAACACCGCGCGCCACTTCGGGTGGCTGGCCGCAGAACCAGACGGAAACGCCGTGCCATGACATGTGGTGGCCGCACAGCGGGAGTTCGAGAACGCGGCGTTCGTCGCCCGCGTTGACGCGTCACGTTGTCGTGCCGGCGTCGCCGGGCGAACGGGACCAGGAACAGCAGGAACCACAGCGACAAGAACGACAACGCGCTCCCGGCAAGGCAGAGCCTCGTGCTCACCTGCCGCATCGCGGTGGGCGCCGTTCCCAGGGTGGCGATCCACGCCTGGTAGGTCCCGCGGTTGCCGTCGGTGGACACCGGCCGGAGCCCGTGCCCACCGACGAACCCCCAGCCGCGCGGCAGGCACCACGATGTCCGAGAGCGTCCCCGGCTTGTCCTCCCCGCGTCCTCCGGGCGGATCTGCTGGGCATACCCGCTGGTGAGCTAGCATTCGGTGTGCCCAGGACACAGTGGGGGATGAGGCTGCCCAATGGATTTCCGCGTGCTCGGAACGCTGGAGGTCTGGACCGACGCAGGCAGGGTCATGGTGCCGAGCCCCCGGCATCAACGGGTACTGGCCGCGCTCCTGCTCGCCGCCAACTCCGTCGTGCCCGTCGCCCGATTGGTCGATGCGGTCTGGCACGACGAACCACCCGTGACAGCCACGAAGCAGATCCAGAACTGCGTGTCGGTGCTTCGTGAGCGGCTGGGCCGCGAACGCGACGTCATCATCACGGATGGACCCGGTTACCAGCTGTCGATCGGCGACGACGAGCTCGACGCCATCCGGTTCCAGCGTGGCATGGTTGTGGCGCACCAGTTCGCGGCCGAGGGCAGCCGGCGGCGGGCGGTCGCCACCGCCCGCGACGCGTTGCGGCTGTGGCGTGGCCCCGCCCTCGACGGGTTGGACGCGATCGCGCTGGCCGGGCCCATCACCAAGCTGAACGAGCAGCGGTACAACGCCATCGAGACGTGTGCCGAGTGGCAGCTCCAGCTGGGTGACCATCAGGCTGTCGTCGAAGAGCTGGGCGAGCTGGTCGCGTTCCACCCGCTGCGCGAGCGCATGCACGGCCAGTTGATGGCGGCGCTCGACGGCTGCGGCCGGCCGGCCGACGCGCTCGCGGTGTTCGGCGCCCTGCGCGCCAGGTTGGCCGGCGAGCTCGGCGTGGAACCCGGGCCCGGACTGCGGGCGCAGCAGGCACGCATCCTCGCCGGGACGCGCGGCAAGTCGTCGCCCGCCACCGGCAGCCCACCGGTGCCGGCCGACCGCGCACCGCGGCAGCTCGCGGCGGCCGTCGCCCGGCAGTGGACGGCTGAGGTCGAGCTGCGGTCGCTCAACCGGCCCGAACCCGTCCCGCTCACCTGGTCGAGCACCGGACGGCCGGTCACCGCCGGGGCCGCGCTCTCCCGCCACGACGTCGCGAGCCGGGGCGAACGGCTCGTGTTCAGCGGTGATCTCCGCGACGTCGTCGCCAAGTTCCGGCAGGTGCGCTCCCGGCAGCTGGTCGTCCTCGGTGACCCGGGCGCCGGCAAGTCCGTCCTGGCGATGCTGTTCACCCTCGGCCTGCTCGCCGACCGGCGCGAGGGGGAACCGGTCCCGGTGCTGCTGCCGTTGGCGTCCTGGAATCCGCACCGGGAGCACCTGCGGCACTGGCTGGCCGCCAAACTGGTGGAGGACTATCCCGGCCTCGGCAACAAGGCCGTGTACGGCGCCGACGCGGCGACCCGGCTGGTGTCCGACCGCAGGATCGTCCCGGTGCTGGACGGCCTGGACGAGATCCCGCCCGCGCTGCACGCCGCGGCGATCGACGCACTCGACCGCGCCGTCGCCGACGGTAGTCCGCTGGTGGTGACCTGCCGCGCCACGGAGTACGAGAAAGCCGTGACACAGAGCGGTTCCCTCCTCGCCAGAGCCGCCGTGGTGGAGATCGAGCCGGTCGGGGCCGAGGCCGCCATCGAGTTCCTGACCGCGCGGACGAGAGCCGGCGAGACCCGGTGGCGGCCCGTCGAGCAACGGCTGCGCCGGCAGCCGGACAGCCCGCTCGCTCAGGCGCTGCGCACCCCGCTGATGGTCGACCTGGCCAGAGCCGCCTACGCGGATCCGAAAACGGATCCCGGCGAACTGTGCGACACCGACCGGTTCGGCGGTCCGGAGCTGATCGAAGACCATCTTCTGGACGCCTACCTTCCCGCCGGCTACGCCCATCGCCCCACACCACCCGCTCCGGACGGCCGGCCGGTCACGCCGCGGACCTACGACCCGCGGCAGGCCGAGCGGTGGCTCGGATTCCTCGCACGGCGGTTGCAGGACCAGCGGACCCGGGACCTCGCCTGGTGGCGTCTCGACCGGATGATGCCTCGCCATGTCGCCGGGCTCTACCTCGGCCTGCCACCCGCCCTGCTGTTCGCGGCGACCGGCTGGGTCGCCGCCGGCCCGATCGCCGGCCTTGTCTACGGCCTGTCGTTCGGTCTCGCGGGCTGGTTGGCGCACACGCTCGGCGAGCGGCCGGGACCACTTCGGGTCGAGCTCCGCTTCCACCGGACGACGAGCCGTTTCCTCTGGCGGTTCCTCGCCGGCGCCGTCGCCGGCAGCCTGCTCGCACTGGGCTGGTCGCTGTCACCGCCCGTCATCGCCCTGCTCGCCGTGCTGTTCGGGCTGGCCATCGCACCCCACGTCTGGCTGGACACCCCGATCGACGCCGGCACGGTGACCAGCCCGGCCACCGTGCTGCGCGGCGACCGGACCGCGGCCCTGGCCTACACCCTGTCGTTCGTGATGTGCATGGGCCCGTTCTGGGGAATCGCCTTCGCGCTCACCAACGAGACCCGGTTCGTCACGATTCTGGGCGGCGACTTCGACCTGGTGCTGGCACTGGCCACCGGCCTCGCCTCCGGGCTGCTCGGCCGTTTCATGCTCGGGACCGCGGGCGGCATCGCCTACGGGCTGGCGGGCGCGGTCGTCGGTGGTCAGGTGCTCCCGCGCGCCACCAGCGCCACGCAGGCCGTCATCGCCGGGATCCTGTTCGGGCTCGCGGTCGGGCTCGCCGTCTGCCTCGCCCGCGCGTGGGGCGCGTTCACGATGATGCGCCTGTGGCTCGCCGCTCGCGGTCACCTGCCGTGGCACTTGATGGGTTTCCTCGCCGACGCCCACCGCCGCGGCGTCCTCCGCCAGGTCGGCGGCGTGTACCAGTTCCGCCACGAGCGCCTGCAGGCCCGCCTCGCCGGCCTGGCGGAACCCACGGCGCGCAGCTGACCAAAACGAGTTTTGCCGCCCTCGGCCCTGTCATCTGGACAGGAAGATCTGGCGTTCCTCCGCGGTGGTCTCGAACAGGTCCAGGCTGGCCTGCTGGTCGGTCGGGGTGGCGCCGAGCACCGTGTGCAGCAGCGCCGTGCACAGCACGGTCGCCCCGGCGTGCGAGTCGAACGCGAAGTCCGAGCAGACCGGCGCGGCCAGCACGACGTCCGCATGCTCGGCCAGCGGGCTGAGTCGCTGGTCGGTGACCAGGGCGATCTTCAGGCCGACCCGCCGTGCCCAGAGCATCGCCTTCTTGGTCTCCGCCGGATGGCGGGGCAGCGCGAACACGAGTACCCATTCGGCGCCGGTCTCGGCTGCCCGGGTCAGTCCGTCTTCGAGCGTCGAACCGGGAACGTCGAGCACCCGGACGTCGGGCAGTACCTTCGCCGCGAAATAGCCGAAAAGCTGTGCCAGCGGCGCCGACACCCGCAGCCCGATCACGGGCAACGGGCGCGACGCCGCCAGCGCGGCCGATACTTTGTGCAGCGGACCGAGGTCCGCCAACGTGTCCCGCAGAGTTTCCAGATTCCGGATCTCGGCGTCGATCAACAGCTGGATCTCGTTGCGCACCCCGGCGGCCGGCTGGTCCGCCGGGCGGGCCAGCAGGGCCGATCGCAGCGCGCTGCGGAACTCCGGGAAGCCGTCGAAGCCGAGCGCGGTGGCGAACCTCGTCACCGACGGCTGGCTGACGCCCACCTTCTCCGCGATGTCGACGCTGCTGAGGAACACCGCCTCCCGCGGATGGTCGAGCAGGTACTGCGCGATCCGCCGTTGCGACGGGGACAGCCGATGCCCGCCGAACAGGTCGTGCATCCTGGCTCTCATCCATCCGGTGTCCTCTGCCGACCCGAGATCCGGTTGGGTCACGAAACAATCCCCTCCTGCTTCAGCCAGTCGGCGGCGACCTGGTCCGGGTCGGCCTTGTCGTTGTCCACTTTGGAATCCAGTTGGCTGAGGGCGTCGGTGGTCAGCTTGTCGTTGAGCTGGGCCAGCGCGCTTTCCACCGCCGGATTCGGCTTGGCGGAGCTGATCAGCGGCACGATGTGCTGAGCGGCGATGAGGTGCTTCGGGTCGGTGAGCACGACCCAGCCCTTGCGCTGGATGTCCACGTCCGTGCTGAACAAGTTCGCCACGTCGATGTCACCTTTGCCCAACGCTCCCTTGGTCAGCGGCCCGTCCGCGTCCAGGGCCTTGAATTCCTTGAACCGCGCCCCATACACCTGCTCGAGGCCGACGATTCCAGCGTACCGGGTCTGGTCCTCGGCCGGTCCGCCGAACACGAGCTGGCCGTTGTGCGCGGCCAGGTCGGCCAGTGAGTGCAGGTTGTACTTGTCGGCGGTGGCCTTGGTGACCGCGTACACGTCGGCGTCCTCGGCGGCCGCATACGGAAGCACCTTCAGCCCGGCGGGCAGCGCGGCGGTCAGCGCCTGCTGCACGTCCGCGGCGCTGCTCTGCTTGGCGTCCGGCTTCAGGTAGGCGAGCAGGCTGCCCTGGTACTCCGGCAGCAGGTCGATGTCGCCGTGCTGCAACGCCGGGATGATCACCTCACGGGAACCGAGGTTGGGCTTGACGGTGACGGTGACACCCTTGGCCTTGAGCACGCCGGCGTAGAGGTAGCCGAGCACGACGTTTTCGGTGTAGTTGGCCGTGCCGACGGTGATGGCGCCGCCACCGCTGTTCGAAGCGGACCCGCTGGCGGGCTGGTTGAGCGAGTCGACGCCACCGGAACAACCGGCGAGCAGGACAGTGGTGACGGCGGTGGTGATGGCGGTGGTGGCGATCAAGCCGATGCGGTTCTTCACGGAGCTCCTCGACGAACGCGGGTACTGAGGTGGGTCGGGTACAGCTCGGCCGGCTAGGCGTCGTTGTTTTGACGTCGCCGCAGCGCAATGCCCCGTGGTACGAGACTCCGCTGCAGCCCGGTGAACGCGAGGTCCACCGTGATGGCCAGGACGGCGACGAGCACAGCGCCGGCGAGCACCTGGGTGAGGTCGCGCTGGGCAAGCCCGTCGAACAGGTAGCGGCCGAGACCGCCGAAGCTGATGTACGCGGCGATGGTCGCGGTGGCGATCACCTGCACCGCGGCCAGCCGGATGCCGGCGATGATCAGGGGCAGTGCCAGGGGGATCTCGATCTCCCACAGCACCTGGAGGCCGGTCATCCCGACGCCGCGCGCGGCGTCACGCACCTCCCGGTCGACCGCGGCCATGCCGGCGTAGGTGTTGGTGATGATCACGGGAACGGCCAGCACCACCAGCGCGACGTACACCGGCCACAGGCTCAGCCCGCTGACCAGGAACACCAGGGTGACGAGCCCGACGGTGGGCAGCGCCCGGCCGAAGCCGCTGATGTTGATGGCCAGGAACGCACCTCGGCCGGTGTGCCCGATGAGCAGGCCGATCGGCAGCGCGACGACCATCGCGGCGAGCGTGGACAACAGGGAGTACTGCAGGTGCTCCAGCACCCGGTTGGCCACCCCGCCGGTGCCCGCCCAGTGCGCACCGCTGGTCAGCCAGCCGAAGACCGAGCCGAAGATACCGAACATGACGCGGCCCTACTTCCTGGTCCACGGGGTGAGCACGCGCTGCGCACCGACCAGCAACCCGTCGGCGACCAGCGCGAGCAGCAGCGTCAGCACCACGCCGACGACGATCGGGGTGGGAAAGTCGCGCTGGAAGCCGTCGATGAACAACTGGCCGAGCGCGCCGTAGCCGATGAATCCGGCGACGCTGACCAGGCTGATCGTCATCACGGTCGCCATCCGGACGCCGGCCATGATCACCGGCAGGGCGAGCGGCAGCTCCACCGCGAACAGGGTGTGCAGCCGGGTGTAGCCCATCGCCCTGGCCGCCTGGCGGACCTGCGGGGACACCCCGGCCAGCCCCTCGACGATGTTGCGTACCAGCACGACCAGGGTGTAGACGGTCAGTCCGGCGATGGCGGTCGTCTCGGTCAGCCCGGTGATCGGCAGCAGCAGGATGAACAGCGCGAGCGAGGGCACCGTGAACAGCACACCGCTGATCGCCGTGATCGGGCCGCGCAGCACGGGCAACCGGTGCGCGAGCACCCCGAGCGGCAACGCGATCACCAGCCCGAGCAGCACCGCGATCGCGGTCATCTCGGTGTGGGTGAGCACCAGCGTCCACAAGGCACCGGTGTGGGCGGGAATCCACGACCACATCATGAGGACGGCACCTCGTGCGCGGCGACCTCGGCGACGATCCCGGCCCGGAAGCCGGCGGCGAGCTCGCCGATCTCCCGCTGATCGGAAACGCCTGCCACCGCACCGTGTTCGTCGAGCCGGACGGCGAGCCCGGTCGGCGCGGACATCGCGTTGTCCAATGCGGACAGCAAAGACGCGTCGGGCCGCAGGCCGCCGGCCGGGAAGATCTCGCCGTCAGCGACCACTCCGGTCGCCGGAAGCCGGTGCCGGTCGACCCAGCCGACCGGCCGGCCATCTGCTGTCACGGCGAGCAGCCACTGCTGGTCACCGGTCGCCGACCGCGCTTCGGCGACCGGGGTGTCGGCGCGGACGGTGGTGACCGGCCGGATCGGCACGCCGTCGAGCGAGCGCAGGGACAGCAGTTTCAGCCCGCGCTGCTCGCCGAGGAAGTCGGCGACGAACTCGTCGGCCGGATGGGCGAGCAGTTCGGCAGGCGCCGCGTACTGGGCGAGCTTGCCGCCGACGCGGAAGATCGCGATCCGGTCGCCCAGCTTCACCGCCTCGTCGATGTCGTGCGTGACGAACACGATCGTCTTTTGCAGCCGGCGCTGCAGGCTGAGCAGCTCCTCCTGCAGGCGGCCGCGGACCACCGGATCGACCGCGCCGAACGGTTCGTCCATCAGCAGGACCGGCGGATCGGCGGCCAGCGCGCGGGCCACCCCGACGCGCTGCTGCTGCCCACCGGAGAGCTGGTGCGGGTACCGGTCGGCCAGCTGCTCCGCCAGCCCGACCGTCTCCAGCAGCTCGTCGGTGCGGTCCCGGATCTTGCGTTTCGACCAGCCGAGCAGCCGCGGCACCGTGCCGATGTTGTCCCGGACTGTCCGATGGGGAAACAACCCGGACTGCTGGATCACATAGCCGATGCCCCTTCGCAAGGCGGCTTCCGGCAGGTCGCGCACGTTGCGACCGTCCACTGTGACCGCACCGGAGGTCGCCTCGACCATCCGGTTGATCATCCGGAGTGTGGTGGTCTTCCCACATCCTGACGTGCCGACGAGGACGGTGAGCTGTCCCGCCGGCATGGTCATGTCCAACTCGTGCACCGCCGTGGCACCGCCAGGGAAGCGCTTCGTCACCGACTCAAACCTGATCAACTATCTTCACCCCTTGAAGTGAGTGAATATCTTCATGCATAGTTCGTAGCGAATACGCGTATGTCAAGGTTCAGTCGCGGGCGTTAACCGACCGGAAACACGAGCCGGTCCGGCTGCCGTCCGCGATGACCCGTGTCCGGAGGAGATCGACATGACGTCGGTGATCGGGACGGTCGCGCCCGTGGTGCTCGACGGCCGCACGTTGAGCGCCGACCAGCTCATCAGGGTGGCGTGTGAACGGGCAACGGTCCTGCTCGACGACACCGGCCGCAAGCGGATGGCCGCCTCGGCGCGGGCCTCCCGGGAAATCGTCGACCGGCAACTCGTCTACGGACGCAACACCGGGGTCGGCGCCAACCGGACCGAGAGCGTGTCCGCGAGCGACCGCGCCGAGCACGGGCTCCGGCTGCTGCGCAGCCACGCCGGCGGGATCGGCGACCTGCTGCCGGAGGAACAGGCCCGCGCGATGCTGGCGGTCCGGATCAACCAGCTGCTGGCCGGCGGTGCCGGACTGCCGCCGGCCGTCGCCGAAACGCTGACCGCCGCGCTCAACGCCGGCGCCTACCCGGCCGTGCACGAGTTCGGGGCGATCGGCACCGGCGATCTGACCGCGCTCGCCGAAACCGGGCTGGTCATGCTCGGCGAACGGCCGTGGCTCGGCGGCCGCGCCACCCCGCCGCCGATCACCCTCGAACCGGGCGACGCCCTCGCGCTGATCAGCAGCAACGCGCTGACCATCGGCCTGGCGTCCCTGGCCTGGCGGATGGTGCGGGACCTGGTCGCCGCGACCAGCCTGGTCGCGGGACTGTCCTTTTTGGCCGTCGATGCGTCGCTGGAACCGTTGGCCGAGCGGGTCCACCGCGCCCGGCCGCACCCCGGCCAGGTGCTCGCCGCCGCGCGGATGCGGCGCTTGATCGGCACGCCGCCGCGGCAGCGGGCGAGAATCCAGGATCCCTACGGCTACCGGTGTTTCCCCCAGATCACCGGGCTCGCCGTGGATGCCGTCGACGGACTGGAGCGGGTGCTGTCCGTCGAGCTCAACGCGGCCGCGGAGAACCCGCTGATCTCGGCCGAGGACGACGCCGCGTACCACCACGGCGGCTTCCACTGCGCTTACCTGGGCATGGCCCTGGACACGACGAAACTCGCGCTGCTGCACACCGGGCAGCTGTCCACCGCGCGGCTGACCACGCTGAGCGAACCGGGATTCACCGCGCAGCGGCCCTTCCTCGCCGAGGGCGCGACCGGCAGTTCCGGGATCATGATCCTCGAATACAGCGCGCACTCGGCGCTGGCCGAGGTGCGCGGCATGGCCCAGCCGGCCGGCCTCGGGCACGCGGTCGTCTCCCGGGGCGTCGAGGACCATTCGAGCTTCGCGTTCCAGTCCGCCGGTCAGGCGTTGCGTGCGGCCCGCGCGTTCCGGCTGGTGCTGGCGTGCGAGCTCGTGGCGGCCATGCGGACGCTGCGACAGCGATCCATCGAGCCGGATCCGGCCAGTCCGCTCGCCGCCGCCTACCGGCTGGCCGACCGCGCACTGGACCCGGACATGGCCGACCGGTCACTGAGCCCGGACGTCATGGCGGCCGCGATCCTGCTCGACCGGCTGGCCGGCAGCGGGGAAATCGAGGGCTGATCGATCACGTCGCCCGGGGGCCGGCAAAGTCGCGCCCGGTTCGCGGATCGGCGGCTCGCCGGAGGTCTTGAATGACTCATTCAGGACCTCCAGAGACCTGAATGAGTCATTCAAGACACCGCGCTGCTGTACCGGCTGGCCTTGGAGCACACGCCCGCGGGCAGCAGGCTGCACGCGGTCGGCGACGAGGGCATCCCGGTGCGCCGGATCGCCGAGCGCATCGGCGACCACCTGCACCTGCCGGTCACGTCCGTCCCCGTGGAGCAGTCGGCCGAGCACTTCGGCTGGCTCGGCCCGATCTTCGCGATGGACACGCCCGCCTCCAGCGCCATCACCCGGAAGCTGATGGACTGGCACCCGGCTCGTCCCGGGCTGCTCGCCGACCTCGACGCGGGCCACTACTTCGCCCGCTGAACCGTCCTATGAGCGGTCGACGTCCGCTCAGTGGACACAAAACGGGCATCAACAGATAAATCACCCGCGCCGTCGGCGACTTACCGTCCAGATAGTGGGATGGTGGGTCGATCACTGGGTTCGGCAGTGGAACTTCCATAAGGTCCTGATCGTCACTCGATCGGCTGAACCTTGAAGGTGCTGTGGTCAAACCTCCGCCGACACCCGCCGGTGTCCCGGCCCTCGCGGCACGTTCCCTGCCGGCCGCGGTGTGGCGTGCCGTCCGCTCCGGGCGGTGGACGTCCGTCTGTGCGCTCCTGGTCGTCGGCATCGTGCTGCTCGCCGCCGGGGCCGATCTGTTCGCCGGAGTCGAAGGGCAGAGCCTGGTCCCGGACATCGCCACACTCGGCCCGACCGGGCTCCCGGCGGGGACGCTGGGCGGGGTGAGCGGGGCGCACTGGTTCGGTGTCGAGCCGCTGACCGGTGTCGACCTCTTCGCGCTCGTCGCGCACGGCGCGCGGACGTCGTTGCTCGTCGGGCTCGGCGCCACCGTGCTCGCCACCGCCCTCGGTGTCGTGATCGGAGTCAGCGCCGGCTACCTCGGCGGCTGGTGGGACCGCCTGGTGACCTGGACCGCCGACGTCATCCTCGGGTTCCCGTACCTGATCTTCATGGTCGCGCTCGGCGCGGTCCTGCCGGTCGACTTCCCGCGGCAGGTCACGTTGATCGTCGTGCTCGGGCTCTTCGGCTGGCCGCGCGTGGCCAGGATCGTGCGGGCGCAGGCCCTGACGCTGTCCCGACGCGATTTCGTCGCCGCCGCCAAGGTCATCGGCGGCGGGCCGTGGCACGTGATCACGAAGGAACTGCTGCCCAACCTCTGGGCGCCGATCATCGTCGTCGCCAGCCTGTCCATCCCGTCGATGATCGGCAGTGAGGCCGCGCTGTCGTTCCTGGGCGTCGGCGTCCTGCCTCCGACGCCCAGCTGGGGGCGCACGATCAGCACCGCCATCGACTTCTTCGAAACCGACCCGATGTACCTGGTCTTCCCCGGCCTCCTGCTGTTCCTCATCACGCTGGCCTTCAACGTCGTCGGCGACGCCGTTCGCGACGCGCTCGATCCGCGCTCGGGAGGTGCGGCCTGATGCGCACCGCCCGCTTCGTCGCCACCCGCTTCGCCGGGATGCTCCTGGTCCTGCTCGTCGTCGCCTTCGTGACGTTCGTGGTGTTCTACGTCCTGCCCGCCGACCCCGCCCGGATGGCGTGCGGCCGCCCGTGCTCGCCGGAAGGACTCCGGCTCGCGCGGGAGTTCATGGGCTACGACGTCCCGTGGTACCGGCAGTTCCTCGACTTCCTCGGCGGGATCGTCGGCGGCCGCACGTTCGGCACGGGTACCGCGGCGATCCACTGCGCCGCCCCCTGCTTCGGCTACGACTTCCAGAACAACGTCGACGTGCTCAGCGAGATCGGCGGCCGGATCGAGGTCAGCTTCTCCGTCGCGCTGGGTGCGGCCGTGATCTGGATCGTCCTCGGCGTCGGGCTCGGCGTGCTTTCGGCGCTGCGCCGCGGCACGGCCGTCGACCGGATCACGATGGCCGCCGCGATGACCGGCGTGTCCATGCCCGCCTACCTGGCCGGGATGATCGGGATCACGATCTTCGCGTTCGCGCTCGACGTCGTGCCGAAGTCCGGTTATGTGCCCCTGAGCGAAAACCCCGCCCAGTGGGCCTGGCACCTCGTGCTGCCGTGGTTCGTCCTGGCCTTCCTGCACGCTGCCATCTACGCGCGGCTGACCCGCGGCCAGATGCTGGAAACCCTCGGCGAGGACTACGTCCGCACCGCGCGGGCCAAGGGCCTCACCGAGCGGAAGGTGGTGGGGCGGCACGCTTTGCGCAACGTCCTGCTGCCGGTGGTCACGGTGTTCGGCGTCGACCTCGGCGGCCTGCTGGCCGGGACGGTGATCACCGAGCGGATCTTCGGCATGGCCGGGGTCGGGCGGCTGCTCGTCGACGCGATCGCGTCGCTCAACCTGCCGGTGCTGCTGGGCGTGACGCTGTTCTCGGCCCTGCTGGTGACGGTCCTGAACTTCCTGGTCGATCTCTGCTACGGCGCGCTCGATCCGCGGGCGCGCCTCGTTTGAAGGGGACACGATGAAACAGCTGCGGTTCGCCGTGGGGGTGCTGGCCGCCGTCATGCTGCTGACGGCGTGCGGGGCCAACGACACACCCGCCGGACAGGGCGGCACCGTCAAACCGGGCGGCACCCTCGTCCTGCTCAACGACGCGCCGTCGATCACCTGGGACCCGGCGAAGAGCTCGAACCTGGTCGTCACCACGCTCGGGCTGATCCACCGGCGGCTGACGTCGTGGGACGTCGCGCCGGGCAAGGACACCACGATCGTGCCCGACCTGGCCACCGACACCGGACGGCCCAGCGACGGCGGCAAGACCTGGACGTTCACCCTGAAGGACGGCCTGAAGTACGCCGACGGAACGCCGATCAAGAGCGAAGACGTCAAGTGGGGTCTGGAGCGCTCGTTCGCTGCCGCCTTCTCCGGCGGTCTGGCCTACCACAAGGACCTGCTCTCGCCGGGCCTGGCGTACAAGGGCCCGTTCGACGGCGGCAAGGAACTCGACACCGTCCAGACGCCGGACGCCAAGACCATCGTCTTCCACCTCGCCCGCGCCTACGGCGACTTCAACTGGGTCGCCAGCACCCCGGCGTTCTCGCCGGTGCCGAAGGGCAAGGGCGCCGAAGCGAACTACGGCGACCACCCGGTCGCGTCCGGCCCGTACCAGCTGCAGAGCTACGAGCGCGGCAAGTCGGCGAAGCTGACGCGCAACCCGAACTGGAGCCGCGACGAGGACAAGACGCGGCTGGCCAACCCGGACACCATCGACTTCGAGCTCGGCCAGGACACCGGGGTCATCTCCAAGCGCCTGGTCGACGACACGGGCAAGGACCGTGCCGCCTTCGGCATGACGTTCGCCTCGCCCGCCCAGCTGGCGCAGATCCAGGGCAACGCCTCGGCGAAGTCACGGCTGGTGACGTCGGAATCCGGGGCGCTGGCCTACCTTTCGCTGAACACCCAGCGCGGCAACCTGAAGAACCCGAAGGTGCGCCAGGCGTTCCAGTACGCCGTCGACAAGGCCGCGTTCCAGGTGGCCAGCGCCGGCAGCCCCCAGCTGGCCGGTGACGTCGCCACCACGCTGATCACGCCCGGCCTGCAGGGGCGTGATCAGTACGACCTGTACCCGGCGCCGCCGTCCGGCGACCCGGCGAAGGCCAAGCAGCTGCTGGCCGAGGCGGGCTTCCCGAACGGGCTCGACGGCCTGGTCATGGCCACCCACAACGAACGGGGTTTCCCGGAGAAGGCCGCGGCGATCCAGGCTTCGCTGGCCCGGGCGAACATCAAGGCCACGATCAAGCCGCTCGACGACGACACCTACACGTCCGAAGTGGACACCAAGGGCCTCTCGGACTTCGACCTGACGCTCACCTCGTGGCAGCCGGACATCCCCTCGGCCAACGCGAACATCCAGCCGCTGTTCCAGTCCACCGAGATCGGCAACGGCGGGTACAACGAGTCCCGCTACAGCAACCCCGAGGTCGACGCGCTGATCGCCGAGGCGCAGGCCACGGTGGACCCGGCCGAGGCAGGCAAGAAGTGGGCGGCGCTGGACAAGAAGATCCTCGCCGACTCGCCGGTGGTGCCGCTGATCTACACCCGCAACTCGTTCCTGCACGGCTCGCAGGTCGGTGACGTCCGGATCGGGCGCTTCCCGGCCTACGTCGACTACCGCAAGTTCGGGCTCGTCCAGTGACCGGAGCCGGGCTCCTGCGGCTGCACGACGTGGCGGTCTCGTTCGGGGACGTCGAAGCCGTCCGCGGGGTCGGCTACGAGGTCGGCGCGGGCGAGGTCGTCGCGGTGGTCGGGGAGTCCGGCTCCGGCAAGACGGTCACCGCGATGTCCCTGCTCGGCCTGCTCCCGCCCGCGGCCCGCGTAACAGGCCGCGCGGAGCTGGCCGGGCGGGACCTCTACGAGCTGACCCCGGACGAGCTGCGGGAAGTCCGCGGCGGGGACGTCGGGATGGTGTTCCAGGAGCCGATGAGCGCGCTGAACCCGGTGTTCACCATCGGGGACCAGCTCGTCGAGGCGATCCGCGCGCACCGCGACGTCACCGCCGCGGCGGCTCGGGAACGCGCGGTCGAGCTGCTCGGCCTGGTCGGGCTGCCGGACCCGCGTGCGCGGCTCCGGTCCTACCCGCACGAACTGTCCGGCGGGCAGCTGCAGCGCGTGGTGATCGCGATGGCGGTGGCGAACGAGCCGAAGCTGCTGATCGCCGACGAGCCGACCACCGCGCTGGACGTCACCGTGCAGGCGGAGATCCTCGAGCTCCTGCGGGACCTGCGGGCACGGCTGGGCACGGCGATCCTGTTGATCACGCACGACATGGGCGTGGTCGCCGACCTCGCCGACCGGGTCGTCGTGATGCACGACGGCCGCGTCGTCGAGCAGGGCGCCGTCGAGGCGATCTTCACCGCGCCGGCCGAGGACTACACGCGGCAGCTGCTCGGCTCGGTCGTCTCGCTCAGCAGCGCGGCGACGACCGGGCTCGAACGCGCGCTGGCCGCGGACGTTTCGGTCGGGCCGGGGCACGTCGCCGCCGGGGAGCACCCGGCGGTGGCGTCGGTCCCCGACGTGCCTGCCGAGGCACCGCTGCTGCGCGTGACGGACCTGGCGGTCACCTACCGCGGCCGGTTCCGCGCGCTGGCCGTGCACGCCGCCGCGGGGGTCAACCTGCACGTGGCGCCGGGGGAGGTCCTCGGCCTGGTCGGGGAGTCGGGCTCGGGCAAGAGCACGGTGGCCCGGGCGGTCACCGGCTTGATCACGCCCACGGCGGGGTCGGTGCACATCGGGGACGCGGACATCACCCGGGTGCGCGGCCGGGCGGCGAAGGCGCTGCGACGCCGGATCGGCATGGTGTTCCAGGATCCGCTGTCGTCGTTGAACCCGCGGACGACGGTGGGGGAGAGCGTCGCGACGCCGCTGCGGCTGCACCGGGCGGCTCGCGGGTCCGAAGTGGACAGCCGGGTCGCGGAGCTGCTTTCCGCTGTGCAGCTGTCGCCGTCGCTGGCCGCGCGTTACCCGCACGAGCTGTCGGGTGGCCAGCGCCAGCGCGCCTGCATCGCGCGGGCGCTGGCCCTGCGGCCGGACCTGCTGGTGGCCGACGAGCCGACGAGCGCGCTCGACGTCACCATCCAGGCCCGGATCCTCGACCTGCTGCGCGAGCTGCGGCACGAGTTCGGCTTCGCCTGCCTGTTCATCAGCCACGACCTCGCGGTGATCGAGCAGCTCGCCGACCGGGTCGCGGTGATGCACCGCGGGCACGTCGTCGAGCAGGGCCCGGCCAAGGACGTCCTGACCGCACCGGCGCACCCGTACACGCAGCGGCTGCTGTCGGCGGCGCCGGTCGCCGACCCGGAGGCTCAGCGCCGGCGCCGCGAAGCCTGGCGGCAGCTGCGCTAAGGCAGTAGACGCCGCGGTCCTGCAGCTCGGGCTCGCCATCCAGCTCCACGGCGACGTGCAGGCTGCGAGAAGTCATGTCTCTACAGCTATCCGGTGCACCGCCGCGGCGCACGCACGTTCAGGATGTGGACCGCCGAGCGGCGTCCGAGCACAAAACGCTTGCGTGTCAAGGGCGTCTCGCCGCGGTGCCAGGGGATGGGATGCCGGTTCGCCCAGTGGGACGGCCTCAAGTCTCTGGCTAGCGTCGCCTTCGAACACACAACCGCTCCCCGCTGGAGGCCGTCCGGTGTCCCCTGTTTCCCGTGCCCGCAACGCCGCGGCCCTGCTCGCCTTGCCCGTGCTGCTGACCGCCTGCTCCGCGGCGGGTACCGAACAGGCGGCCGACGCGGGGCCGCCGAAGCCCGGCGGCACGCTGCGGCTCGGCATTTCGTCCGCACCCGACTGCATCGACCCGCAGCAGATCGCCACGAACGCGTCGATCAACGTCGGCCGTCAGCTGGTCGACTCGCTCACCGACCAGGACCCGAAGACCGGCGAGATCAAGCCGTGGCTGGCCGAGAAGTGGGAGACCAGCGCCGATTCGAGGGCGTTCACCTTCCACCTGCGGTCCGGCGCGACCTTCTCCGACGGCAGCCCGGTCGACGCGGCCGCCGTGAAGACGAGCTTCGACGGTATCAAGGCTCTCGGCACGAAGGCCCAGCTCGGCTTCGGCTACCTGGCCGCGTACAAGGCGTCGGCAGTCGTCGACCCGCAGACCGTCCGGATCGAGTTCTCCGCACCCAGCGCCCAGTTCCTGCAGGCCAGTTCGACGGTCTCGCTCGGCGTCCTGGCTCCCGCGGCGTTCAAGCAGACCCCGGAGCAGCGCTGCCAGGGCAACGGCCTGATCGGGTCCGGCCCGTTCGTCTTCGAAAGCCTGAAGCAGAACCAGGAAATCGTGCTGGCCAAGCGGAAGGGCTACAGCTGGGGGTCCTCGCTGTTCAAGCACCAGGGCGAGGCTTACCTCGACAAGATCGACTACAAGATCGTGCCCGAGCCGGGCGTCCGCACCGGCAGCCTCGCCTCCGGCCAGCTCGACGCGGCCACCGACATCCAGCCGGTCGACGAGCCGCAGTTCACCGGCAACGGCTTCACCGAGAACATCCGGCCCAACCCCGGCGTCGTGTTCAACCTGCACGCCAACACCACACGCGGCGTGCTCACCGACGAGAAGGTGCGCCAAGCCGTGCTCAAGGGCGTCGACCGCACCGAGGTCGTGAACACCGTCCTGACACCCAGCTACAAGGCCGCGACCAGCATCCTGGGCTCGGCGACGCCGCTGCACAGCGACCTCTCACAGCAGCTCGCGTACGACCAGAAGGGCGCCGCCGCGCTGCTGGACGGCGACGGCTGGGTGCCCGGCCCCGATGGGATCCGCGCCAAGAACGGGCAGAAGCTGAGCGCGTCCGTCGTGTTCTCGCCGGTGTTCAACCAGAACCGCAGCGCGCTGGAGCTGATCCAGCAGCAGCTGCGCAAGATCGGCTTCGATCTGAAGATCGAGCAGCACACGACGGCCGAGACCACGCAGATCCAGCTGAGCGGCAACTACGACTTCCTCTGGTACAACGTGACCCGCGCCGACCCGGACATCCTGCGCAGCCAGTTCTCCACCAAGGCCGGCAACCGCAGCAAGCTGGTCCCGGGCAACCCCCTGGATGGTGCGCTGGACGCTCAATCGTCCACTGTGGACACCGTCAGGCGCAAGCCGTCCGCCGACGAGGCGCAGAAGCTGATCGTCGGCCACGCCTACGCGATCCCGGTGTTCGAGCTGACCCAGGTCGTCGCGCTGAGCTCGAAGGCGCACGCCGTCGACTTCGAGGCGTCGTCGCGGCTGCAGCTGTTCGACGCGTGGCTGTCGTGAGACGCTATCTGCTCCGCCGCGTCGCGCAGGCGGTGTTCGTGCTGTGGGCGGCGTTCACGCTGTCGTTCCTGATCCTCTACCTGCTGCCGGGGGACGCCGTTTCGGCGAAGCTCGCCAGTGGTGAGGCGGGTTCGTCGGCGACGCCCGGGCAGCTCGCCGCCGCCCGCGCGGAGTACGGCCTCGACTCGCCGCTGCCCGTGCAGTACCTGAAACGGCTGGTCTCGGCGCTGCACGGCGACTTCGGGCGCAGCGTCGCCACCGGCGACGACGCGACGCACATGGTCGTCACGGCGCTGCCGCCGACGCTCGCGGTGACCGGGCCGGCGCTGGTGTTCGCGGTGCTGTTCGGCGGCGGCTCGGCGTTCCTCGGCACGTTCACCCGGCTCCGCTGGCTGCGGCAGGCCCTGTTGTCCCTGCCGTCGCTGGCGATCTCGCTGCCGCCGTTCTGGGTCGGGCTGCTGCTGATCCAGTTTTTCTCGTTCCGGCTGCGGCTGCTGCCCGCACTGGGCACGCAGGGCTTCTCGGCGGTGATCCTCCCCGCGATCACCCTGGCCCTGCCGACCGGCGCGATCATCGGGCAGGTGCTGGCGAAGAGCCTGGCCACGCAGCAGGCAGAACCGTACGCGGAGATCGCCGCGGCCAAGGGCGCGAGCCGCTGGCGCGTCCACTTCGGACACCTGCTGCGCAACGCCGCCGTGCCGACGCTGACCGTCGCCGGCGTCGTGGCGGGCAACCTCGTCGCGGGCTCGGTGATCACCGAGACGGTCTTCTCGCGCGACGGCGTCGGCCGGATCACCGCGGCCGCCGTCACCGCGCAGGACGTCCCGGTGGTGCAGGCGGTGATCGTGCTGGCCGCGCTGGTGTTCGTGGTGCTCAACCTGGTCGTCGACCTGCTGTACCCGCTGCTCGACCCGCGCATCGCGCGGACGCCGGAGGTGGCCCGTGGTTGACCTCGCCCAAGCCCCCGGGCGGCACTTTCACGTGAAAGTGCCGCCCGGGCTGGTCCTCGCCGTCGCCGTGGTGGCGTTCGTGCTGCTCGCGGCCTTCGTGCCGGCGCTGCTGACCGGGTACGACCCGATCACCGGCGTCCCGAAGGAACGGCTGCACGGCCCATCGCTGCGGCACCTGTTCGGCACCGACGAGACCGGCCGTGACGTCTACGCGCGGGTGATCCACGGCGCGTCGCTCTCGCTGCGGGCCACCGCGATCGCCGTGCTCGTGGCCCTGGTGGCCGGCTCGGCGCTCGGCCTGCTCGCCGGGTTCCGCGGCGGCTGGGCCGATTCGGTGATCATGCGGGTCGTCGACGTCTTCCTGGCCATCCCGCCGATCCTGCTGTCGCTGGCCCTGGTCACGGCGCTGGGCTTCGGCACGACGAACGTGGCGATCGCCGTCGGCATCGCGAACCTCGCGTCCTTCGCGCGGGTCATGCGCGCGGAGGTGCTTCGCGTGCGAAACGGTGTGTTCGTCGAAGCCGCTCGCGCCAGCGGAGTGCGCTGGTCGGGCGTGTTGCTGCGGCACGTCCTGCCGAACGCGGCGGGCCCGGTGCTGGCCCTGGCGACGCTCACTCTCGGCACGGCCGTGCTCGAGGTGTCCGCGCTGAGCTTCCTCGGCTTCGGGGCGACGCCGCCGACGCCGGAGTGGGGCGCGCTTGTCGCGGGCGGGCGCAGTTTCCTGGGCACGGCCTGGTGGATGACGACGTTCCCGGGCCTCACGGTCGCGGCGGTGGTGCTCGCCGCGAACCGGCTGTCCCGGGCACTGGACGGAGGAGACCGATGACCCTGTTGCGGATCGCGGACCTGGCGGTGTCGTACGGAGGAGTCCCGGCCGTCCGGGATGTCAGCCTGGGCATCGAGGCGGGCGAAGTGGTCGCCGTCGTCGGCGAATCGGGCTCGGGCAAGTCGACCACGGCCCACGCGGCGATCGGCCTGCTGCCCCGCGGCGGCCGGATCGACGGCGGCTCGATCACCTTCGACGGCCGGGACCTGCTGTCGCTGTCGGACAAGCAGTGGCGCGGGGTCCGCGGGCGCGAGATCGCCCTGGTGCCGCAGGACCCGGCGGTCTCGCTGAACCCGGTGCACCGGGTCGGCGACCAGGTCGCGGAGGTGCTGAAGATCCACGGTCTCGCGGACCGGCGATCGGCGTCGACGCAGGCGATCGAGCTGCTGGAACGCGCGGGCGTGCCCCGGCCGGAGCTGCGGGCGCGGCAGTATCCCCACCAGCTGTCCGGGGGACTGCGGCAGCGCGTGCTCATCGCGTCCGCGCTGGCCGGGCGGCCGAAGCTGATCATCGCCGACGAGCCGACCTCGGCGCTGGACGTCACCGTGCAGCGGCGGATCCTCGACCACCTGACGTCGCTGGCCGCCGAATCGGGCACGGCGATCCTGCTCATCACCCACGACCTCGGCGTCGCGGCCGATCGCGCGGCACGGATCGTGGTGCTGTCGCAAGGTGAAGTGGTCGAGGAGGGGGCGTCGGTCGTCAGCGCGCCGACGCACCCTTACACCCGGCAGCTGCTCGCGGCGGCGCCGAGCATGACGGGCGCTTCCCGGCCACCCGCGGCACCGAGCGAGCCGCTGGTTTCGGTGCGAGACCTCGCGAAGACGTTCGACGGCGGGATCCGCGCGGTCGACGGGATCTCGTTCGACATCCCGCGCCGGCAGACCCTGGCGCTGGTCGGCGAGTCCGGCTCGGGAAAGTCGACGACGGCGCGGATGGTGCTGCGCCTGGAATCGCCGACGGACGGCTCGGTGCTGTTCGACGGCCAGGACATCACCGCTCTCCAAGGCGACGAACTGCGCCGGCTGCGACGCCGGATGCAGATCGTCTACCAGAACCCGTACGCGTCGCTGAACCCGAAGTTCTCCATCGAAGACGTCGTCGCGGAACCGTTGCGGGCGTTCGGGGTGCCGGACCGGCGCGCCCGTGTTCCCGAGCTGCTGGACCAGGTGGCCCTGCCGGCTTCGGTGGCGCGCCGGAAACCGTCGGAACTGTCGGGCGGCCAGCGGCAGCGGGTCGCGATCGCCAGGGCCCTCGCGCTGCGACCGGACCTGGTGGTCTGTGACGAGCCGGTGTCGGCGCTCGACGTGTCGGTACAGGCCCAGATCCTGCGTCTGCTGGACGAACTGCAGGCCGAGCTGGGGTTGTCCTACCTGTTCATTTCGCACGATTTGGCCGTGGTCCGGCAGCTCGCGGACCACGTGGGCGTCCTGCGGGACGGCGCGCTGGTCGAGCTGGGCCCGGCGGCCCAGGTGTTGCACGAGCCGCGCTCGGAGTACACGAAGGAGCTGCTGGCGGCGATTCCCGGGCGCCGGGTGCGGAACGGGCTAAGCCCGACGGGAAGGTGAGGGTGAACCTGCCGTCACCGAGCACCAGCGACGTACCCAGCCCCCAGCAACGAACGAGTACCGGACCGGTGCGTCAGCGGGAGACGGCGAGCATGTGTTTTCCCATGACGCCGCCCTGTTCGAAGGCCTGGTGCGCGGCGGCGATGTCGGTCAGCGGGTACACGCTGTGGACCGTCGGGCGCAGCGCGCCGGAGGTGACGAAGCCGGCCAGACCGTCCAGCACGGCGGAGCCGGGATTGGCGCTGAACGTGCGGATGCGCCGGGAGCCGTGGATGGCCGACGCCGCGATCGCGGCCAGTGCGGGGGCCGACAGCCCGACGGTGACCATCCGGCCGCCCTTGGCCAGCCTGCCGCGGTAGCAGTGCAACTCGGAGCCGACCGTGTCGACGATGACGTCGAACGGCCCGAGCTCGGCCGAGGTGGTCGTGCCGTAGTCGAGGACCTCGTCGGCCCCCAGCTCACGCAGGGCCGCGGCGTGGCGGTCGCGGGCCAGCGCGGTGACGTGACCGCCCATCGCGTGCGCCAGCTGCACCGCCGCGGTACCGACACCGCCGGCCGCGCCACGGACGAGGACCCGTTCGCCGTCGCCCAGCCGCACGCTGTCTCGTAACGCGATCAACGCGGTGCTGCCGGCGACGACCAGGGACGCCGCCTCGACCGACGAGACACCGGCGGGAGCGAGACCGATGCGGTCGGCGGGAACCACGACGTACTCCGCCGCCGCGGCGGTGACGTGCCGCTGCCGCGGGTGCACCATGCCCCAAACCCGGTCCCCGGCGCGGTAGCCCTCGACACCGGCGCCGGTCGTGACGACGGTACCGGCGAAGTCCAGGCCGACGCCGATCGGGAACGCGCGGCCCGACACCATCTTCAGCCCGCCGGCGCGGACGATCGTGTCGTGTCCGTTCACACTGGACGCCTCGACCGCCACCAGGACCTCACCGGCACCGGGCGTGGGGCGTTCGGTCTCGGTGACCCGCAGGACGTCCGGCGTTCCGAAGCTCGTGATCTGTGCGGCCTTCATGTCGCGTTTCCTTCCGTGATCGGCTGGTACGGCACCGATCCTGGGGCCTGTTCGCGACCGCACGGGCGTTCGGGTTTTCCTGGGACCGCCAGACCCACCCTCGCCGGTCACCCCACCGGCATACTGGGTCGATGACCGACGACCCCCGCCGCGCGCTCGCCGACTTCCTGCGGACCCGGCGAACCCGGCTGCGACCCCAGGACGTGGGCCTGGAACCCGGTCCGCGGCGGCGCGTCGCCGGGCTGCGCCGCGAGGAACTGGCCCTGCTGGCCGGCGTGAGCTCGGACTACTACCAGCGCATGGAGCAGGGCCGCGACGTGCGGCCCTCCGACCAGGTCCTCGACGCCATCGCCCGGGCGCTGACCTTTTCCGCCGAGGAGACGCGGCACCTGCACAGCCTCGCCGCCGCCGCACGCACCCCAGCCCGCCCGGTGCGCTCGTACCCGGCGGAGGAAGTGCCGGAGACCACGCTGCGGCTGCTGCACGCGACGACCTCGCCCGCCCTGGTCGTCGGGCGCTTCCTGGACCTGCTGGCCTGGAACCCCCTGGCCGGCGCGCTGCTCGGCACGTTCACCGAGCTGCCCCGGACCGAGCGGAACCTGCTCGCGCTGTTACTGCACCCGGAGGCCGGCCAGGCGTGCCCGGAACGGGCGGCGACCGTCGCCGAGCTGACCGGAATGCTGCGGGCCCAGGTCGCCGCCGAGCCGGGGCACCCCCGCGCGGTCGAGCTGGTGGGTGAGCTGGCCGTGCGCAGCGACGAGTTCGCGACGCTGTGGGCCCGCCACGACGTCGAGGACACCACACGCGGCAAGATGCGCGTCGACCACCCGCTGGTCGGCGAGCTGAACCTGGACTGGGACGCCTACCCCATGCCGGGCGCTCCCGGTCCCGTGCTCATCGTCTACACCGCCGAGCCGGGCGGCCCGGACCACGAACGACTCCAACTGCTGACCGGCCTGCTCGACGCACCCAGCAGGGTGGAGCCTGCGGTCACGAGACCGTCGCCGCGATCTTCACCGCGTCCTCGAGGGTGAACGCGCCTTCGAGCCGGTAGGTGACCGCGCCTCGCTGCCAGATCAGCGACTGCGCGGCGAGGCGGGCCGTTTCGGTGCGCCGTTCCCCGGCCCGGTCGACGTACATCAGCTGGTGCGGCCGGTCGATCCAGATCGCCGGTTCTCCGGCGACGCTCACCCGGCGGCCGTCGGACATGCCGAGGAACTTCTCGAAAACCGGGCCCTGAACGGCGGTGGTGCGGTGCAAGCGCAGCCGGTCACTCCGAGCGCTGTGGCGCGCGGCCGGCACCTAAGCGGGTGACGATTGCTAAAGCGGTCCGCTCGCGCGGACGCCCTCGGGGCCCAGCACGTTCAGCAGGGCCAGTGCCTCGCTGTCACGGGATCCGGGCGGTGCGGTGTAGAGCACGAGGTGCTGGTCGCGGTCGGCGAGCGTGAGGGAGTCGCAGTCGACCGTGATCTCGCCGACGGCCGGGTGCCGGAACGTCTTGGTGAGCATCGGCGTCGCCTGGATGTCGCGTCGTTCCCAGAGCCGGGCGAACTCGGGGCTGCCGTCGAGGAGTTCTTCGACGAGGCCGGTCACGGCGGGGTCCGAGGGGTACCGTGCGTGGACGACCCGCAGTTCGATCACCACGTGGTGCCGGAACTCGGCGAGGTCGGAAACCCCGTACAGCGCCGCGTCGGGACGCGGCGGCCCGAGGAACGCCCTGCGCGCGAGGTTGCGGTCTCGCGGGGCGAGTGCGGCGAAGTCTTCCATGAGCGCGGCCGCCAGGTCGTTCCACGCGAGGACTTCGAAGATCGCGGAGATCACGAACCCGGCCGTCTGCGGGAGCCGGTCCAGGAGCGTCAGGATGCTGGGACGGACGTCGCGGCGGTGGGTGCCGGACCCGATCGGCGCGGTGCCGGCCAGGACGTGGAGATGGCCGGACTCGGCGTCGGTCAGGCGCAGCGCGCTCGGTTGCGGTGACGCTGGAGGCATGACCAACAGCGATTCGATCGGCCTGCTCACCGGCAAGGTCGTGTTCATCACCGGTGCCAGCCGGGGCATCGGTGCCGCCGCGGCCCGGCTCTTCGCCGCCGAGGGCGCCGCCGTCGTGCTCGCCTCCCGCGGCACGGAGGCTCTCCAGCGGATCGTCACCGAGATCCGCGCGGACGGCGGCGTCGCCGACGCCGTCACCCTGGACCTCGCCGACGGCGTGAGCGTCCGCGCGGCGGTCGACCGCGTGGAGCAGCTGCACGGACGGCTCGACGGCGCCTTCAACAACGGCGCGGTGATCCAGTCGCCCGGCCCGCTCGACACCACCAGCGACGAGGACATCGACGCGCAGTTCGCCGTGAACTTCCGTGCGCACTGGACCGCCATGACCGCCGAGGCCGCACTCATGCGACGCACCGGCGGCGGGGCGATCGTCAACACCTCCAGCATCGGCAGCCGCCGCGCGAACCCCGCGCTTCCCGCCTACGGCGCCATGAAGCGCGCGCTGAACAGCATCACCGAGACCGCGGCCGTGACCTGGGGTCCGCAAGGTATCCGGGTGAACGGCATCACCCCCGGCGGCACCGCCACGGAGATGATCGACGCGTGGGAGGCGGTGTCCCCGGGCATCGTCGAGGCCAACAACGCGGCGACCCCCCTCGGCCGCATGGCGGAGCCCCGAGAGGTGGCCGAGGTGGCCGCGTGGCTGCTCAGCGACCGCGCCTCGATGGTGACCGGCGCGATCGTCCCGGTCGACGGCGGCGCCGGAGCCTGAGGGCGCCCGTCGAGGTCCACGGCTGCGCCGGCCGCCGGGACCTCGACGGCTTGCGGCGGGGCTTACACGGTCAGCTCGGCCAGGTGGGTCTTCAGCACGTCGTGGAGGGAGACCGGCGCGCGGCCGGTGAGGTCCTGCACCGCGGTGCTCGGCTGATCGAGCCAGCCTTCGCGCGTGGCGACCCCGAAGGACGCGATCCACGGGGCGGCCGGCTCGGGCAGCCCGTGCGCGACCAGCCCGGCGATCAGCGCGTCGTCGTCGACCTGGACGACCGCGACCGGTGCGCCGGTCAGCGTCGTGCCCAGTGCGGCGAGGTCGTCGGCGGAGACCGTGGCGGGCCCGGTGATGTCGTAGGCCTTTCCGGCGTGCCCCTCGCTCGTCAGCACGGCGGCGGCCGCCGCGGCGCAGTCCTCGCGGGAGACGTAGGCGATGCCGCCGTCCCGCGCGTTGGTCACGAGCCGGCCCGAGGCGACGGCCTGGGCGACCGCCTGGATCTGGTTCTCGGCGTAGAGGTTGTTGCGCAGGAACGTCCACGCGAGCGGGCTCGCACGGAGGGCCTCTTCGGTCTCGCGGTGCGCGCCGGCGGCGGCGGCCGGGTTGCCCTCCTCCGGGCGGTACAGCGAGGTGTAGACCACGTGCCGGACGCCGGCGGCGACCGCGGCGTCGATGGCCGCCCGGTGCTGCGCCACGCTCTGGCCGACCGCGTCGGTGCTGATGAGCAGCAGGCGCTCGACGCCCGCGAGTGCTTCCGCGAGCCCGGCCGGATCGTCGAAGTCGGCGGGCCGGACGTCGGCGCCGCGGGCGGCGGCATCGGCGAGTCCGTCCGGGCTGCGGGTGAGCAGGACGACGTCGGCGGGCGAGACCTGGTTGAGCAGAAGGGCGGTGACCTGACGGCCGAGGTGGCCCGAGGCACCGGAGACGGCGAGCTTCATGGGGGTGCTCCTGGTGGTAGTCGACATGAGTGCGAAGGGACCGGCCGCGCCGGGGCCCGTCAGCCTTTCCTCTTCCGGAGGAAGCCGACCAGCGCCTCGTTCACGATCTCCGGCGCCTCGAGCTGCGGCCAGTGGCCCACGCCCTCGATCGGCAGGTACCCCTCGAGGTTCGGCACGCTCCCGGTGAGATCCCCCTCCTTGAACGCGCGCATCCGGACCATGCCGTCCTCCGTGCCGAACGCGAAGAAGGCGGGCTGCTGGATCTTCGCCCCGGCGAAGGCTCCCGCCTCGTCGAAGTAGGGCTGCATGGCGCGGTAGCTGTTGAGCGGGCCGTGGAAGCCGTCGCGTTCGAAGCCCGCGATCGCCGCCTCGACGTCCTCCCGGTCGGCGAAGGGCGGGATGCCGATCGGCGACGGCCGGTTGAGGCTCTTGTTCGGGTCCATCGGATCCCACGCCTCGGCAGGATCGGGCAGCCCTGACGTCCAGTAGAGCATGCCGGGCAGGGTCGTGGCGGCGTCCGCCCACTCCCGGTCGGCCTCGGGCCGCATCTGCCGGAACATGTAGAAGTCGTCCTCCTTGCCGGCGGACTTCAGCCGCTCGAGCATGCTGGGGCCACCCGGGAGCACCGGCGGGACGCTGAGGCAGAAGACCGCGTCGAAGAGATCCGGCCGCATCATCGCCGCACTCCAGCTCACCGTCGCCCCGAAGTCGTGGCCGACGAGGGTGGCGCGCTCGATCCCGAGTTCCGAGAGGACGCCGACGAGGTCTCCGACGCCGTAGAAGATCGTGTAGCGCGCGGGGTCTTCGGGCTTGGAGGAGTCGCCGTAGCCGCGCATGTCCAGCGATATCGCGCGGTAGCCCGCGGCCGCGACCGCCGCCATCTGCCTGCGCCAGCCCCGCCACCCGTCGGGGAAGCCGTGCACGAACAGCACGGCCGGGCCATCGCCCTCCTCGACCACGTTCAGCGTGATGCCGTTGGTCTCGATGTACGCCTGCTTCATGGAGCTGCTCCCGATCTGTAATCGTGACTACAGAAGTAGGCTAGCAGACATCTGTAGTCGGTGTTCTAGAATGGGGTCATGGCAGCATTGGGGCGACCCCGCGGATTCGATCGCACCGTCGCGCTCGAGGGTGCGCTGCAGGCGTTCTGGGAGCAGGGGTTCGAGTCGACCTCGATCGCCGACCTGACCCGCCGCCTGGGCATCGGACCACCGAGCCTGTACGCGGCGTTCGGGGACAAACGCGCTCTGTTCCTCGAGGTGCTGGACCTGTACTACGGCAGCTTCGTCCAGTTCCTCGACGAGACGCTCGCGGTGCCGGGGGCCAGGCGGGACGCGATCGCGGCGATGCTGCTGGGCATCGCGCGGTTCTACTCGACGCCAGGACTGCCGAGAGGCTGCATGGTGAACACCGCGGCGGCGCCGACCGGGGAGCCGATTCTGCTCGCCCGGCTCGCCGAGTTGCGGTCGTCCGTGCAGGAGCGGCTGCGACGCGAGACGCGCGCGGCGGCCGACGCCGGTGAACTGCCGCGAGACATGGAGCCGGACGCGCTGGCCGCGGTGATCTGGACCACCGTGCTGGGCATGTCCATGCGATCCCGCGACGGCGCCGACCGAGACGAGCTCGAGTCGACCGCGCGCTCGATCATGACGATCTGGCCGCCCGTCCGATGATCGCCGGCACCGCCTTCTCTCCTCGGCGGCGCAACCACGACGCCCGTCAGAACCACACCACTGAACCGCCACATCCATCGCACGACGCGGACATCGCCGCACATGATCAAGATGTTTCACCTGAACGAGCCGAACCTCGAGGGTTACTCCGAAAGGCGGCGCCGGTGATCACGGTCTCGTCCAAATAGGACCCTGCACGGTCTTCCGGCCCGGTCGAGTGGTACCGGTGAGTTCCGGTCGCCCGGCTGAAGCATTCAAGACCTCCGGAACCGGCCTGCTCGGCTGCCGGCGGTGAAGCGGCCGGGTCGGCGACTCGCCAGACCACTTGAACGACCCTTTCACCTCGTCCGACGAGGTGAAAGGGTCGTTCATGACATCGCTGCGGCCGGCTCTGCCAAGACTTCGCCGGGCCCGCCCAGCCGCCGGGGTGGCGACAGCGAAAGCGCCGGCAGCATTGCCTCGTGCGGCGACTCCGCGGCTTGGTTCAGCGACGCCGGCCGGCCATCCACTGCCAGAGGTGGGTACCGCCGGCACTCGGGTCGTTGCGGGCCACGTAGATCCACGAGAAATGACCGAGGAACTGATGGCCGTTCCAGACGACGTGGTCGTAGAGCGTCAGCGTGGCACGGGGGATGAGCTCGCTCGCGTGGACCGTGTTGGCCTGCGGGTCCACCGTGGCGTCGTCGCGGGAGGCGACCAGCCAGGTGGGCGTGCTGATCGCGGTCAGCTCGGCGTCGGGAACCAGCGGTGGGTCGCCCGCCCTCCGGGCCGTGACGACTCCGCAGATCGGTACCGACGCGGCGAACGTGGTGGGGTACACCGTGGTCATCTTCACCGTCATGTAGCCGCCGTTGCTGCACCCGGCGACGTAAATGCGGGCAGGGTCGACGGGCTGCGTGCGGAGCACGTCCTGGATGATCTCGTGGATGAGCGGGGCGAAGCGGGGGCCGTCGTCCATCCAGGCGGACGTGCTTTGCGGTGCGACCACGTAAGCGCCGTCGAAGATCGATTGCGCTTCCGGGGTGGCGAAGCCCAGCGCACCGCGATTGCCGCGCAACGTGGTTTCGTTGTCGTAGTAGTTGTCGGGCAGGGAAGCGCCTTCGCCGCCGCCGTGCAGCCAGACGATCAAGGGCCGCCGGCCGCGTCCGGACGAGGGGGAGTACAGCCGGTACTTCATCCCGGAACGCGAGGCGTGGTAGCTGAAGGCGTCGACCTCGGGGTTGGCCGAACGGCCCTGCCTGAACCCGGCGAAGGAGATCGGCCGGCCGTCCCGTAGCCGCACGGGGGTGTTCTGCGTGACGGTGTAGCCGAGGTCGAGCCGGACGTTGCGGCCCTTGCTGCCGATGTAGCCGAGGGTGCCGCCGCCGATCTGGCCTTCGCCGTGGCTCAGCTCGAGGACGATGTTGCCGTGGCGGTCGAGCAGGGCGGCCGTCACCGGCCGGTCGAGGTCGTAGCCGATGTCCTGACCGCCCGTGTCGATCGGGCTGGTCGCCTTCACGTGCACGCTGAACGTGCCGGTGGTCAGGCCGGCGGGGTCGAGAGGCCCGATCCGGGAGGTTTCGAGGGTGATCGACGTGATCTGCTCGCCGCCGTCGAGTGTCTCGGCGTTGAGGGTGAACCCCACGCGGCCGGCCGGGGCGACGTGGGCGATGCCTGGCAACGCGGCGCCGGCGGTGAGGCCGGCGCCGGTGACCAGGACGGTACGACGGTTGAACGCGGTGACCATGCGAACTCCTTCGTCCGATGACAGCCGGTGTTCCATGCTCCCGCAGGACGATGGCACTGACAGCCGCCGCCGGGGTGGCAGATCACGCGCGTCAGTGGCCGAGGACGGCGCGCAGGGCGGGCTGGAGCCGGTCGCCGTGGGCGCGGACGAGGTCGTCGCACAGCTCGAAGATCCGCTCGACCGGCAGCGTGGCCGCCGTGGCGGGGTCGGTCATCGCCGCGTGGCGGATGTGGCGTGGGTCGTCTTCGACGGCCGCGCGCACGACGAGGTCGTCGACGCTCAGGTACGTCCGGTTGAGCGCCGCCAGCTGCGGCGGCAGCGCGCCGATCCGGGTCGGCCGGACGCCGGTGCCGTCGACCAGGCACGGCACCTCGACCACGCCGCCGGAGGGCAGGTTCTCGATCAGGCCCCGGTTGACGACGTTGCCGTAGACGGTCCGGGGGGTGTCGGTGACCAGGCTGTGGATGATCTGCGGCGCGGATTCGCCGGTGCCTTCGACCGGCAGCGGCTCGTCGGCCGCGATCGCCCGCCGGGTCCGTTCGTACTCGGCTTCGTTCTCCGCGACGATGCCGAGGTAGTCCCCGATCGGCAACCGCAGGCGCTCGATCTCGCTGTCGTGCTTGAGGTACCAGGGCACGTACTCGGCCGAGTGCTCGCTGGTCTCCGTCGGGTAGTAGCCGAGCCGTCGCAGCATGTCGAACCGGACGCGCCGCCGCAGCTGCTCGTCGGACTCGGCCAGCTCCCGCAGCCGCGGGTAGAGGTCGGCGCCCGCGTGCTCGAACCGCAGCACCCACGCCTGGTGGTTGACGCCGGCCGCGACGTAGGTGACCTCGTCGAACGGCACCCCGATGAGCTCGGCGAGCCCGTGCACGGTCCAGTACACCGAATGGCACAGCCCGACGACCCGCGTCAGCGCGGTGGCTTCGCTCAGGTACTGGACGTTCATCGCCATCGGGTTCGTGTAGTTCAGCAGCCAGGCCTCCGGGCAGACGTCGGCGATGTCCGCCCCGAGCGCCTTGAGGAAGGGGAACGTCCGCAGCGCGCGGAAGATCCCGCCGATGCCGAGGGTGTCGCCGATGGTCTGGCGCACGCCGTAGCGCGCCGGGACCTCGAAGTCGGTGTGCGTCGCCTCTCCCATGCCGATCTGGACGATGTTCACGACGAAGTCCGCGCCGGACAACGCTTCCCGGCGGTCCGCGTGCGCGGTGAGCACCGGTTTGACGCCCCGCACGGCGGCGATCCGCTGGGCCGCGGCCAATGCGGTCGCCAACCGGTCCGGGTCGATGTCGTGCAGGGCGACGTGCACGCCGTCCAGCTCCGGGTAGGCGAACAGGTCTGCCAGGAGGCCCTGGGTGAACACGACGCTGCCCGCGCCGACGAAGGTGATCTTGGTAGGCATGGAGATCCGATCCGATTGTGCGAAGTGGACAGTCAGCTCTTGAGCCCGCTGGAAGTGACCGACTGGATGAACGTCTTCTGCGCGCCGAGGAAGGCCAGCAGCACGGGCAGCACGGTGATGACGTTGCCCGCCATCACCGCGGCCCAGTTCGTGTGGTGCTGGCCCTGGAACGTCGTGAGCCCCAGCTGCAGCGTGTAGGTCGTGTCGTGGTTGACGGCGATCAGCGGCCAGGTCAGGTCGTTCCACGTGCTGAGGAACGTCAGCACGGCCACCGTGCTCAGCGCGGGCCGCGACAGCGGAAGCACAATGGTGAACAGCACGCGCAACCGCGAGCAGCCGTCGATCCACGCCGCCTCTTCGAGCTCCCGGGGCAGCGACAGGAAGAACTGGCGCAGCAGGAACACCGCGAACGGCGTCACCAGCGACGGCACGATGAGCGCGCCGAGGGTGTCGATCAGGCCGAGCTTCTTCATCACCAGGAACGTCGGGATCATGGTGAGCTGGAAGGGGATCGCCATCGTCGCGACCATCAGCGCGAGCAGTGTCCGCGAGCCGGTGAACCGCATCCGCGCGAACGCGTACCCGCCCAGCGTGCCGAACAGCAGGTTCGACACGACGGTCACCGCCGAGACGATCAGCGAGTTCGTGAACCAGCGCACGAACAGCGCGTTGTCGAGGACATAGCGGTACCCCGAGAAGTCCACATGGGACGGCCACAGCGCGGGCGGGAACCGGTTGATCTCGGCGTTGCTCATCACGGAGCTGAGCAGCAGCCACACCAGCGGCGCCGCGAACAGCAGCGCCAGCGGCACGAGCAGCAGGTGCCAGGGACTGAAGGGCAGCCGGGGCCGGCGCAGCACGGGCAGCGCGGTGTGGGTCGCGGACACGTCGAGCCGGGCGGGCCGTGTCGGCTGTATCGTCATCGGAGCGCCTTCCCGGGACGGCGCAGCACGCGAACCGCGACCACGACGACCAGCAGGGCCAGCGCGAGCACGTAGGCCGACGCCGCGCCGTAGCCGGCGGTGAAGTTCTTGAACGCCTGCTCCCAGACGAAGTAGACGATGACCGTCGTCGAGCCGAGCGGGCCGCCCTTGGTCGTCACGTAGACCAGGTCGAACACCTGCAGCGACGTGATCAGCTGCCACAGCACGAGGAACGCCGTCACCGGGGTGACCGCGGGCAGCGTCACGTGCCGGAGCACCCGCCACGTTCCGGCACCGTCCAGCCGCGCGGCCTCGACCAGCGACGGCGGGACGTCCTGCAGCGCGGCGAGGTACACCACGACACAGAAGCCGGTCCCGCTCCACAGCGTGATGCCGACCAGCACCAGCAGCGCCTGCGCCGGGTCGGTCAGGAAGCCTTGCGGCGACACGCCGAGGTGGTGCAGCAGCGAATTGGCCGCGCCGAACTGCGGGTCGAGGATGAAGGAGAACAGCACGCCCTGGGCCGTCGCCGACAGCACGAACGGGACGAACACGAGCGTCCGGTAGACGCCGACCAGGCGGATGCGCCGGTTCAGCGCCTGCGCCAGCAGGAACCCGAACAGGATGCTGAGCGGGACGTAGAGCACCGTGTACAGCACGGTGTTCCCCACGGCCTGGGCGAAGTGCGGGTCCTGGGCGAGCGCGGCGTAGTTGTCCAGGCCCACCCAATGGCTCGGCGTCACCAGGTCGTCGGCCTGGAAGGACAGCACGAGCGACCAAGCCACGGGTACCACGCCGAGGCCGAGGATGATGAGCACGGCGGGGGAGACGTACGCCCACGCGGTCGCGGTCTCACGGCGCCGCCGGTGTTGTACGGGTGTGACGGTGATGGGCCTCGGCAGTCCGGGCATGGCGGCTCCCTATCGCGGAATGATCAAGGCGGCGTTCGCGGCCGCGGCGCAGTCGCGCAGCGCGTCGGCCGGCGTCGCCCGGCCGAGTAGCACAGCGACGATCGCGGTGCCGAGGGCCTGCGACACCTGGGGGTAGGCCGGGTGCACGGGCCGGACGCGAGCGTTCTCCAGCGCGTCGACGAAGACCGGCAGGCCGGGGGTCTCGGCGGTTTTCTCCTGCCACGCGGGCAGTTGCTGCGTCCGGCGGCTCAGCGGGAGGCTGCCCGCGCCGTCGTCCCAGCGGACGTCCTGGGCCGGGTCCGCCAGCCAGGACAGGAACGTCTGGGCGGCCGCTACGCGCTCTTCGCCGTTGTCGAACAGCGTCCAGGTGTCCGGGCCGGAGATGGTGACCGGACGGCCGCTGAAGCTCGGCAGCGGCACGACCGCGTAGTCGATCCCGGCGTCGGTGATGTCCGGCAGCTGCCACGGGCCGGTCGCGACCATGCCGATGTGACCGGCTTCGAACGCCTGGTACATCTGCTCGCTGCCGGTCTTCGGGTCGAGGTACACGGCGTGCGCCGCGGCGAGGTCGCGGACGACTTCGAGGACACGGACGCCCTGGTCGGCGAACCCGATGCCGCGTCCGCCGGCGCCGATGACGTCGCCGCCGAGGTCCCAGATCATCGGCCACAGCCGCCACACGGTGTCCTCGTCGCCGGTGGCGGGCCAGGCGGTGCCGAAGGTGCCGCTGCCCGCGTCGGTGAGTTTCCGTGCTGTGCCGACGAAGTCGGCCCACGTCCAGCCCGCGGCGGGCAACGGGAGCCCGGCGTTGGCGAACAGCTCCTTGTTGCACACCACGGCCAGTGAGTCGAGCAGCGCCGGGACCGCGCGGACGCGGCCGTTGACGGTGACCGCTTCCCGGGCCGGTGCCCAGAAGCCGGGGCCCGCGTCGACGAGGCCGGTGACGTCGACGACGCTGGGGCTGCGCGCCACGCTGGCGAGGTCCGAACCGAAGACGTAGGCGATGTCCGGGAACGACCCGGACGCGAGCGCCGCGGTGATCTTCTGGAGCATCGCGTCGGCGAGGACGCCGCCGCCCAGGTCGATCCGGATCCCGGGGTGGGTCCGGTGGAAGTCCGCGACGAGCGCGTCGAGCACCTTCTTGCCGGTGTCGGTCTGGCCGTGCCAGATCTCGACGGTGACCGGGCCCCCGGTGGCCCGCGCCGGGCCGCAGCCGGCGAGGGCGGCACCGAGGGCCAGACCGCCGGCGCCGCGCAGGAATCCGCGGCGGTCCATCAGGGTGCCTTGCCGGGGAACGGAAACGACATCATCGAAAACTCCGGATGATGGTGGGCACGACCCCGCCTCGGACTCTCGAAGAGGTCCTGGCGACTCAGTCCGGGCTCGCGGGGGAACCGACATACCGGCTGGGCATACCTCTGACGTCGGGTGTTCGTTGCGACGTGGACAGCAGTAAAGCGAGCGCGATCGAACGTGTCAAGGTGCGCGCGTCAGCAGGTCTTGCGGACGTACCCGCTCGTCCCCTGGGGCACCACGTACAGGTCACGCCGGACGATGCTGATCTTGCTCTTCCACTCCGGGCAGCCCTTGCTCATGCCCGAAGCGGTGTACTCGACGTCGACCACCCGGTTGTTGAACGGGCCGGCGTAGTCGGCGCACTCCTCGTATTCACCGCATTCTTCGGTGACGGCGAAGTCGAGGCCGTTGGCGACCCGGTTGCCGGCCAATTCCGGGGTGTTCTTCTGGGCGATGGCGAGGTTCTTGCCGTGGGCGTAGGCGGACAGGAGCTTGATGTACTCCTGCGCGTGCGTTGTGGTGAGCAGGTTCTTGGACCGGCTGTAGCTGTCGTAGTTGTCCGGCTCGATCGCCTGGTACCCCTTCGAAGCGCACGTGTCGATCCAGCTGCCGACCTTGGCCGCCACCCGGCTGCGCTTGTCGGCGGTGCGCAGGTCGAGCAGGGTTTCCTTCCAGTCAGGGTCGACTACCTTGTTGCCGTTCGCATCGCGGAGCAGCAGGTCGCTCTGCCATTCGCCGTCCGCGCCCTTCTGCGCCTGGAAAGCGTTGAGGTAGCAGATGTTGTACTTGCCGCTCGCGGGGGCCGCCGAGAAGTCGCGGCTGACGATCTGCACCCCGGACGGCGGGGTGTAGGCGCCGCCGATCTGGTAGTCGAACCCGGCGGCCTGCGGGGGCAGGGTGACCGCGGCCGAGGCCGGGGCGGCGGCCGCGGCGAGCAGGCCGGCGGCCAGTGCGCCCGCCGCCGTGAAAGAAGCGAATCGCTTGCCGGGGACGGGGAGAGAACGCTTCATCCGGACTCCATCATCGTCGGGGCTGTTGTCGGCGAAAGGTAGGCAGGACGATCACCGCGGTCAACGAAACGCGCATTCGCGATGCGCGTTTCACCGCTCCGCGGTGGCACCGACCTCGACGACGGTGACCCGGACACCGGCCCGGCGGATCGCCGCGACCGCGCCGGGTGCGGCGGAGGCGTCGGTGATGACCTCGTGCACGTCCTGGATGTCACCCATGCGGGCGAGGGTGGTCCGCCCGAGCTTGCTGCCGTCGGCCAGCACGACCACCCGCTGGGCGCGGCCGAGCATGGCGCGGTTGGTCCTGGCCTCGTTCTCGTCGTGGGTGGTGATGCCCGCCGTCGCGTCGATGCCGTCCACACCGACGAAAGCCGTTCCGACGCTGATCGAGGCCAGCACGTGCTCGGCCCAGGGGCCGACCAGCTCGTAGGACTGCGGCCGGGCGACGCCACCGACGACGACCAGCTTCAGCCGCGGGTGCAGGGCCAGGTCCATCGCGATGTTCAACGCGTTCGTGACCACCGTCAGATCCGCCCGGCCCGGCAGCTCCCTGGCGAGTTCGCTCGTGGTCGAGCCGCCGGTCAGGGCGATGACGTGCTTGCCGGCGGGCAACGTGCGGATCGCCGCGTGCACGATGGCGCGTTTGGCGTCCCGGGAACGGCTTTCCCGGTAGGGCGGCGGCACCTCGTTCGTGTGCCCCCGGGGCCGCGCGCCGCCGTGGGTGCGGGTCAGCAGCCGCTGTTCCGCCAATTTGGCCAGATCGCGCCGCAGCGTGGCGGAGGAGACGCCGAACCGCGCGCTGAGCTCACCCACGTGCAGCGAACCGGTGTCCGCGAGCACCCGCAACAGCTCCGAGAGCCGCTCGGCCCGGGTGGTGCGCCGTTTCCGCGTGGACATGGGCCGAGCCTACGACAGCCGGCGAAACGCTCAATCCGGATGCGCATTTGGACACCGAACCTTGCCCCTGGCGCGGGGAGCGGATGAGTCTCCGGGAGAACGTCCCGGAAATCGGAGGCAACACCTATGCAGAGCAGCGGGCGGTGGCCCGGCGACAGCTGGACCGCGCGGGAGATCGAGCAGCAGCCCGCCACCTGGATCCGGGTGGCGGAGGCCGTGCGGCGGGCCCGGCCGGAAATCGGGAAGCTGATCGGGCTCTCCGGGTGGCGGATCGTGCTCACCGGTGCGGGTACCTCGGCGTTCGTCGGCGAGGTCGTGGCCCGCGATCTCGCGCGCCACCTCGGCCGGCCGGTCGAGGCGATCGCGACCACGGAGATCGTCGCCGACCCGGGTGCCGTGGTCGTGGACGACCGGCCGATCCTGCTGGTGTCCTTCGCGCGCAGTGGCAACAGCCCCGAGTCCGTCGCGGCGGCGGACCTGCTGCAGCGGCTGGCGCCGGAGCTGCGGCACCTGGTGATCACGTGCGACCCGGGCGGCCGGCTGGCACGGCGGTGGTCCGGCGCCGGGAACGCGGTCGTCGTGAACCTTCCGGACGAGGTCAACGACCGCGGATTCGCGATGACCTCCTCGTTCACCGGGATGGCGCTGGCGGCACTGCTCGCCTTCGGCGTGGACGTCGACGTCGACGCGCTGGCGCGCGCCGGGTCGGCGGTGCTCGACGGTGCCGCGGAACACGCGCCGGCGATTTCCGGCGCCAAGCCGGCCCGGCTGGTGTTCCTGGGCTCCGGGCCGCTTCGCGGGCTGGCCCGGGAGGCCGCGCTCAAGTGCCTCGAGCTGACCCGGGGTGAGGTGGTCGGCCTCGCCGATTCCGCGCTGGGCTTCCGGCACGGACCGAAGTCGGTGCTCGACGAGCGCACCATCGCCGTGGTCTTCCTCTCCATCGATCCGCACGCGCGGCGCTATGACGTGGACATCGCGCGCGAGCTGGTGCAGTCACTCGGCGAGGAGCGGGTGGTCGTGGTGGGCGGGGACGACGCGGGAGAGGTCGGTGGCGCACGGATCTGGCCCGTGCCCTCGCCACCCGGCGTACCCGTTGCCGGTTACGCGTTGCTCGTCGTGATCGCCGCGCAGACCACGGCGCTCGCCTGCTCGCTCGCCCTCGGCGTCACCCCGGACAACCCGTTCCCCGAAGGGGAGGTGAACCGCGTCGTGCAGGGCGTGGTCATCCACGAATTCGCGCCTCCGGAGGTGAGCTGAAGTGTTCCTCGGTGTCGATGGTGGGGGGACGAAGACGGCGTTCTGCCTGGTCGATCTCGACGGCCGGGTCGTCGCGGAGGCCAGGACCGCGAGCGTGTACTACCTGAGCGAAGGTCTGCAGATCGTGGAACCCCTGTTGCGCCAGGGGATCGGCGAAGTGTGCCACGCCGCGGGTATTCCGGTCTCGGACATCACGTACGCCTTCTTCGGCTTGCCTGCCTACGGGGAGATCAGTGCCGACGTGCCGGTGCTCGACGCGGTACCGGCCAGGATCCTCGGTTCGGGAAACTATCGCTGCGGCAACGACATGATCTGCGGCTGGGCCGGGTCGCTGGGGGCGATCGACGGCATCAACGTCGTCGCCGGCACCGGCTCGATCGCCTACGGCGAGCACGAAGGCAAGCAGTGGCGCGGTGGCGGCTGGAGCGAGCTGTTCGGTGACGAAGGCTCCGGCTACTGGGTGGCGATCCAGGGCCTGAACGCGTTCAGCCGCATGGTCGACGGGCGGCTGCCCGCCGGGCCGCTCGTGGCGGAAATGCGCCAGTCCCTCGGCCTCGCCGCCGACTTCGACGCGATCGACGTCGTCGTGAACCAGTGGCACGGCGACCGGGGCAAGGTCGCGACGCTGAGCAAGGTCGTGGCCCGGGCCGCGGAGGCCGGCGACGCGGTCGCGACCGGAGTGCTCCGGGAAGCCGGGCGGGAGCTCGCGCTGCTCGTGGATGTCGGCCGGGGAGCGCTCGGATTCGACGCCGCACAACGGGTTCCGGTGTCGTACTCCGGTGGCATGTTCGGGTCGGCGCACGTGCTGTCGTCGTTCCGCGACGCGCTTTCCCTCGAGTACGACCTGCGTGAGCCACTGCTGGAACCGCACATCGGTGCCGCGCTCTACGCGGCACGCCTGCACGGACACCCGTTGCGTGCCGGGCAAGTCCACTCCACCGCGTCCCTGCCTCACTGAGGAGCCGAGATGACCGGATCAGGTGTGCCCACCCGCGGCTGGATCCCGTACGCGGGACTGCTGGTGGTGTTCTGGGGGGTGTGGGGGGCCATTTCCAGCCTGCCCACCAAGCTCTACGCCTACCCCGACCCGATGGTGTACGTGGTCTGGGCGCTGACCATGCTCGTGCCCGCGTGGTTCTCGCTGCGGGGCAAGAAGTTCGACCGCGGCCGGGTCGCCGCCGGGTACGGGCTGCTGATCGGGCTCACCGGGGCGGGGGGACAGCTGCTGCTGTTCAAGGCCCTCACCATCGGACCGGCCTACGTGATCTTCCCGATCGTCGCGCTTTCGCCCGCGGTCACGGTGTTGCTGGCGTTCGCCGTGCTGCGGGAACGGCTCGGCGGGTGGTCGTGGGCCGGCGTGCTGCTCGCGCTCGTCGCCGTCGTGCTGTTCTCCGTCTCCACCGGTGACGGCGGCGACAGCGGGTGGCTCTACCTGGTGCTGGCCGCGGGAGTCTGCGTGGCGTGGGGTGTCCAGGCGTTCTTCATGCGCAAGGCCGCGCTCGCCGGGGTGGACGACGCTTCGACGTTCGGCTGGATGACCGTCAGCGGGTTGCTGCTGATCCCGGTCGCGGTGCTGATGATGGGCGGGCTCCCGCTGGCGTTTCCGTGGCAGGCGCCCGCGCTCACCGCGGGGACCCAGCTGCTCAACTCGGTCGGCGCGCTGTTCCTCGTGATGGCGATGAGCCGGGGCAAGGCGTCGATCGTGGCGCCGGTGACCAACGCGCTCGCTCCTGTGCTGACCATCGTCCTGTCGCTGCTGTTCTTCGGCGCCGCACCCACCGGGTTCCAGATCGCGGGCATCGTGCTGGCCCTGGCCGGTTCGACCCTGATGGTGTACCGCGCGGAAAAGACCACCGAGCCGGTCCTCGGCAGCGCCGCGCTATGACGCCGCGGATCGTCACCATCACCCTCAACCCCGCGATCGACGTGACCTACCGGGCCGACGCGCTGCACCTCGGCGGGACCACGCGGGTATCGGGCGTCCGGTCCCGCGCGGGCGGCAAGGGCGTCAACGTCGCGGCGGTGGTCCGCGAACTGGGCGGCCGGAGCCTGGTGCTGGCGCTGACCACGACCCGGACGCCCGACGAGTTCCGGGACGGGCTGGACCGGCTGGGCCTCGCCCACCGGCTCGTCCCGGCGCTGCCCGCGGTGCGGCGGACCGTGGCGGTGGTGACTCCCGCCGACGGGACGACGATGGTGCAGGAGGCCGGCTCCCCGGTTGACGCGACCGCGGAAACCGGCATCCTCGAGGCTCTCCGCGCCGAGCTCGCGGCCGGGGTGGGAGCCGTCGTGATCTCCGGAAGCGTGCCGGTGGGCCTGAGCGCCGACGTCCCGGCGACGGCGGCCCGGCTGTGCGCCCGGCACGACGTGCCGGTCATCGCCGATGTCTCCGGCGCCGCCCTCCGCGAGGCCGCCGGCAGCGGGGCGGTGCTCATGCCGAACGAGGACGAGCTGGCGGAACTGGCCGGACCCGGAGTCGACGCCTGTCAGGACCTCGTGGCCGCGGGAGCCCCGGCGGTGGTCGCGACCTTGGGCCCCGAAGGGGCGATCGCCGTGACCGCCCGGGGTGCTTGGCGCGCCTGGCCCGCCGAGGTCGTCACCGGCAACTCGGCCGGTGCCGGAGACGCCGGAGCCGCCGCGCTGGCGCTACAGCTGGCCGCCGCCGGTGGAGTGTCCGAAGTGGACTGGCCGGTTGCTCTCGCGGACGTGGTCGCCACGTCGGCCGCCGCCGTGCTGCGGCCGGTCGCCGGCGAGATCGACGTCGCGGCCAGGGACCGGTGGATCAGTGCCGTGAAGGTGGAGAGGATGCGATGAACTGGGCCACGGTGCTGGACGACCTGCGAGCGCAGCGACGCGCGATCGGGGCGTTCAACGCGATCCTGATCGAGCACGCCGAAGCCGTCGTGGCCGGCGCGGAGCGCAGCGGGTTCCCGGTGGTGCTGCAGATTTCGCAGAACGCCGTCCGCTACCACGGTTCGCTCGCGCCGTTCGCGCTCGCCTGCCTGCGGCTGGCCGAGACCGCGACCGTGCCCGTCCTGGTCCACCTCGATCACGTCGAGGACGAGGAGCTGATCCGCGAGGGGCTCGACCTGGGCATCACGTCCGTCATGTTCGACGCCGCCGCGCTGCCCTACGCCGAGAACGTGGCCAGGACGAAAGCCGTCGTCGAACGCTGCCACGCCCAGGGCTGCCGCGTCGAGGCGGAACTCGGCGAGATCGGCGGCAAGGACGGCGCCCACGCGCCCGGCGTGCGCACGGACCCGGCCGAGGCCCGCGAGTTCGTCGCCGCGACCGGCGTGGACTCGCTCGCGGTGGCGGTCGGATCGTCGCACGCCATGGCCGACCGCAGTGCGGTGCTCGACGAGGAGCTGATCGCCGCGCTCGCCCGCAGCGTTCCGGTGCCGCTCGTGCTGCACGGTTCCTCGGGCGTGCCCGACGAGGGACTGTGCGGGGCGGTGGCGAGCGGCATCGCCAAGGTCAACATCGGAACGCGGTTGAACCAGGTGCTCACCGAAGCTGTGCGTTCGACGCTCGGGGCGCACACGGCTCTCACCGACCCCCGCCGCTACATCGCCCCCGGCCGGGACGCGGTCCGGGACGAGGTGGCCCGGCTGCTCACCTTGCTCGCGAAATGAGGACGGCTGTGAGGTCCTTCTCCCGCGCGCGGCCGGGTGATCGGCTCCGCTACTCGAACACCCCGTAGCCCGCGACGGCGTGGGCCCGGACGCCGTCCATGTCGAGCTCCACGCCGATGCCGGGAGTGTCGGGGAGCGTGATGTAGCCGTCCTTGACGATCGAGCCGCTGCCGTCGGGGGCGTGGACGTAGCTGTCCCACACCGCGCGCTCCTCGAGGGCGTGCCATTCCTGGACCAGGAAGTTGGGGATCGCCGTGCACTGGTGCGAGGTGGCCATCGTGCCCAGCGGTGTCGACACCAGGTGTGGTGCGAAGGGAATGTAGTGCAGCTCCGCGAGGTTGGCGATCTTCTTCGCCTCGGCGAGGCCGCCGCACTTCGGCACGTCCGGCTCGATCACGTCCACGGCGCCGCGTTCGAGCAGCTCGCGGAATCCCCAGCGCAGGTAAAGGTTTTCTCCCGCGCAGATCGGCGTGCGGGTCTGCGCGCGCACCCGCACCAGCGCGTCGATGTTCTCCGCCGGCAGCGGCTCTTCGAGCCACATCAGGTGGAACGGCTCGAGCTCCCACGAGATCCGGCACGCGCTCGGCACGTCGTAGCGGGCGTGGAGGTCGATGGCCAGCTCGACGTCCGGTCCGATCGCTTCCCGGACCGCTGCCACGCGCTCGACCATCGAGCGCAGCTCGGCGGCGTTGATCGTGTGGTTGAAGGCGTCGAACTTGGCCGGGTGGTGCAGGTCGTCGATGTCGAACTTGAGGGCGGTGAAGCCTTCGGCGACCATCCGCTGGGCCCGGTCGACGCAGCCGGCGATCGAGCCCGCCGGGTCGTCGCCGTCGCCGCAGTCGGCGTAGAGGCGGATCCGGTCGCGGAACTTCCCGCCGAGCAGCCGGTGGACCGGCTGCCCGGCGGCCTTACCCGCGAGGTCCCACAGCGCGAGCTCGATCCCGGACAGGGCGATCACGAACACCCCGCCCTGGGCGCCCGCGAAAACCTTGCTGCGGCGCAGTTTCTCCCAGCAGCGCTCGACGTTGCGCGGGTCCTCGCCGATCAGGAGCGGCGTCAGGGAACCGATCATCCCGACGACGGCACCCGCGCCGGCATCGGGATTGGCCTCGCCGAACCCGCTGAGGCCCTCGTCGGTGTCGATCCGCACCAGCGTGGCCTCACCGTGGTAGGCCACCACCGCCGTCGTCACGTTCACGATCCGCATTGCTCTCCCGCCGCCGGGTAGTGCCGAAAAACGGACTGTCGCGAAGCTCAACTTGTCCTATAAGCTGATGACATGCCAAGGAGACAAGAGTCTCCGGACGCTGTCAAGGTCCGGACTCTTCCGGTGCAGGTGGCGGCCCACCTGACCCGGCGCATCGTCAGCGGCGAAATCGAGGACGGCCGGGCCCCGTCGGAGCTCGAGATCTCGAGTGAGTTCGGGGTCTCCCGGGTGGTGGCGCGGGAGACGCTCAAGATCCTCGCCTCGCTCGACATCGTCGACGTCGCGCAGGGCCGCCGCGTCGTCGTGCGCCCCCGCGCGGAGTGGGACTACCTGAGCCCGTTGCTGATCGAGTGGCTGCCCACGGAAAGCGTCGAGGAGCTGCTGCAGGAACTGCACCAGATGCGCGCACTGCTCGAGCCCGAACTGGCCGCCATGGCCGCGGCCAGCATCACCGACGAGACGCTGGCCCGGCTCGGGGACGAGATCGGCCGCATGGCGGCGCTCGAGACGGACCCCGAGGCCTACCTCGAGGTCGACCACGAATTCCACATGGAGATCTGCCGGGCGGCCGACAACCGCATCCTCGACCGGATCATGTACTCCGCCCGCTGGCTCGGCACGGCCAGCCGGCGCGTCACCAACGAGGCGCCGGCCGGGCTGCACCGCGCCACCGCCCAGCACACGGAGATCTACGAGGCGCTCGTGGCGCGCGATCCGGAAGGTGCCCGGGCGGCGATGCGCAGGCACCTGAGCAACAACTACTCCACGCTCCTCGCGGAGAAGGGGCAGCGAAGCAAGCGTCGCTGACACACTGCACGACCGATCCGGAACCGATGACGAGGACGGACGAGCCATGGCAGCACCTGCGATCCGGCCGATCCGGCTGGGGCTGATCGGCACCGGGCTCGCGGTCGAAAAGCTGCACTGGCCGGCGTTGTGCGGGCTCGCCGATCGGTTCGTCGTCACCGCGTTCACCGACGCCTCTGTGGACCAGCGCAAGCGGTTCGCCGGCTACAGCGGGGTCGAGCCGGCCCGGGCCGCCGCCGACCGGGCCGCGTTGCTGGCCCGCGACGACGTGGACGCCGTGCTGATCTCGGTGCCGATCCCGCACCTGTACGAGGTGGCGTGCGACGCGCTCGCGGCAGGCAAGGACGTGTTCTGCGAGAAGCCGGCCGGTGCCGACGCGGAGCAGGCCGCGGGCTTCCTGGCCCTGGCGGCCGGGCACCCGGACCGCACCTTCGTGGTGGGGGAGAACTACTTCTACCGCGATGATCTGCGCTACGCCCGTGCGCTGCTCGACGACGGCGCGATCGGCCGCCCGCACCTGATGGCGTGGCGGCACGCCGGCCGGTCGGTGCCCCGGGCGGGCGGGTTCACCGGCACGCCGTGGCGACAGCGGCCGCAGTACCGCGGTGGCGTGCACCTCGACTTCGGCGTGCACCACATCGCCCAGATCCGGCTGCTGTGCGGCGACATCGCCCGGGTGCACGGTGCCGTACAGGCAGCCAACAGCACGATCGACGCACCGTCGGACCTCACGCTCAACCTCGTCTTCACCGGAGGCGCCATCGGCAACTACACCGCGTCCTTCCCCGAAATCCCGGTGCCGCCCGAACCCAATGAGATGCGGCTGTACGGCACCGAGGGCGTGCTCGTGCTCGCCGGATCCGAGTCGGAGCGCCGCGTGACGCGCAGCAGTCCCGACGCCACCACCCACACGATGGTCTTCCGCGGCAGCGACAACGGCTACCGCGCGGAACTCGTCGACTTCGCCGACGCCGTGCAGTTCGGCGGGCGGCCGGTCGGCAGCGTTGCCCAAAGCGTGGCCAACGCGATGGTCGTCCAGCGGGCGTTCGACTCCGCGGAACGGGCGGCAGCTCTGGCACTTGACGCCGTGCCCGCCGCGGGCCCGGTGCCGCTGTGGCGGCCCCGTGGCGCGACCGGGCTGTTCGACGGGCTGCCAGGACAACGCATCAGCAGTACGGCGTCCTTCGCCGCATGAACGACCCGCAGCGCGGCACTCGCCCCGCTGTCCCGCCGGTTGCACCGTCGCCCCGTCGGTATGAGGAGTTGTCATGGCAGAGAACACGGAGTGGTCGAGACGCACCTTCCTGGGGGTGAGCGCGCTGGGCGTGCTCGGTCTCGCCGGCTGCGGAAGCGGCCCCGCCGCCCCGCCACAGGTCGACGTCCAGGTGCCCAAAGCGCTGCTCGACCAGGCTGCCGCGCTCCGCGGCGGGTCGGTGGGGATGCTCTCGCAGAAGCTGTACTCGGAGGCCGCCAACAAGGCGCTGGACAAGTCGTTGCAGGTGTTCGCGCAGGCCACCGGCACCACGATCCGCAACGACCTGGTCTCCGGCGACGCCGGCGACATGGTCGCGAAGATGGACGCCGAGGTGAAGGCGGGCACCAACCGCGATCTGGCCTTCATGAGCGACCGGCGGTTCGTCGGCCAGCTCCACAACCTCGGCGCCCTCACCGACGTCACCGACGTGGTCGAGGAGATGCGCGCGCTCTACGGCGAGCCCGCGACGGCGTCGACCAAGTTCTGCGTGTTCGACGGGCGCTGGTTCGCGATCCCTTACCACTTCATCGCGTCCGGGATGTACCTGCGCAAGGACTGGTACCAGGAGAAGGGGCTCCCGCTCAAGCCCTACTACACGTGGGAAGAGCTGCGCGACAACGCGTTGGCGGTCTCCGACCCGGCGAAGCGGCGCTTCGGCTGGGGGCTCACGGTGAACCGCTCCGGCGACGCCAACGGCTTCATCCAGAACGTCATCAACACCTACGGCGGGGCGATCGCGGACAACACCGGCACGAAGGTGGTGTTCAACTCGCCGGAGACCGTCGAAGCCGTCACGTTCATCGGCGACATCTACACGAACCCGAAGTACAAGCCGATGCTGCCACTCGGGATCGGCAGCTGGACCGACTCGAGCAACAACGAGAACTGGCTGGCCGGGATCCTGGGGCTCACGCTCAACCAGTACAGCGTCTACGCCGACTCGAAGACCAAGAAGAACCCGGTCTACGCCAACACGCACCCGTTCAACGGCGCCACCGGGCCGGCGATCGACCGGCCACTCGCCTACGGCGAGTCCAATTCGTTCGTCGTGTTCAAGGGAGCGAAGAACCCGGGTCTCGCCAAGCTGGTGGCTAAGTTCATGGTCGGCGGGAGCGCGCTGCTCGGTGTCGCGAAGGAAGCACCATGCCTGGTCAACCCCTCGTGGGACAAGGTGTGGGACTCCGACCCGTACTACACGAGCGGTGACCCGGCCTTCGCCGCGCTGCGGGAGCAAACCCGCGCGCCGCTCCCGATGAAGACCAGGACCGGCTACACGTTCCCCCAGGCCCCGAGCCCCGGCGAGCAGGCCGCCCTCGCCGCCTATCTGCTGACCGACATGATGCAGTCGGTCGTCCAGGGCACCCGGCCCGCCGACGCCGTTGCCGTGACCCACGGGCGGATCGTCCAGATCTTCGAGCAACAGGGCTACCGGCAGTGACTGTGTTGCGTCCGCGCCCGGCTCCGGCCCGTCCGGCGCCAGGCGCGTCGTCCTCGCTCACGCGCGCGCAGCGGCGGTTCGGGCGCGACTGGCGCCTCGCCGCGGTGTTCATCGGGCCGACGCTGGTGCTGGTCGCCGGCCTGATCCTGGTCCCGATCGCCGGCTCGATCTTGACCAGCGCCACGGAGCGCCACGGTGCGGAGACGGTCTTCGTCGGGCTGGACAACTACACCGCCCTCATCGACGACGCCCTGTTCCACAAGGGCGTGCTCAATTCGTTCGTCTTCACCGCGTACGCCGAGATCTTCAAGGTGACACTCGGTCTCATCGCGGCGCTGATGCTGCACCACATGCGCCGCGGCCGGGCGATCATCGCCGGGGTGATCCTGCTGCCGTGGGTGATCCCGACGGTCGTCACGGCCTTCACCTGGCGGTCGCTGCTCGACCCGATCTTCGGCAGCGTCAACGTCCTGCTCACCGACTCCGGGATCGGGCCCGGCCTCGCGGCGATCGGGCTGGTCGACAAGTGGCCCGCGGAGTGGCTGTCCGATCCCGCGCTCGCGCTGCCGTCGGTCATCCTGGTCAACGTCTGGAAGGGCATCCCGTTCTTCACGGTGACGTTCCTCGCCGGGCTCAAGGCCATCGACAGCGGTCTCCACGAGGCGGCGATGGTGGACGGCGCCTCGCCGTGGCAGCGCTTCGTGCACATCACTTTGCCGGGCCTGCGTCCCGTCATGATCGTGACGGTGCTGCTGTCGTCGATCTGGACGTTCAACAACTTCGACCTGATCTGGCTGATGACCCAGGGCGGGCCGGGGGACGCCACCGCCCCGTACGTGATGGTGGCTTACTCGAAGGCCATCCAGCAGCTGCAGCTGGGCGCGGGCGCCGCGGTCACGCTGGTGATGCTGCCGATCATCGGCATCCTCGTGGTGATCCTCGTGCGGATGATGCGACGCAGCGACCGGCCGGGCGCGGCCGACCTGGGGCGCAGGCGGCTGAGTCCCGTCCAGCGCCGGGCGCTGCCGTGGGTGATCGTCGTGGCCTCGATCCTCGTGCTGGTCTGGGCGTCGCCGCACATAGTGTGGAAGGCCGCGCTCGTGCTGGGCGTGTTCGTGGTGCTCGCGGCCGCCGTCGGCCGGGTCGTCTCCGCGCTCGCCGCGCGGAGCAAGCGGCTGGCCGCGCGCCTGGTCGGCGGCACCGGCTCGGGGATCGCGCTCGTGGGTCTGCTGGGCTTCGTGCTCGCCCCGCTCTACTGGATGACGGTGACGGCCTTCAAGTCGGACGACCAGATCGTCGCGCGCACCGACGACCTCTGGCCGACCCCGTGGAGCACCGAGCAGTTCACCAACCTGTTCACGGGCCGGGCGTTCGGCACCTGGTACGTCAACACGATCCTGGTGTCGGTGGCGTCCACCGCGATCGCCCTGGTCTGCGCGGCGCTGGCCGGGTATGCGCTGGCGCGGCTCAAGTTCCGGGGTTCGGAGAGCTTCACGGTGACGATCCTGCTCACCTACGTGATGCCGGGCGCGCTGCTGTTCATCCCGCTGTACCAGCTGATGAGCGGGATCGGGCTCAACGACTCGTTGTGGTCGCTCGTGCTCGCCTACCCCACGTTCACCCTGCCGTTCGCGACGTGGCTGCTCGTCGGCTACTTCAAGTCGATCCCGGCCGATCTCGAGGAGGCCGCGCTGGTCGACGGCTGCACGCGGTTCGGGGCGTTCATGCGGATCGTGCTGCCGCTGGCCAAGCCGGGCCTGCTCGCGGTCGCGCTGTTCACGCTCACCAACGCGTGGAACGAGTTCCTGTTCGCCTTCGTGTTCATCACCAAGAACGACTACAAGACGCTGCCCGTCGGCATGCAGTCGATGATCTTCGGCGACGTCGTGCCGCAGGGGCAGCTGGCCGCGGCCTCGCTGCTGATCAGCATCCCGGTCGTGCTCATGTACGGGTTCGGGCAGCGGTTCCTGACCGAGGGCCTCACCGCGGGGGCCGTGAAGGGATGAGTCAGTCCCGGCCTTGTTCGGCACGCCACTGTTCGTACTCGGGCCGGGCCTCGTCCGACAGCGGGTAGTACCGCCGCAGGTCGCCGCCCTCGGCCAGCCGGATCCGGGAGAACTCCTCCCATTCCGCGTGCTCCTGCGCGGCCGCCAGCAGGGCGGGGGCGAGCTTGACCGGGACGACGACCGCCCCGTCGTCGTCGGCGACGACGATGTCGCCCGGCTCGACGAGCGTGCCACCGCACGCCACCGGCACGTTGACGGCGGCCGGGACGATGCCGGTCTGGGCGTGGAAGTTCGGGGTGGCGCCCCGGATCCACAGCCCCAGGCCGAGCTGCTTGGCCTCGCCGATGTCGCGCAGGCACCCGTCGATCACCACGCCGGCGCCGCCACGGCCCTTGAAGTAGGTCAGCATCATCTCGCCGAACACGCCGCTGCTCATGTCGCCGCGCGCGTCGACGACGATCATGTCGCCGGGCTGGGCGTGGTACATGACGTGCCGGTGCAGCTGCTTCTCCGGTTCTTCGTACTCGTCGACGGGGTAGCGGTCCTCCCGTTTCGGCAGGAACTGCAGCGTCAGCGCCGGACCGGCCACGCGGACGCCGGGGGTGACCGAAACCGGACCACGGATGAACGCGCTGCGGATGCCCATGCGGCTGAGCTCGCCGCTGGCCGTCGCGCTGCCGATGGCCGCGAGGGCCGCACTGAGCTCGGCGGGCGGGCGAACGATGTCGGGTGTTTCGACCACGTCGTCAAGCTCCCTGGGGCCGCGCTGACCGTAACCATCGGAGAGTTCGATCCGAGCTTAGCCCCGGCGAACCTGCTTTCGCGATGGCACACGGCGCGGTGAAGCGGCCGCGGCGAGCACGGACAGCAGGACGAGTGCCGAAGCCGGCGCGAGGGTGGTCCACGGCGCCAGCTCCAGGTACGGCTGGTTCTCCGCGAGGAGCCGGCCCCATTCCGGGGTGGGTGGCTGCTCGCCCAGCCCGAGGAACCCGAGGGAGGCCAGGACCAGGATCGTGGTGGGCAGCCGCAGGACCGCGTTGCGGACGACGGCGGGCAGCACCGCGGGCAGCAGGTGGTGACGCAGCAGGTGCACCGGGCCCGCGCCGAACGAGATCGACGCTCGCAGGTAGCCGGTGGCTCGTTCCTGTTCGAGCAGCGCCGCGGTCTGGGCGGCGTAGGGAGTCCAGCCGACCAGGCACACCGCGCACGCCGCGCCCCACACCGACGGTCCGGTCACGGCGGTCGTCAGCAGCCCGGCCAGCACGGCCGGCAGCGTCGACAGCACTTCGGTCAGCCCGGCGCCGGCCGGGCCGGCCATGCCGAGCAGTACCCCGATGACGACGGCGGCCGCCGTCACGGCGAGCGCCACGCCTGCCGTGCGCAGCGCCCCGTGCCCCAGGCGGGCCAGCAGGTCGCGGCCGAGCGCGTCCGTGCCGAGCGGGTGCGCCGCCGAGGGCGGCAGCAGGCGGGCCGCGGTGTCCACTTGGGACGGATCGCGGAGCAGCCCGGCGAGGCCGGCGGCGAGCAGGACGAGCAGGCAGCCGCCGAGCACCCAGCGGGTGGAGCGACGGCGTCCGAGCGCGAGCGGGGGTGCGGCGGCCAGCCCGCCGTCGCGCAGGGCCGGCCCGGACAGCCGGCGGCGCAGGGCCTTGACGAGCAGGCCGGCCGCGATGCCGAGCAGGGCCAAGAGCAGGGTCGCGGTCTGCAGCGGCGGGAGGTCCTGGGCCAGGGCGGCGTCCAGCGCGAGCCGGCCGAGCCCCGGGATGGTGAAGACCTTCTCCACCGCGACCGCGCCGCCGACCAGGCCGACCACGCTGGGCACCAGCTGCGGGAGCACCCCGGCCAGCGCGCCGCGCAGAACGGGCAGGACCAAGCGGCCCGGCGGAAACCCGGCAGCGTGCCAGGTCCGGACCCACGGCTCACCGAAGGTGGCGGGCAGGGCGTGGTCGATCAGCCCGCCGATCACCGCACCGGACGGTACGCCGAGGGCGAGCGCGGGCAGCACCATGGACGCCGGCCCGGTCCAGCCGCCCGGTGGGAACCAGCCCAGCCACACGCCGAAGACGGTGGCGAGCAGCGAGGCGAGCAGGAACTTGGGCAGCGCGGCGAGCGACGCGGCCACCGTGCCGCTGCCGTGGTCGCGCAGCAGCCGCCGGGAGCCGAGGACCAGCGTGCGGGCGCTGACCAGCGCGGCCACCGCGATCGTGACCACGAGCGTGGCGAGCATCAGCGTGACCGAGACGCCCAGGGCGCTCATGACCTGGGGCAGGACCGGTGTGCCCGAGACCCAGGAGGTGCCCGCGTCCCCGCGTGGCAGCCCGCCGAGCCAGTGCGCGAAGTGGCTGAGCGGACCTTGGGTCAAGCCCAGCTGCTCCCGCACCGCGGCCAGCTGCTCACCGGTGGGGGCCTGGTCGGCGGACCGGGCCCGCAGCACCGTCAGCGCGGGGTCGTTGCCGGACAGCCACGGCAGGAAGGCGACGGCCGCCAGCAGGGCACCGCCGGCGGCGAGCCGGCCCGCGCCCGCCCGCCATGCGTCCGCCACTACTTCAGGCGCGTGTCGAGGGTGATCAGCGAGCGCTCGCGCGGATCGAGGACCACGCCTTCCACGCCGGTGCTGACGCCCTGCACGACCTTCTCGTGGACCAGCGGAACCACGGCGTCGGTGCGCAGGATCTCCGCCTCGGCCCGCATGATCTTCTGCCGCCGGAGCGCGGGGTCGCCTTCCTCGGCGGCCGCCGTGACGGCCCGGTCGACCCCGGCGTCCTTCAGCCCGGCGATGTTGTAGACGCCGTTGCTCAGGTAGTCGCTCGCGAGGTACGCGACCGCGTCACCGGTGTCGAGGAGCGTCACCCGCGACAAGATCAGTGCGTCGTACTTGCCGGCGAGGAGGTCGGTCTCCATCTGCGTGTACTCGCGGACGTCCTGCTGCACGGTGAAGCCGGCCCGTTCCAGCTGCTGCTGCACGACGGTCGCGGCTTCGGGCAGTTCGGCGCGGTTGGTGTAGGTGGCCAGGCGCAGCGTCCAGCCCTGGGTCTTCGACCGGGTTTCCGCGACGGTCGCGGCCGGCGCCCGCCCGCTCACCTCGACGCGCTGACCGGCCGCCCAGGAGACGGCGGGCCCGAACAGGCCCCGGGCGGCGTCGGCGTAGCCGCCGAAGACCGAGCCGACGAGGGCGGAGCCGTCCACGGCGCCGCGGGCGGCGGCCCGCAGCGCCGGGTCGGTGAAGATCCCGGCGGCGGTGTCGAGGATCAGGCTGTCGGCCCGGACGGAGGACACCTCGTGCCGGACGTTCCGGTCCAGCAGGGGCGCCTGGGCGGTCGGGATCCACTCGGCGATGTCGGCTTCGTGGGCGCGCAGGGCATTGGTGCGGGCGGTACCGTCGGCGATCCAGGTCACGTCGATGCCGGCGGCCTTCGCCTTGCCGCCCCAGTAGCCGTCGAAGCGCTCCAGGGTCGCCTGGGTCTTCCCGGTGAGCTGGGTGATCTTGAAGGCACCGGTTCCGGTGCCGACCGGGCTGACCGTGCCGTCCGCGGCGTACGCCTTCGGGGAGAAGATGCCCAGCGCGGGGCTGGCGAGCCTGAGCGGGAGCACCGGGTCGGCGGTCTTCGTCGTGATGGTGACGGTGCCGGCGTCGCCGGCCTTCGCGGTCAGCGTCACGTCGCTGAGGACGCGGGGCCTGGTCTTGGCCGCACCGGCGTGGCCGAGTGCGGCGACCACGGAATTGGCGGTGAATTCGGTGCCGTCCTGGAACTTCGCCTCGCGCAACCGGAAGACCCAGGTCGTGGCGTCCTGGCGGGTCCAGGAGGTCGCCAGCGCGGGGGCGGCGGCTCCGTCCCGATCCAGCGCCGTGAGTCCTTCGGCCACGGACAGCTTGCCCAGCACGGTGGCGTCGTTGCTGTACGGGGACAGCGCCTGCGCCGGCGGCACCGCCAAGGCGACCCGCAGCCGGCCGGCCGCCGGGTCCGTGGCCGAGGTGCTGCCGGCGGCGAAACAGCCGCCCAGTAACGGGACGAGGGCAAGCGCGGCGAAGAGCCGGGGTGTCGAACGCACGATCAGTCCTGTCCTGCGAAAGGGTCGTCCCCGGCCGGTTCGGGCACCGCGGGGCAGGGCCGGGCCAGCATATAAGGTAAGCCTGACCATACTTACCGGGAGTGACGACCGTCTCCGCCGCACGGCGTCACGCTCAAGCCGCGTACAGCCGGCCGACCGCGGTGAGCACGGACGTCGAGGACGCCGGGTCGTCGTTGTGCGGCCCCACGTTCACGGCCCCGGTGGCCCGGGTGAAGGTCCAGCCAAGCGCCGCCTTCGACGCACTACGCTGAGGCGAATGAGCGCGGCACCCACCCCGGAGCAGTCGATGGTCGAAACCCGGCACCAGACCCGGTTGCTCACCCTGCTGCGGGACGAGGGGCCGATGTCGCGGGTCGAGCTGGGGGAGCGGCTGGAACTGCCGCGCGCCCGGGTGGGCGCCGAGGTGGCGCGGCTGGCCGAGGTTGGGCTCGTCGAGGCCGCGGGGCCGTCGGCCAGCCGGGGCGGGCGGCGGTCGACGCTGGTCCGGCTCGCCGGCGAGCTGCGGGTGCTCGCGGTGGACGTCGGCGCGACGTCGGTCGGTGTGGCCGTCACCGACGCTTCGTGCGAAGTGCTCGCGCACGCCGTCGAGGACTGCGATGTGCGGCAGGGGCCGCACCCGGTGCTGCGGCGGGTCGCCGAGCTCGCCGCGAAGGTCCGGGACGAGGCACCCGGCCGGCTGGTCGCGGCGGGCATCGGGCTGCCGGGGCCGGTCAGCTTCGCCGAAGGCATGCCGGTCGCGCCGCCGATCATGCCCGGCTGGGACCGGTTCAACGTGCGCGACCACCTCGGCGGGCTCTGGGGCTGCCCGGTCGCGGTGGACAACGACGTCAACGCGATGGCGCTCGGGGAGCGGCACGCCGGGGTCGCGCGCTCGACCGACGACCTGATGTTCGTCAAGATCGGCACCGGGATCGGCTGCGGGATCGTGCTCGGCGGCAAGGTCTACCGCGGGGTCGCGGGCACGGCAGGCGACATCGGGCACATCCGGCTCGACGACTTCGGCCCGACCTGCGCGTGCGGCGAGGTCGGCTGCCTGGAGGCCTACTTCGGCGGCGCCGCGCTGGCCCGCGACGGGCTGGCCCTGGCGCGCAGCGGCCGGTCGGCGCACCTTGCCGAGGCGGCCGCCGAACGCGGGGCGATCACCGCCCGCGACGTCGGCCGGGCCGCCGCGGCGGGCGACTCCGGCGCGGTCAACCTCATTCGTGACGGCGGGCGACGGCTCGGCCAGGTCATCGCCTCGCTGGTCTGCTTCATCAACCCGGGGATGGTGGTGATCGGCGGCGGGGTGGCCCAGCTCGGGCACCAGCTGCTCGCCGAGGTGCGCAGCGCGGTGTACCGGCGCTCGCTGCCGCTGGCCACCGGAAACCTCCCGATCGTGCTGTCCGAGCTGGGCGAGACGGCGGGCGTGATCGGGGCCGCCTGGTCGGCCACGGACCGGGCTTTCACCCTCAGCAGCTGACCCGCCCCGGCACCGACGCAGTGAACGACTCTTTCATGACGTCAGACGCCATGAAAGGGTCGTTCATGACGTCCGGGGACGGGCTGTGGTGCCACGCTCAGTTGCTGAACGCGTCCACAGTGTAACGTCCAGATCGAGCAGGCTTTTGCACTTTGGGAGCGAAAGTCTGTCCGGTTTCGCACGTCTATCCGGGTGAAAACCGGCCTTGTCGCGTGGACATCACCTTGACGAGTGATGCCAGTCACCCTACTTTCGCTGCCTGAGAGACAAAGTGCGTTCAGTTGTCAGCGCAAGATGGGGGCATCGTGGCCGTCACCGGAACGAGGCGAGCCGGCTCGGCGAGCCCGCGTACGGCGAACCTGGCCGCGGTCCTGCGGGCACTGCGCACCGGCCCGCTCTCGCGCACGCAGCTGGCAGCCCGCTGCGGGATCGCGAAGTCGGCGGTCCCCGGCCTGCTCACCGAACTCGCCGAGCGCGGCCTGGTCCGGCCCGCCGGGGTCCTCCCCGGCAACGGGCGGCCGAGCCGGCTGGTCGAGCTGCACGGCGAAGACGCGTACGCACTGGCTCTGGGTATCGAAGCCGACCGGCTGTCGGCCCTGGTCACCGACCTGTCCGGCCGGGTCCTGGCCGAGCGGACCGAGGCCGTCGACGTCGCCGCGCTCGGGCTCCCCGCCGGGATGGACGAACTCGCCCGCCTGGCGCAGGCGGTGCTGCCCGGTCCACCGGTCGGGGTCGCGATCTCGGTGCCCGGCCTGGTCGACTCGGCCGCCGCCGTGCTGCGGTTCGCCCCGGCATTGCGCTGGCGCGACGCGGAAATCGCCGGCCTCATGGCGGCCCGGCTGGCCGTCCCGGCCGCCGCCATCGCCGTGGACAACGACGCCAACCTCGGCGCCCTCGCCGAGTCGGTCGCGGGCACCGGGACCGAGCTGTTCTACCTCGGCGGCGGCACGGCCGTCGGCGGCGGGTTCGTCTCCGGCGGCACGATCCTGCGTGGCGCGCGCGGTTTCGCCGGCGAGGTCGGGCACATCGCCGTCGACCCGTCCGGCGAACGCTGCACCTGCGGCCGGACGGGCTGCCTGGAGACGAAGGCGAACCTGGCCGCCGTCCTGCGCGCGGCCGCTGCCCCGGGCGACCCGCTGCACGATCCTTCCGCCGGCGTCGAAGGCCGCGTCGCGCTGCTCAAGGACCGCATCCGGCGCGGTGACCAGCGCACGGCGACCGCGGTCCACGAACTCGGCGTCGCGCTCGGCATCGCACTGTCCACTGTGGTCGACGTGCTCGACCCGGACGTCGTCGTGCTCGGCGGCTACTTCGCGGAGCTGGGGGAGTGGCTGGTCGAACCGGTCCGCGTCGAGCTGGCCGCCCGGCCGCTCGGCCAGGCCCGGGTCGTGGCGTCCGGCCTCGGCCTGCGGGCCCCGCTGCGGGGTGCCGCGCACCTGGCGGCCGAGCGGCTGTTCGCGAACCCGACGCTCGCCGAGGAGGCGACGGTATGAGCCTGCTTTCCGTTCGCGGGATCGTGAAGACCTTCCCGGGCGTGCGCGCGCTCGACGGCGTCGACCTCGACGTCGAACCCGGCGAGGTGCACTGCCTGCTCGGCCAGAACGGCGCCGGGAAGTCGACGCTGATCAAGGTCCTCTCCGGCGCGCACCGGCCGGACGCGGGCGAGCTGACCTGGAACGGCGAGCGCGTCGAACTCGGGTCGCCGGTCGACGCCCTGCGGCTGGGCATCGCCACGATGTACCAGGAGCTCGACCTCGTGCCCGGGCTTTCGGTGGCGGACAACATCTTCCTCGGCCACGAACGCGCCCGCTTCGGGTTCACCCGGATCTCCCAGGCCCGTGCCGAGGCCGCTCGCCTGATGGCCCGGCTCGGGCACCCGGGCATCCGGCCGTCGACCGAGGTCGGGAGGCTCTCCGCCGCCGGGCAGCAGCTGGTCTCGATGGCCCGTGCCCTCGCCCACGACGCCCGGCTGCTCGTGATGGACGAACCCACCGCCGCGCTGGCCGGGGAGGAGGTCGACAACCTCTTCCGCATCGTCGGCGAGCTGACCGCCGACGGCGTCGCGGTCGTCTACATCTCGCACCGGCTCGAAGAGCTGCGCCGGATCGGGCACCGGGTGACCGTGCTCAAGGACGGCCGGACCGTCGGCACCGGCCTCGACGCCGCCGCGACGCCGACCGCCGACCTGGTCGCGCTGATGGCCGGGCGCAAGGTGGAGACGGTCTTCGGGCCGCGTCACGACGGCCACGCGAGGCCGGAGACCGCCCTCGCCGTCAAGAATCTCTCCCGGACCGGTGAGTTCGAGGACGTGAGCTTCACCGTCCACGCCGGCGAGGTCGTCGGCATCGCCGGCCTGGTCGGCTCGGGCCGCAGCGAGCTGCTGGAGACGATCTTCGGCGCCCGCAAGGCCGACCGCGGAACCGTGACGGTGCAGGGCAAACCGCTCGGCCCCGGCGTCCAAGCGGCGGTCAAGGCGGGCGTCGGCCTCGCGCCCGAGGAACGCAAGAGCCAGGGCCTGCTGCTCGACCTGCCGGTGGTGCACAACGTGACGCTGGCCAGCCTCGACCGGTACGCGAAGCTCGGCTTCACCGAGCGAGCCAAGGAACTCGACGACGCCGGGGCGAGCCTGCGGCGCCTCGACCTGCGGCCCGCCGACCCCCGGCGGATCGTCCGCACGCTGTCCGGCGGCAACCAGCAGAAGGCCGTGCTCGCGCGGTGGCTGGTCCGCGGGTGCCGGGTGCTGCTGCTCGACGAGCCGACGCGCGGCGTCGACGTCGGCGCCCGTGCCGAGCTGTACCGGCTGATCGACGAGCTGGCCGCGAGCGGCGTGGCGATCGTGCTGGTGTCCAGCGAAATCCCCGAGGTGCTCGGGCTGTCCGACCGGGTGCTGGTGCTGCGCGAGGGCCGTGTCCTCGCCGACCGGCGCTCCACCGGGCTGACCGAGGCCGAGGTGCTCGACGTGATTCTCGAGGGGAGCGCGGCATGACCGAAATCCAAGCACCGCCCCAGGAAGCGCTGCCCGCGGAACGGAAGCGGTTCACCTTCTCCGCCGACCCGCGGCTGCTCGGCCTGGCGGGCGTGCTCGTCGTGCTGTGCCTGGTCGGCCAGTTCACCCGGCCCGAGCTGTTCTTCACGGAAAGCAACATCTCGACGATCCTGCGGCTGGCCGCCGCGATCGGCGTGGTCAGCGTCGGGATGACGTTCGTGATCATCAGCGGCGGCATCGACCTGTCCGTCGGCTCGATGGTCGGCCTGGCCGGCGTCTGGCTGACGACGCTGGCGACCCAGTCGTACGGCCCGTGGGTGATGGTCCTTTGTGGACTCGCCGTCGGGCTCGGCTGCGGTCTGGTCAACGGCGTGCTGGTCGCCTACGGCAAGGTCGTGCCGTTCATCGCCACGCTGGCGATGTACGTCTCGGCACGCGGGCTCGCCGAACGGATCAGCGGCCGGCGCACCCAGGTCGTGGCCGACCAGGACTTCCTCGCCTTCTTCCGGGGCAGCTTCCTCGGCATCCCGACGCTGATCTGGCTGTTCGCGCTGGTCTTCGCGGTCGGCTGGGTGGTGCTCAACCGCACCACGTTCGGCCGCCGGACGTACGCGGTGGGCGGCAACGCCGAGGCGTCGCGGCTGGCCGGGATCAACGTCAAGCGCCACCTCGCGCTCGTCTACGGCGTGGCCGGGCTCTGCTGCGGGATCGCCGCGCTCATGGTCGTCGCGCGGACGACGGCGGGCGCGTCGACCAACGGCATGTTCTACGAGCTCGACGCGATCGCGGCGGTGGTCATCGGCGGCACGCTGCTGACCGGCGGCCGCGGCTCGCTCATCGGCACCCTCGTCGGCGTGCTGATCTTCACGGTGCTGTCGAACATCTTCACGCTCAACAACCTGGACACCGACATCCAGAACATCGCCAAGGGCGTGATCATCGTGCTCGCCGTGCTCTTGCAGTTCCGGGCCAGGAAAGCCAGGACCGGTCCGTAATCACCGTTGGAGGCCGTCATGACCGAACAATCCTTCCTCGGCCGCCGGGGATTCCTGCTGGGCGGGGCCGCCGTCGGCGCCGGTGCGCTGCTGGCCGGCTGCACGTCGAACACGCCCGCGAACTCGGAGTCGAACGCGCCGGTCGCCAACGCGGGCAACAACGCCCAGCCGGGCAAGCCGATCACCATCGGCTTCTCCGCGCCGGCCGCCGACCACGGCTGGATCGCGGCGATCACCAAGAACGCCAAGGCCCAGGCGCAGAAGTTCAGCGAGGTGAAGTTCAACGCGACCGAGGGCACCAACGACGTCAACCAGCAGATCTCCCAGGTGGAGACGCTGATCAACGCGAAGGTCAACGTCCTGGTGATCCTGCCCTTCGACGGCAAAGCGCTCACCGCGGTCGGCCAGCAGGCGATGGACGCGGGCATCCCGGTGATCAACCTCGACCGCGTTTTCGACACGCCGCTGGCGTATAGAACGTGGATCGGCGGTGACAACTACCGGATGGGCGTCAACGCGGGCAACTACATCGCCGCCGAACTCAAGAAGAAGAACGTCGCGAACCCGGTCATCGGCGAGGTCGCCGGGATCGACTCGCTGCCACTGACCCAGGAACGCAGCAAGGGCTTCAAGGACGCGTTGGGACGCGCCGGGTTCAAGGTCGGGCCGCGGGTGTCGGCGCAGTTCACGTCGGAGTCGGGGGAGCAGCAGACCGCGAACCTGCTCCAGGGCGCGCCCAAGCTGGACGCGTTGTGGAACCACGACGACGACCAGGGCATCGGCGTCAACGCGGCGATCGACACCGCGGGCCGCAAGGAGTTCATCATGGTCGGCGGCGCCGGCTCGAAGAACATGATGAACCTGATCAAGGCCGACTCCTCGCCGATCAAGGCGACGGTGCTCTACAGCCCGTCGATGGCCTCGACGGCGGTCGCGCTCGCCCGTCTGCTCGGGCAGAACAAGGGGATCGGCGACCTGGCCGAGCACGACATCCCGGCCGAGATCACCACGTACTCGGCGGTGGTGACGAAGGAGAACGTCGACCAGTACCTCGACGTCGGCTTCGATTCCTGACCGGGGCCAAGTCCGTGAATGGCACATTCACGGACTCTAAGTCCCTCGATGTGCCATTCACGGACTCCAGAGGAGGGGTATGAGCCCGGCACGGGAAACCATCGGGATCGGCATGGTGGGCCACGCGTTCATGGGTGCGGTGCATTCGCACGCCTGGCGCAGCGTGCACCGGTTCTTCGACCCACCGCTGGTGCCGAGGCTCGCCGTGCTCGGCGGCCGCGACGAGACCCGGGCCAAGGCGGCGGCGGAAAAGTACGGCTGGGACGCCGTCGAGACCGACTGGCGGAAGCTCGTCGCCCGGGACGACGTCAGCCTGGTCGACGTCTGCACACCGGGGGACAGCCACGCGGAGATCGCGATCGCCGCGCTGGAAGCCGGGAAGCACGTGCTGTGCGAGAAACCCCTGGCCAACTCGGTGGCGGAGGCCGAGGCGATGGCCGAGGCGGCGCGGCGGGCCCGTGAGCGCGGGGTACGGGCCATGATCGCGTTCAACTACCGCCGGGTGCCCGCGCTCGCCCACGCCAGGAAGCTGGTGGCGAGCGGGGCGCTCGGGGAGATCCGGCACGTCCGTTCGGTGTACCTGCAGGACTGGCTGTCGGATCCGCAGGCGCCGATGACCTGGCGGTTGCGGAAGGAGTCCGCGGGTTCGGGGGCGCTGGGCGACCTGGGCGCGCACATCGTCGACGCCGCCCAGTTCGTCACCGGGGACGTGATCACCGGCGTCTCGGCGCTGACGAACACCTTCGTGAAGCAGCGGCCGTCCGAGAACGGCGGGGCGGACGAGGTGACGGTCGACGACACCGCGTTGTTCCTGGCCCGGCTGTCCGGAGGCGCCGTGGCGACCTTCGAAGCGACCCGGTTCGCGCTGGGCCGCAAGAACGCGATGCGGCTGGAGGTCAACGGGTCGAAGGCGAGCCTGGCGTTCGATTTCGAGGCGATGAACGAACTCCAGTGGTACGCGGGCACCGGCACCGAAGCCGGGTTCCGGCGCATCCTCGTCACCGAACCGCAGCACCCCTACGTCGGCGCGTGGTGGCCGCCGGGGCACCTGCTCGGCTACGAGCACACGTTCACCCACGAGGTCGCCGACCTCCTGGACGCCATCGGCGCGGGCACCGACCCCGAGCCGGGCTTCGACGACGGCCTGCGCGTCCAGCGGGTGCTGGCCGCCGTCGAGAAGAGCGCTGCGGAAGAAGCGAACTGGACGTCGGTGGAGGAGAAATGAGCCGTCCCGTCACGTTGTTCACCGGCCAGTGGGCCGACCTGCCGTTCACCGAGGTCTGCAAGCTCGCCGCGGAGTGGGGCTACGACGGCCTGGAGATCGCCTGCTCGGGCGACCATTTCGAGGTCGACCGGGCACTGTCCGAAGAGGACTACGTGCCGGGGCGGCTGCGGCTGCTCGCCGACCACGGCCTCAAGGTGTGGGCGATCTCCAACCACCTCGTCGGGCAGGCGATCTGCGACGACCCGATCGACCACCGGCACCAGGCGATCCTGCCGTCCCGCATCTGGGGCGACGGCGAATCCGAAGGCGTCCGGCAGCGGGCGGCGGCCGAGATGGCGGACACCGCGCGGGCGGCGGCCAAGCTCGGCGTGGACACGGTGATCGGGTTCACCGGGTCGAAGATCTGGAAGTACGTGGCGATGTTTCCGCCGGTCACGCGCGATGACATCGATGACGGTTACGCGGACTTCGGCCGCCGGTGGCACCCGATCCTGGACGTCTTCGACGAGGTCGGCGTCCGGTTCGCGCACGAGGTCCACCCGTCGGAGATCGCGTACGACTACTGGACGACCAAGCGCGCGCTGGAAGCCGTCGAGCACCGGCCGGCCTTCGGGCTGAACTGGGACCCGTCGCACTTCGTGTGGCAGGACCTCGACCCGGTCGGGTTCATCCTCGACTTCGCCGACCGGATCTACCACGTCGACTGCAAGGACACCCGCAAGCGCTTCGACGGCCGCAACGGCAGGCTCGCCTCGCACCTGGCCTGGGCGGATCCGCGGCGCGGCTGGGACTTCGTGTCCGTCGGCCACGGCGACGTCCCGTGGGAGGACTGCTTCCGGGCGCTGAACTCGATCGGCTACTCCGGCCCGATCTCGGTGGAGTGGGAAGACGCCGGGATGGACCGGCTCCGAGGCGCGGCGGAGGCGGTGAAGTACCTGCGCGAGCACCTGTTCGACCAGCCGTCGGCGGCTTTCGACGCGGCTTTCAGCAACCAGAGATGAGGACGTTCCATGTGCGGTGACGAAGCTCAATCTCTTTCCCGGCGGACACTCCTGGGCGTCGCCACGGCGGCGCTCGCCACAGTTGCCCTCCCCAGCGTCGCGGACGCCGCCACGGCCCGGCGCCGGATCCCGCTCGACCGGATCAGCATCCAGCTGTACTCCCTGCGTTCGCTGCTGCAGAACGACCCCGAAGGCACGCTCTCCGCGCTGGCCGACATCGGCTACCGGAAGGTCGAGCTGGCCGGGACGTACGGCCGCAGCGCGACCGAGTTCCGCGCCATCCTCGACCGCTGCCACCTGCAGGCGTCCTCGACGCACGTCGGCATCGACGGCGACCTGAACCAGATCATCGCCGACGCGAAGATCCTCGGGAACAGCCTGGCCAACGTGCCGTACGCGAAGTTCGACACCATCGCCGAGTGGGAGGCCTTCGCCGGGCGGGTCAACACCGCCGCGGCCGCCTTCCGGAAAGCCGGGATCCCGCTCGGCTACCACAACCACGCCCACGAGTTCGCCCCGATCGGCGGCGTGCTGCCCTACGACGTCCTCACCGCGAAGACGGACAAGCGGCTCGTGCATCTGGAGATCGACCTGTTCTGGGCGGTGACCGGCGGCGCGGACCCGGTCGAGCTGTTCCGGCGGAACTTCCCGCGCGTGACGCAGTACCACGTCAAGGACATGACCGCGGACGGGCAGATGACCGACCCCGGTACCGGCGTCATCAACTTCCCGCGCATCTTCGCCGCTTCCTGCCACAACATCGGCGAGTACATCGTCGAGCACGACCAGCCCACCGACCCGCTGAACACCGCCAAGGTCGGGTTCGAATACCTCCGCACCGTGCGTTTCTGAGAGCCCCGGGGGAATCCACATGCGAGTGTCACGTCGGTCGATGCTGGCCGGAACCGCCGCGAGCGTGCTCGTCCCGGCCGTCGCGAGCGCCTCGACGGCGTCGGCCGCGGGTCTGACGCGCCGGATCACCATCTACGCCGAAGCCCTGCCCGGTGGCCTCTACGGCTACGGCCTCGAGCCGGGCAAGGCCACGATTCCCGGGCCGCTGCTGGAGATCTACGAGGGCGACACCCTCGAGATCGAACTGGTCAACACGACCGACCAGCGGCTGTCGATCCACCCGCACGGCGTCACCTACGACACCGCGTCGGACGGCGCGCCGCTCAACGCGTCCTTCAACGGCCCGCGCGAGACCCGGACCTACACCTGGCGCACCCGGGCCCGTTACGAGGCCAGTGGCGGGTTCTGGATGCCGGGCAGCGCCGGCTACTGGCACTACCACGACCACGCGATGGGCACCGACCACGGCACCGCCGGTCTCGCGCGCGGGCTCTACGGCGGGCTGATCGTGCGCCGGCGCGGCGACCTGCTGCCCAGCAAGCAGTACACCGTCGTCTTCAACGAAATGATGATCAACCACGAGATGGCGCCGGACACGCCGATGTTCGAGGCGCGCCTCGGCGAGCGCGTCGAGTGGGTCTGCATCGGGTACGGCAGCCTGCCGCACACGTTCCACCTGCACGGGCACCGCTGGGCCGACACCCGCACCGGGATGCTCGGCAGCGCCGCTGACAACGCTGCCATCGTCGACAACAAGAACCTCGACCCCGGCAGTTCGTTCGGCTTCCAGGTGATCGCCGGCGAGGGCGCCGGGCCAGGGGCGTGGATGTACCACTGCCACGTCCAGACCCATTCCGACGGCGGGATGGTGGGCCTGTTCCTGGTCCGCAACGCCGACGGCGGCATGCCCGACGGCGCCCAGGACGCGATCGACCGGTTCAAGCAGCACGGCCATTCCGGGCACGACATGAATCCCGACGCCCACACGCACGCCTAGGAGGGGAGCCATGAAAAGACGTTGGTTCGGAAAGCGCGGCGCACTCGTGCTCGCCATCGGCTCGGTTCTGGCGGCCGGGGCTCCGCTGATGGCGATGCCCGTGGCCCAGGCCGCGCCCGCCGCGGTGAACGTGCCGGTGAACGTGCTGGTCTTCCACGGCGCGGCGGCCGGCCAGAAGGACCCGGTGGTCCGCGCGGCGGACGCGATCGCGCGGCTGGGCGCGGACAACGGCATCACGGTCACCGCCTCGCAGGATCCCGCCGTGTTCAGCACGGCCAACCTGGCTCGCTACCGCGGTGTGGTGTTCCTGTCCGCGCAAGGGGTGACGCTCGGCCGTGAGCAGGAAGCCGCGCTGCAGGCCTACATGAAGGCGGGCGGCGGTTTCCTGGGCATCTCCGACGCGGCCCGCGCGCAGGACTCGTCCCAGTGGTTCACCGGCTTGATCGGTGCCCGCCCGGTCGGTGCCCGCCCGACGCCCGAGGCGGTGGCGGCGGTGACCGCGAGCGGGGAGAACCCACCCAACGAAACCAAGGAGAAGCTGGCCGACAACAACGAGAACACCAAGTGGCTGACGTTCGCGACGACCGGCTGGGCCGCCTACAAGATGGCCGCGCCGGTGGCCGTCAGCAGCTATGCGCTGGTGTCGGCGAACGACTTCCCGGGCCGGAACCCGAAGAACTGGACCCTGCAGGGTTCCGCGGACGGCACCACCTGGACCGACTTGGACACGCGCACGAACGAGACGTTCACCGATCCGTTCCAGACCCGGACGTTCACCTTCGCCAACACGACGGTCTACCCGAACTACCGGCTGAACATCACCGCGAACGCCGGTGAGCCGATCATCCAGCTCGCGGACCTCAAGCTGTTCAAGGACACCTCGACGACCCCGCCGCCGCCCGAGCCGGCGCCGCAGCAGGCTGTCGTCGACGTCCTCGACGCGCATCACCCGGCCACCGCCGGGCTGCCGCAGAACTGGACACGGACCGACCGCTGGCTCAACTGGGAAAGCAACCCGGTCGGCACCGTCCACACCGTGGCGCAGGTCGAGGAGAAGGGCTACCAGCCCGGCGTGGGTGCGAACGGCGCGTTCCACCCGATCTCGTGGTGCCGTGACTACGACGGCGGCCGCTCCTTCTACACCGGCATGGGCCGCACCGAGGCGTCCTACGGCGAAGGGCAGTTCCGCGACCACCTGCTCGGCGCGCTGCGCTGGACGACCGGGATGGTGCGTGGCGACTGCCAGGCCGGGATCGCCGCGAACTACAAGGTCGAGCGGCTGACCGGCAAGAACGCGGCCGGGCAGCTCGACCAGATCGGCGAGCCGCACGGGCTGACGATCGCGCCGGACGGCAAGGTGTTCTACATCGGCAAGGCGGCCTGCCCGACCGGGCCGATCGTCAGCTGGGACGACCCGAACGTCGGCCTCGGCTGCGGCACGATCCACCTGTGGGACCCGGCCACCAAGAAGCCGAAGCTGCTCACGACCCTGCCGGTGATGGGCAACCGTGGCAGCGGCGACGAGCTCGTCAAGAACGAAGAGGGCCTGCTCGGGCTGACGCTGGACCCGAAGTTCGCCGAGAACGGCTGGATGTACGCCTACTGGATGCCGCACGAGTCGATCGACCGCGACAAGCGGATCGGCAAGCGCACGGTCTCGCGGTTCACCTACAACGCGACCGCGCAGTCGCTCGACCAGGCCACCCGCAAGGACCTGCTGTCCTGGGACGTGCAGATCCACAGCTGCTGCCACGCCGGCGGCGGCATGGCGTTCGACAAGGACGGCAACCTCTACGTCGGGTCCGGGGACAACAACTCCTCGGGCGGCTCGAACGGCTACTCGGGCAACAACTGGACGCTCGACTACAAGGGCGTTTCGTTCCAGGACGCGCGTCGCACGGCGGGCAGCACCAACGACCTGGACGGCAAGATCCTGCGCATCCACCCGGAGGCGAACGGCACGTACACGATCCCGCCGGGGAACCTGTTCCCGAACGGGCCCGCGGACAAGACGCGCCCGGAGATCTACGTGATGGGTGTCCGCAACATCTCCCGCCTGCAGATCGACCCGGTGCACAACTGGATGACCGCGGGCTGGGTCGGCCCGGACGCGTCGTCGCCGAGTCCCGAGCTCGGGCCGGCGAAGTACGAGACGGCGACGATCATCACCGAGGCGGGCAACCACGGCTGGCCGTACTGCATGGGCAACCGGCAGCCCTATCGCGACCGCAGCAGCACGAACGCCGCGGAGCTCACCGGCTGGTACGACTGCGACAACCCGGTGAACACCTCGCCGCGCAACACCGGCCTGGTGACGCTGCCGCCGATCAAGGACAACATGATCTGGTACGCGCCGGACGGCGGCGGCCCGGTGTTCCCGAAGCGGCCGGGGACGTCCATCCCGACCTACAACGCGGCGGACGCCACCTACACCCAGCCGTACCTGCGGGGTGGCAGCCAGGCGATCATGTCCGGGCCGACGTACCACCGCTCGCTGGTCAACCCGAACAGCGGCGTCGCGTGGCCGGAGTACTGGGACAACAAGTGGTTCATCGGTGACGAGGCCAACTCCCAGAACCGGGTCGCGGTGACCGTCGACCCGGCGGGCGTGCCGACGCACCAGCCGCCGGTGTTCGCCGAGACGTTCCGGCAGATCATCCCGGGCGGCGCGGGTGACACCCGGGTGCAGAGCTGGATGGACGCCAAGTTCGGCCCGGACGGTGCGCTGTACGTGCTCGACTACGGCAATGGGTTCTTCTCCCTGGACGCGAACCAGAAGCTGCTCAAGATCAGCTACACCGGCGGCGCGCCGACGCCCGCGCCGGCGGCGTCGTCGACGATGGTGCAGAACAAGGCGCTGACGGCGGCGTTCACCGGGTCGAAGTCCGGTGGCGTGTCCTACCGGTGGGAGTTCGGCGACGGCTCGGTGTCCACGCAGGCCGACCCGCGGCACACCTACCCGCGCACCGGCTTCTTCACCGCCAAGCTCACCGTCACCTACGCGAACGGCGAGACGGTGACGACCCGGACGTCGGTGAACGTCGGCTGCGCGGTGGCCGACCCGAGTCCGGTGGTGACCTTGGGCGACACCCTCACGAAGGTGGTCAACCGCAACGCCGGCGGTGGCTGCACGGTCGACGACTTCATCGACGACGAAAGCACGTGGAGCACGCACGCGGCGTTCGTCAACCACGTCGAGCAGGCCACCGGCACGCTCTCCGACCTCGGGGTGCTCAACGACGACGAGGTGGCGGAACTGAACGCGGCCGCCGAAGCGTCGCCGATCGGGAAGCCGGGCACGACGGGCTATGACGCGCTCTTCGACGGCACGGCGCAGTCGCTGCGGGCGTGGGAGCAGGCCCCTTCGGGGCAGTTCACCCTCCAACCCGACGGGTCGATCCGCTCGGCCGGCGGGCTGGGCATGCTGTGGTACGCGCAGCGGCAGTTCGGCGACTTCTCGGTGAAGGTGCAGTTCAAGGACATCGCCCCGGATCCGAACCGGGCCAACAGCGGCGTGTTCGTCCGGTTCCCGGACCCGCGGACACCCCTGGACCAGCGGCCACCGGGCAGCTGCGGCACGGTCGGATCGGCGCGGACGTCGCAGGCCTGGGTCGCGATCTACTGCGGCCACGAGATCCAGATCTACGACGGCGACACCGGCGAGCCGCAGAAGACCGGGTCGGTCTACAACTTCGACCCGCGCCCGATCGACCAGGCGGGCGCGCGGCCGAAGGGGACGTGGAACGAGTACGAGATCAAGGTCGTCGGGCAGCACTACACGATGACCCGCAACGGCGTGGTGATCAACGAGTTCGACAACACGCCCGGCCAGCAGTCGTCGCGCGCGGGTGACCCGCCGACCGACCTGCGGCAGTTCGTCAGCGGGTTCATCGGGCTGCAGAACCACAGCGACGACGACCTGATCGAGTTCCGCAACATCCGGGTGCGGCAGCTGTAGCACTCGTCGAGTGTCTTGAATGACTCATTCAGGTCCCCGGAGGTCCTGAATGAGTCATTCAAGACGCCACTCCTCCCAGGAAGGTCTTCGGCGATGTCCCCACGACTGATCGCGGCGCTGCTCGCCGCTGTCCTGGCCGTGTTCGGGCTGGCGACGCCCGCGGTGGCGGCGCCGGTCCAGACGCTCACCTGGACCGCGAACAACAGCACCACCGAATACGCCTCCGCGCCCACCGGCGCGCTGCCCGGCGAGACCACCATCGTCTTCGAGAACAGCGAAGCCACCGGCAACACGACCGGGATGTCGCACACGCTGACGTTCGACACCTCGACGCCGGGCTACAACCACGATGTCTCACTGAACGTCCTGGCCAACCCGTTCGACCCCACGAACGGCCGGCACGAAGCCGTCGTGACGCTCACCCCGGGCAAGTACCGGTACTTCTGCGCCATCCCCGGGCACACGGCGATGGTGGGCGAGTTCGTCGTGTCCGGCGGCGGAGGCGACACGACTCCGCCGACCGTGACTGCTTCCGTGACGGGAGAGAAAGATCCGTCCGGCAGCTACCTCGGGTCCGCCACGGTGACGCTTTCCGCGACGGACGCGGGGTCAGGGGTGGCTTCGGTCGAGTACCAGCTCGACGGCGGCACGTGGACGACCTATGCGGGGCCGGTGGTGGTGTCCACCGTGGGCGCGCACATGCTGCACCACCGGGCGACCGACGTCGCCGGCAACACGTCCGCGGAAGGGATGGCGCACTTCACCGTCGTCGCGCGGCCGGGGGACACGACCCCGCCCGCGGTGACCGCTTCGATCACCGGTTCCCAGGACCCGTCGGGCAACTACGTCGACGTCGCGACGGCCCGGATCACCGCGACGGACGCCGGATCCGGTGTGGCCTCCGTGGAGTACCAGCTGGACGGGGGCGCCTGGACCGCCTACACCGCTCCGGTCGCCGTGACCGCGGCGGGGATGCACATGCTGCACTACCGGGCCACCGATGTCGCGGGGAACGTCTCACCGGAGGGCATGGCGCACTTCACGGTGGTGAAGAGCGACACGACCGCGCCGGTCGTCTCGGCTGCCGTGGCGGGTAACCAGGACGGCTCCGGGAACTACGTCGGCAAGGCGGTCGTCACGGTCACGGCTTCGGACGCGGGTTCCGGGGTCGCCTCGGTGGAGTACCGCGTGGACGGTGGGGCCTGGACCGCCTACACTGCCCCGGTTCCGGTGGCCGTGGTGGGCGCGCACACGGTGGAGTTCCGCGCTTCCGACGTCGCCGGGAACACGTCCGGAGTGGGGAGCGTGGCCTTCACCGTGGTCGCCGGCGGGGACACGACCGCGCCGACGGTGTCGGTGCAGGTCACCGGCAGGCAGGACGGCGGCTGGAACTACGTGGGCCAGGCGACCGTGACGCTGACCGCGGCCGACGCGGAGTCCGGTGTGGACTTCATCGAGTACAAAGTGGACAGTGCGGTGTGGACGCGGTACTCGGCGCCGGTGGTCGTGTCCGCGCTCGGGGCGCACACTGTGCGTTCGCGAGCCACGGACGTCGCCGGTAACGTCTCGGCGGAGGTGGCGGGGGCGTTCACGGTGGTCGCGGCCGCGCCGCCGCCGGACGCGTGCCCGTCCTCGGACACCCGGGAGACGGTGGTGATCGGCGGGATCGACAGCCAGGTCGAGAACATCGACATCGGCAACGGCTGCACGATCAACGACGTCATCGACGAGAACGCGGAGTACGTGTCGCACGACCGGTTCGTGAAGCACGTGAAGGCGGTGACCCAGGAGCTCGTGGCCAACGGCGTGCTGTCCACGGGCGACCGCAACCGCATCGTGACGGCCGCGATCGAGTCCGGCATCGGCGGCGCGCCCGCCGGTGCCGGCCCCGACGTCAAGAAGCGGTTGAAGCGGTGACTCACGAAGTCGGCGAAAGCCGGAGCCGGTGCGCCCCTCGATTGCGCACCGGCTCCGGGCCTTCAGCTGCAGCAGCCCGCCGGCTTGGCCGTCGCGCCGGTCTCGGCGTCCGGTGGGCAGCACGTCGCTGGGGTGAGCAGCGCGGCGCTGTCGGTGCCGTACGTCGTCGAGTCGCCCTTCACCGTGTAGACCTCCCACGGTTCCTTGCCGGGGCCGTGCACCCACACCTTGTCCTGCACCGCGTAGCAGCAGGTGGTGTCGTCCTCGGTGAGCGTCTCGAGGCCTTCGCCGGTGAGACGCTGGGTCGCCGCGTCGACCTGGTCGGTGGACTCGACCTCGACGCCGAGGTGGTCCAGCACCGTCTCCTGGCCCGGCTCGCCCTCCAGGAGCACCAGCTTCAACGCGGGCTCCTCGATCGCGAAGTTCGCGTAGCCGGGCCGGAGCTTCGCCGGTTCCGTCGCGAACAGCTTCGAGTAGAAGTCGATCGATCCCGCCAGGTCTCCGACCCGCAAGGCCAGCTGTACCCGTGACATCTTCGCCACCTCCTTGGATAGACATTTGTCGAAGTAGATTGCCGCCCATGTCCAAGCCTGTCAATATAGAGGGATGTCGAAGCAACTGCCGCTCGTCGCGATGGACGCCTGCTGCGCCCCCCTGGCGAGGGAGCCCCTGACGCAGGACCAGGCGGTCGAGCTGTCGCAGCTGTTCAAGGCCATGGCCGACCCGGTGCGGCTGCGGTTGCTCTCGCTGATCGCGTCCCACGCCGGCGGTGAGGCGTGCGTGTGCGACCTGACCGACGCCTTCGACCTGACCGGCCCGACCATCTCCCACCACTTGAAGGTGCTGCGCGAGTCCGGGCTGATCACCGGGGACCGGCGCGGCACCTGGATCTACTACCGCGTGCACCCCGAGGTGCTGGCGCGGCTGTCGTCGGTGCTCACGACGACGGAGTTCTCGTGACCGGCAAGCCTGAGGTTCTCTTCGTCTGCGTGCACAACGCCGGCCGCTCCCAGATGGCCGCCGCGCTGCTCGCTCACCACGCCGACGGCGCGGTCGACGTCCGTTCGGCCGGCTCCGCGCCCGCCGGCAGCGTCAACCCCGCCGTGCGCGAGGCGATGGCCGAGATCGGGCTCGACCTGTCCCGGGAGGTCCCGAAGAAGCTGACGACCGAGGCGGTCGAGGCCGCCGACGTCGTGATCACGATGGGCTGCGGCGACGCCTGCCCGGTGTTCCCCGGCAAGCGGTACCTGGACTGGCAGCTCGACGACCCCGCGGGCAGGGGCGTCGAGGACGTCCGGAGGATCCGGGACGAGATCGATCGCCGGGTGCGGGAGCTGCTCGCCGAGCTCCGTTGAGCCGCGGGGAGCCGCGTCAGCCGAGGGGCAAGGTCAGCCGCCGCGGTGGAAGTCGAAGTGCCGGGCGGGGAACCGGTACACGTCGGCCAAGGTCACGTGGTCCCGGAAGAACGGGTCCCACCGGGTGGGCCATCCTGCCCACCGTCGAAGTGTCCACCGCGGACGCGGACGCCGCCAGTGCCTTCGCAGGCAACCCGGCGTCAGTCGTGGTCCGGGATGCCGTGGAGGTGGTGGTCCGCGGCGTTCATGACTTCGGCCAGCAGGCGGCGCACATGGCCGCCGCGGGCTCGGTAGTGGGTGTGGCGGCCGTCGCGGCGCAGGCTCACCAGCCCGGCGAGCCGGAGCTTCGCCAGGTGCTGGGACACCGCCGGGCGCGCGATCCCGACCGCCGCGGCCAGCGACGCGACGTCGTACTCGTCGCCGCTGAGCAGCCACAGCATCCGCAGCCGGCCGGGATCCGCCAGCATCCGCAGGGCCGTGGAGGCGGCTTCGACCTGGTCGGCGGGTGGAAGCTGCGCCCACTGCGCACCGGAATCGTCATGTGCGTACATGTGCACCTATCATGGAGGGACAGTCGTCGTCGCCCAGGAGTTTCGCGTGGCCCTGTCCTTGTTCCGGCACCGGGACTACCGGCACCTCTTCACCGCCCAGCTCGTGGCGCTGTTCGGGACCGGGCTGACCACCGTCGCGCTGGGGCTGCTGGCCTACGACTTCGCGGGTGCCGGCGCGGGGGCCGTGCTGGGAACCGCGCTGGCGATCAAGATGGTCACCTACGTGACGGTCGCCCCGCTGGCCGGCGCCTACGCGGACCGGGTGCCGCGCCGGGTGATGCTGGTCTGCCTGGACCTCGTGCGGGCGCTCGTCGTGCTCGCGCTGCCGTTCGTGGACCGGATCTGGCAGGTCTACGCCCTGATCGTGGTGCTCCAGTCGGCCTCCGCGGCGTTCACCCCGACCTTTCAGGCCGTGCTGCCGGACATCCTGCCCGGCGAGCGCGACTACACCCGTGCGCTGTCGGCTTCGCAGCTCGCCTCGACGATGGAGAGCCTGCTGAGCCCGGTGCTCGCGGCGGCCGCGCTCAGCGTCGTCAGCTTCCACTGGCTGTTCACCGGCACGTCGGCCGGCTTCCTGGTTTCGGCGGTGCTCGTGGTCACCACCCGCATCCCGGACGCGGTCCGGAGCCACCGCGGTGGGGCGTGGGACCGCACGCTCGCCGGGGCGCGGATCTACGCCGCGACACCTCGGCTCCGCGGTGTCATGGGGTTCAACCTCGTGGTCGCCGCGGTCGGGTCGGTGGTCATGGTCAACACCGTCAACTACGTCCGGGACGAGCTCGGCCGCGGTCAGGCCGATGTCGCCGTGCTGCTGGCGGCCAACGGCGTCGGCACGGTGCTGGTCGCGCTGCTGCTGCCGCGGGTGCTCGACCGGGTCCGCGAACGCACGGTGATGCTCGCCGGGGCGGCCGTGCTCCTGGCCGGGATCGCCGGAGCGATCCCGCTGTCCATGGTGGCCGGCGGCAGCTGGTTCGCCGCGTTGGCGGTGTGGGTGACCGTCGGGCTCGGCACCGGTCTCGTCCTGACGCCGGTGGGCCGGGTGCTGCGCCGATCGAGCACCGCGGCGGACCGGCCGGCTGTGTTCGCCGCGCAGTTCTCCCTTTCGCACGCCTGCTGGCTGGTGGCGTATCCGATCGCCGGCTGGCTGGCCACCGAAGCCGGTTTCGGCGTGACGTGGATCGTGCTCGCCGGGCTCGGAGTCGTCGGCGCCGTCGTCGCGATCCGGGCGTGGCCGCGATGCGACCGCGATGTCCTCGAGCACGTCCACGACGGCACCGGCGACCCCGGGCACCTCGCGGACGCGACCGAGATCGCTGCCGGTGTGTGGCAGCACCGCCACGAATACGTCATCGACCGCGAGCACGACCGCTGGCCCGCGCTGGTCCGCTGAGCCGGCGGTCCGTTGTGGACGGTCAGGCTGTCGCGCTGACGTAGTGGAGGATGCCGAGCGTGCCTTCGTCGTCCACGGTGAACCCCGTGTCCCGCACCAGGCCGACGAGCCGCCGGTCCGGGGCGTCCAGCATCCGCGGGCCCGTCAGGGCGCCGACCAGCCGCCGCATCACCCGGGACGTCGGCGGCCGGAAATCCGCGAGCAGCAACCGGCCGCCCGGCCGCAGTACCCGGTGCATCTCGCGCAGCGCGGCCGGCTGGCCGGCGTCCGGCACGTGATGCAGCATCAGGCTGGACAGCACGACGTCGAACTCCGCGTCGCCGCAGGGGAGTGCTTGCGCCGTTCCGGCTTCGAAGCGGCACGACGGCGTACCGGCCACGCCGCGCGCGTACTTGACCATGGCCTCGGACGCGTCGACGCCGAGCACCGACCCGCCCGGTGCCACGGCGTGCGCCGCGAGCCCGGCCAGGTAGCCGGTCCCGCAGCCGACGTCGAGGACGCGGTCGCCCGGCTGCGCGCCGGACCGCCGCACCAGTTCGCGATAGCGGCGTCCGCGGGTCACGAACCCGATTCTGCTGCCGAGTTCGTACAGCCTCGCCTGGGTGATCAACGCGCCGTCGGCGCGCTCGCCGCCGTGTCCGGTCAGCAGTCTGCCCAGTGCCATCCCGGCCTCCTTTACTTAGTGACGACTAAGTCGTCCCGCTAACTTAGCTGCAACTAAGTAGGAGGGCAAGGGCGGTTACGATGACCACGTGACCCGAAGCCGGACGCGCATGACCGCCGGACAACGCCGCGAAACGATCCTCGTCGCGGCGACGGCGGCGTTCGCCGAGCACGGCTACCAGCGGGCGAAGGCGTCCGAGATCGCCGCCCGGGTCGGGGTCAGCGAACCGGTGGTCTTCCAGAACTTCGGCTCGAAGGCGGAGCTGTTCGCCGCGGTTCTGGAGCAGGCCGCCGGCACCGCGGTCACCTTTCTCACCGCGCTCACCTCCGGAGACCGCGCTGTCTCGGAGGTCCTGCGTGCACTGCTGGCGCCCGAGCACCTCGACGCCCTGCACGCGCCCGGCGCCCTCGGCGTCCTCTTCGTGGAGGGCACGGCCTCGGGCTCGGACCCGGTCGTCCGGCAGGCCGCGCGCACGGCGATCCGGCGGGTGGCCCGCGGTTTCGCCGGCCTGCTGGAAGCGGGACGGCGGGCGGGCGACCTGCGTGCCGACCTCGACCCCGACGTCGCCGCGTGGTCACTGATCTCGTTCGTCGCCTCGCGGGCGCTTCGCCGGGCTGTCGTCGACGACCCGGACATCGAGGGTCGCTTGGTCGAATCGCTCCTGGCGCAGCTTCGTCCGTAGCGAAGCCGTCCCTCGTCCCGACACCGTCTGGCAGATCGAGGGTCAGGAGCGGCGCTGCGTCGTGACGCCGCGCCGGATGTCGCCGGGCAGCGGGCGGACGCGCTGGAGGTCGCGGCGGGTGGTGGAGTGCAGCTGCCACGGGACGCTGGTCACCATGACACCCGGCTCGAACAGGAGCCGGCCCTTCAGACGCAGTGAGCTCTGGTTGTGGAGCACGTTTTCCCACCAGCGGCCGACGACGTACTCCGGGATGTAGACGCACACGACGTCGCGGGGGCTGGCGCGGCTGAGGTTCTTGACATAGGCCACGACCGGCCGGGTGATCTCGCGGTAGGGCGATTCGAGAACCTTGAGCGGAATCTTCATGTCACGTTGTTCCCACTGCCGCTGCAGTTCGCGGGTGTCGTGGTCCTCGACGTTGACGGTGATCGCGGTGAGGGTGTCCGGCCGGCTCGCGCGGGCGAACGCGATCGCGCGCTGGCTCGGTTTGTGCAATGTGGACACCAGCACGATGGCGTGGACCCGGCTGGGCAGCAGCTCGCTCTCGTCGTCGGGCAGCAGCTCGTCGCGGACGTGGGTGTAGTGGCGGTGGATCCCCCGCATGAGCAGGTACAGCACCGGGATGGCGATCACCACGAGGTAGGCGCCGTGGGTGAACTTGGTGATCATCACGACCGCCAGGACCACGGCGGTGAGCACCGCGCCGACGGCGTTGATCAGCCGCGAGCGCTGGATCGACAGGCGTGCCCGGGTGTCGGTCGCGGCGGCGAGTTCGCGGTTCCAGTGCCGGACCATGCCGGCCTGGCACAGCGTGAAGGACGTGAAGACGCCGAGGATGTAGAGCTGGATCAGCCGGGTGGTCGAGCCGTCGAACGCGAAGATGAGCACGCCGGCGATGACCGCGAGCGCGACGATGCCATTGGAGAACGCCAGCCGGTCGCCGCGGGTGTGCAGCTGCCGCGGCAGGTAGCGGTCCTGCGCCAGGATCGAGGCCAGCAACGGGAAGCCGTTGAACGCGGTGTTCGCGGCGAGGATCAGGATCAGCGCGGTGGTGGCCTGCATGAAGTAGAACAGCGCCGAATGGTCGCCCCCGAACACCGCGGCGGCGATCTGGCTGATCACGGTGCGCTGCGGGTCGGTGGTGCAGTCGCCGCGGAACCCGGCGAGGTCGCAGGTGTTCTCGGCGATCCGGACGCGGGCGATCATGGCAAGGGCGGTGATGCCGCCGAACATCACCACGGCGATCACGCCCATCGCGGTCATCGTGCGGGCGGCGTTGGCGCTCTTGGGTTTGCGGAACGCGGGGACGCCGTTGGAGATCGCTTCGACGCCGGTGAGCGCGGTACAACCGGAGGAGAACGACCGCAGCAGCAGGAAGACCAGCGCGAGACCGGTCAGTCCCACCTGTTCCGGGCGGACCTCGTAGCCGGCGCTTTCGGCGACCGGGGCGTGGCCCGCGACGGCCCGGCCGAGGCCCAGCGCGATCATCAGCACGACCCCGCCGATGAACAGGTACGTCGGGAGCGCGAAGGCACGCCCGGACTCGCGGATGCCGCGCAGGTTCATCGCCATCAGCACCAGGACGAACCCGAGGTTCAGGACGATCCGGTAGTCGTTGAGCCCGGGGACGGCGGAGATGATGTTGTCCACTCCGGACGCGACCGACACCGCGACGGTCATGATGTAGTCGACCATCAGCGCGCCCGCGACGACCAGGCCCGCGGATCTGCCGAGGTTGCGCGAGGCGACCTCGTAGGAGCCGCCCCCGCTGGGGTAGGCCTTCACGACCTGCCGGTAGGACAGCACGACGACGGTCAGCAGGACGGCGACCGCCAGGCCGATCCACGGCGCGAGTGTCAGGTAGGCGAGGCCGCCGATGGACAGGATCAGCAGGATTTCCTGGGTCGCGTAAGCGACCGACGACAGCGGGTCGCTGGCGAAGATCGGCAGCGCGAGCCACTTGGGCAGGAGGGTCTCGCCGAGGGTGTCGCTCCGGAACGGCCGTCCGAGTACCAGCCGTTTGAGCCATGACGTGGGTGCTGGCACGTACCGCAGCGTGCATCGCGCGCCGGCGAACCGGCGTACGGATTTCGTCAAGATTCGAGTCGCCGCGTAGAGAATCCGTCAACGAAGTCCGGAATGGACGTCAGGGTTGCGTCAACGACAGGCTCGGCGGCCGCCCCGGGACGGGCGAAGACGTGATCGTTCAAGGGTGGCCCCGAATTCCGGCCGAGGCGAGCTGTTCACGTGGCCGAAGCCGAGTTGTGACCAAGTCCGGAATGGACATTCGGGGTGCGCTCCGTCAAGAACGCGTCAACGCGCCGTGAGGACGCGTCAAGACTCTGTCAGGTGACATCCGAACGGGAGCTCCGGCAGGCACGCTTCCGTCAGTCCGGTCACCATTCGGTCGACCTCGGCTTGTCGTGCGTGAGAAGGGAGCAGCCGCATGGCCGATCTGGCCTATGTACTGCTGGCGATCGTCGTGTTCGCCGTGCTGGCGTTGACCCTGCGTGGATTGGAGCGGTTGTGAGCGGCACCGGCGTGGTCGCCAACGTCGTCGGCGGCGTCCTGGCATTGGCCCTGATCGTCTACCTGTTCATCGCGTTGATCAAACCGGAGAAGTTCTGATGTCCTCGACGTGGGCCGGCCTGGGACAGGCCGGCCTCCTTCTGCTCGCCCTGGCGCTGGTGTACCGGCCGCTGGGCGACTACATGTACCGCGTGTTCACGAGCACGAAACACTGGCGGCTGGAGAAGGCCGTCTACAAGATCGTGCGCGCGGACCCGGATTCCGAGCAGCACTGGAAGACCTACGCCTCGGGCGTGCTGGGCTTCTCGTTCGTCTCGGTGCTGTTCCTGTACCTGCTGCAGCGCTTCCAGCCGCTGCTTCCGCTGAACTTCGGCCGGACCGTCGACCCCGGGGTCGCCTTCAACACCGCGATCAGCTTCGTGACCAACACGAACTGGCAGTCCTACGTCCCCGAGGGCGTCATGGGCCACGTCGTCCAGATGGCCGGGCTGACCGTGCAGAACTTCGTCTCCGCCGGGGTTGGCCTGGCCGTGGCGATCGCGCTGACCCGCGCGTTCATGCGGTCGAAGAGCGACCGGCTGGGCAACTTCTGGGTCGACCTGACCCGCGGCACCGTCCGGCTGCTGCTGCCGCTGTCGTTCGTCTTCGCGATCGTGCTGGTCGCGCTCGGTGTGGTGCAGAGCCTGAAGTCCGGCGTCTCGGTGCTCAACCCGGACGGCTCGGCGAGCACCATCGCGCTGGCCCCGGCAGCGAGCCAGGAGGCGATCAAGGAGCTGGGCACCAACGGCGGCGGCATCTTCAACGCCAACTCCGCGCACCCGTTCGAGAACCCGAACTCGTGGTCGAACCTGATCGAAATCTTCCTGCTGCTGGTGATCCCGGTCGCCCTGACCCGCACCTTCGGCAAGCTCGTCGGCAACACCAAGCAGGGCTATGTCCTGCTCAGCGTCATGGGCGCGTTGTGGGCGGCCATGCTCGCGGTGATCTGGTGGGGCGAAGCGCACGCAGGAGGCGCCGCCGCCCGCTTGGCCGGTGCGGCCCTGGAGGGCAAGGAAACCCGGTTCGGGATCGCGGGGTCGGCGTTGTTCGCCGGCTCGACCACCGGTACCTCGACCGGTGCGGTGAACTCGATGCACGACAGCTTCACCGGCCTCGGCGGCTTCGGCACGCTGCTGAACATGATGTTCGGCGAGCTGTCGCCGGGCGGGGTCGGCACCGGCCTCTACAGCATCCTGGTGATGGCGATCATCGCGATGTTCCTGGCGGGCCTGATGGTCGGGCGGACGCCGGAGTACCTGGGCAAGAAGCTCGGCAAGCGCGAGGTCACCTGCGCGTCGATCGCGATGCTGGCCATGCCCGCGGTGGTGCTGATCGGTGCGGGCGCGGCCCTGCTGATCCCGGGCAACACCGCCGCGTTCAACAACCCGGGCGCGCACGGCTTCTCGGAGCTGCTCTACGCCTACACCTCGGCAGGCAACAACAACGGCAGCGCGTTCGCCGGCATCACCGTGACCAACGACTGGTACCAGTCCACGCTCGGTGTCTGCATGGCGCTGGGCCGGTTCATCCCGATCCTGGCCGTGCTCTGCCTGGCCGGTTCGCTGGCGGCGCAGAAGAAGACGCCGGAGAGCGCGGGCACGCTGCCGACCACCAGCCCGCTGTTCGCGACCATGCTCGCCGGCACGGTCGTGCTGGTCGCGGCCCTGACCTTCATCCCCGCCCTGGCCCTCGGGCCGATTGCCGAGGCTCTCGCATGACCATGACCACCGAACGCACCCCCGAGGAAGCGACCCGGCACCACGTCGAGAACGCGGGCCGGGTCGGCGCGGGCGTGTTCAACCCCCGTCAGCTCTGGACGTCCCTGCCGGACGCCTTCCGGAAGCTGAGCCCGAAGCACCAGCTGGCCAACCCGGTCATGTTCGTGGTGTGGGTCGGCTCGGCACTGGTCACCGTGTTCGCGGTGACGAACCCGACCGTGTTCAACATCGGCGTCGCGGTGTGGCTGTGGTTCACGGTGCTGTTCGCCAACCTCGCCGAGGCGGTCGCCGAAGGCCGGGGCAAGGCCCAGGCCGAGTCCCTGCGCAAGACCAAGAAGGAGACCGTCGCCCGCCGCCTGACCGAGGACGGGTCCGAGGAGCGCGTACCGGGCGCCGAGCTGAGGATCGGCGACCTGGTGGTCGTCGAGGCCGGCGAGGTCATCCCGGGCGACGGCGACGTCGTCGAGGGCATCGCGACCGTCGACGAGTCGGCCATCACCGGCGAGTCGGCGCCGGTCATCCGCGAGTCCGGCGGCGACCGGAGCGCCGTCACCGGCGGCACGACCGTGCTCTCCGACCGGATCGTCGTGAAGATCACCACCAAGCCGGGCGAGTCCTTCGTGGACCGCATGATCGCGTTGGTGGAAGGCGCCTCGCGGCAGAAGACGCCGAACGAGATCGCGCTGACCATCCTGCTCGCCGTGCTGACGATCATCTTCGTCCTCGCGGTCGTGGCGCTGCAGCCGATGGCGAACTACTCCGGCGGCCAGCAGTCGGTGATCGTGCTGACCGCCCTGCTGGTCTGCCTGATCCCGACGACGATCGGCGCGCTGCTCTCGGCGATCGGCATCGCCGGGATGGACCGCCTCGTCCAGCGGAACGTCCTGGCCACATCCGGCCGGGCGGTCGAAGCCGCGGGTGACGTCTCGACGTTGCTGCTGGACAAGACCGGCACGATCACCTTCGGCAACCGGCAGGCGACCGAGCTGATCCCGGTCGGCTCGTCCACTGTGGAGGATCTGGCGATCGCGGCGCGGCTGTCCAGCCTGGCCGACGGCACGCCCGAGGGCCGCAGCATCATCGACCTCTGCGTGCGCGAGAACGGCCTCGCGGCGCAGCCGACCGAAGCCGAGAAGTCCGGCGAGTTCGTCCCGTTCACCGCGCAGACCCGGATGTCCGGCATCGACCTGAACGGCCGGGTCGTCCGCAAGGGCGCGGCCAGTGCCGTGCGCGCGTGGGTGGCCGAGCACGGTGGCGTCGTGCCGGACGAGGTGCACGAAACCGTCGACAAGATCAGCGCCGAGGGCGGCACGCCGCTCGTCGTCGCCGAGCGGGTCGAGGGCACCGCTCTCGTGCGTGGCGTGGTGCGGCTGTCCGACGTCGTGAAGCCCGGCATGCGGGAACGGTTCGCCGAACTGCGCACGATGGGCATCAAGACCGTCATGATCACCGGCGACAACCCGCTCACCGCCAAGGCGATCGCCGACGAGTCCGGAGTGGACGACTTCCTCGCCGAAGCCAAGCCTGAAGACAAGATGGCGCTGATCAAGAAGGAGCAGGAAGGCGGGAGGCTGGTCGCGATGACCGGCGACGGCACCAACGACGCTCCCGCGCTGGCGCAGGCGGACGTCGGGGTGGCGATGAACACCGGGACCATGGCGGCCAAGGAGGCCGGCAACATGGTCGACCTCGACTCGAACCCGACGAAGCTGATCGAGATCGTGGAGATCGGCAAGCAGCTGCTCATCACCCGCGGTGCGCTCACGACGTTCTCCATCGCCAACGACCTGGCGAAGTACTTCGCGATCCTGCCCGCGATGTTCGCGTCGATCTACCCGCAGCTGGGCGGCCTGAACGTGATGGGCCTGCACTCGCCGGACTCGGCGATCATGTCCGCGGTGATCTTCAACGCGCTGATCATCGTGGGCCTGATCCCGCTGGCCCTGCGCGGCGTTCGCTACAAGCCCTCCAGCGCGAAGTCGCTGCTGCGGCGCAACCTGCTGATCTACGGCCTCGGCGGCATCGTGACGCCGTTCGCCGGGATCTGGCTGATCGACCTGCTCGTCCGACTGATTCCGGGAATGTGACCATGAAGGTGCTGTACAAGCAGACCGTCGCCGGCCTGAAGATGCTGCTGGTGCTGACCGTCCTGCTGGGCGTCGTCTACCCGCTCGCGGTGTGGGCGGTGGCCCGGATCCCCGGCCTCTCGGACAACGCCGAAGGCTCGATCATCACGCAGAACGGCCAGCCGGTCGGGTCGTCGTTGATCGGCGTCGATCCGGTGGCGAAGGACCCGGCGCACGACCCGTTCTTCCACAACCGGCCCTCGGCCGGGTCGAAGGACCCGCTCGGGCCCGGCGACCCGTCCACCTCGGGTGCCTCGAACAAGGGCACCGGCAACGAGGACCTGCTCGCCACGGTCAAGCAGCGGCAGGAGCTGATCGCGAAGCGGGAAGGCGTCGACGTGTCGAAGGTGCCGGCCGACGCCGTCACCGCGTCGGCTTCGGGACTCGACCCGCAGATCAGCCCGGCCTACGCCGAGCTGCAGGTGCCGCGGGTCGCCCGGGAGAACGGCCTGAGCGAGGACGAAGTCCGCAAGCTCGTCGACGGCAACACCGCCGGGCGCGGGCTCGGCGTGCTCGGCGACCCGGCGGTCGACGTCCTGCAGCTCAACCTCGCCGTCGCGGCGGCCAGGCACTGACCCGTGACGGCGACAGCGGACGCGCCCCGCGACCGAGCGTCCCGGACGGAAAGCGGCTTGAAACCGGGGTCGCGCACTCTCGTGACAGCCGTGACCGCCGAGGTCACGGGCGGACGAGAGGAGAACCGTGACCACCCCGGCGATAGCGGCCAGCGGGCTGCGCAAGTCCTTCGGCGACCAGGTCGTGCTCGACGGCATCGATCTGCAGGTCGCCACGGGCACGATCTTCGCCCTGCTCGGGCCCAACGGCGCGGGCAAGACGACCGCCGTGCGGATCCTGTCCACCCTGATCCGCGCCGACGGCGGGCAGGCCTCCGTCGCGGGGCACGACGTGGCCGCCGAGCCGGACGGGGTCCGCGCCGCGATCGGCGTCACCGGGCAGTTCTCGGCGGTCGACAACCTGCTGACCGGCGAGGAGAACCTGCTGCTGATGGCGGACCTGCACCACCTCGGCCGCGCCGAAGGACGGCGGAAGGCGGCCGAACTGCTCGAGCGGTTCGACCTCGCCGAGTCCGCGGGGAAGCTCGTGTCGGCCTATTCCGGCGGGATGCGGCGGCGGCTCGACCTGGCGATGACGCTCGCCGGCGAGCCGCGCGTCCTCTTCCTCGACGAGCCGACCACCGGGCTCGACCCCCGCAGCCGGCACACCATGTGGGGGATCATCCGGGACCTCGTCGCGGGCGGCGTCACCGTCTTCCTGACAACGCAGTACCTGGACGAGGCCGACGAGCTGGCCGGCAGGGTCGCGGTGCTCGACCACGGGCGGGTGGTCGCCGAAGGCACGCCGGACGAACTCAAACGGCGAGTCGGCGGCGGGCACGTCCGGCTGCAGTTCGCCGACGCCGCCAGTCTCGACGCCGCCGCCCGGGCGCTGGGGGAAGGGACGCGGGACGAGTCCGTGTTCACGCTGTCGGTGCCGGGCGACGGTGACGTGCGCTCGTTGCGCGGCCTCCTCGACCGGCTGGACGGCGCCGGGGTGGACGTCGGCAGCCTGTCGGTGCACACCCCGGACCTCGACGACGTCTTCTTCGCCCTCACGACCGAGAAGGAGGCCGCTCGATGAGCTACGCGGTGCGCGATTCGGCGACCATGTTGCGGCGCAACCTGAGGCACCTGCGCCGGTACCCCGGGATGATGATCATGGCGCTGGGCATGCCGGTGCTGCTCCTGCTGCTGTTCGTCGGGGTGTTCGGCGGCGCGATGCAGGCGGGTGTCCCCGGTGGTGCGTACGTCGACTACCTGGTGCCAGGCATCCTGCTGATGACCGTGGGGTACGGCGCGTCGATGACGGCGCTGGCGGTGAACCGCGACATGACCGAGGGGATCATTTCGCGGTTCCGGACGATGGCGATCGCGCGGGTGTCCGTGCTGACCGGGCACGTCCTGGGTGCGGTGCTCCGCACGGTGGTCAGCGCGACGCTGGTCGTCGGGGTGGCGCTGCTGTTCGGGTTCCGGCCCGCCGCGGGACCGGGTGGCTGGCTCGCGACGCTGGGGCTGGTGCTCCTGCTGGCGTTGGCGCTGACCTGGCTGGCCGTCGCGGTCGGATTGGCGGCGAAGAACGCCGAGGGCGCGAACCTGTTCATCCTGCTGGTGCAGGTGCTGCCGTTCGTCAGCAGTGCGTTCGTGCCCACGGACACGATGTCGGGAGCCGTGCGCTGGTTCGCCCGCAACGAGCCGTTCACCCCGGTCATCGACACCCTGCGCGGTTTGCTGCTGGGCACGCCGGTCGGGAGCAGTGCGTGGATCGCCGTGGCCTGGTGCGCCGGGTTCGCCGTCGCGGGGTACGTCTGGGCGCGGGCGTTGTTCAGGCGCGATCCCGCGGCCTGACCGCCAGCGCCGCGATCGCCGCGGCTCGCAGCTCTTCGCGGCCGAGGCCGGCGTATTCCGACCGCGCGTCGGTGTACGCCGGCTCGGCGGCCTGCTCGGCCAGAGCGCGGATCCGGGCCGACGACATCGTGGGATGGAAGCCCCGCACGTACCGGAACCGGTCGGCGAGGGCGATCATGCGCACCGCCGCGGATCGCTCGCCGGCCGTCTGAGCGCGGTCGAGGTCGGCCAGGGCCAGCGCCAGCAGGAGGGCGCCGCAGACCGGGACCGACGTCCCCGGGTCTTCGAGCAGGCCGGGCAGCACGCGGGGGAGGTCGCCGGTGATCTCGGTGACGAGGTCGAGGCGCCCGTGGCAGGCGTGCGCGACCACGGTGACGGCTTGGGTCTCCCACATCCAGCCGTCGGCGCCAGGGCCGGTGTCCTTTGCAGACCGGAGCCGTTCGGCGGCCTGCCGCCACAGACGCAGGCCCGCGTCGACGTCACCGCGGGCGAGCAGGATCTCGGCGCGGGCACCGACGTCCACCATGGACGCTCCGGCGACTTCGCTGCCGCCGGTCAGCATGGCCTGTTCGAGCCAGTGCTCCGCCTCGTCGATCGCGCCCGTCTGCAGGTTGGCCAGGACGAGCGCGCCCCGGATCCGGGCCGCGCCCGGCCAGGTGCCGGTCTCGTCCAGGACCGCGAGCACGGTGCTGATCGACCGCCGCGCTTCTTCCCCGCGTTCCAGTTCCAGGCAGAGTTCCCCGACCCGGGCGTGGGCGACGGCGCGCAGCCACGGCGAGTCCCGGCCGTCGAACACGGCGACCATGCGCTCGGCCGCGGCCAGCGCGCGTCCGGGATCGTCGAGCGCCGACCACGCGTAGCTGGCGACGCCCTCGGCCAGGCCGGCGACGAGCGGATCGTCGTCACCGCACAACGCGAACAGCAGGGCGAAGTCCGGCGCGGCGACGGTGCGGATCACCGTTTCGGTGGCGTGCACCAGGGTGCCGGGTGCGGCGGGCGGGAGACGGCGGAGAGCGACCAGCGAGCGGGTGGGCCGGGGGCCCTGCAACAGGAAGCTGTTCACCGCGCTCAGCACCAGCGACGTGCGGGTCGCCGCCACGAGCCGGGGCTCGGGCCGGTAGTGCGAGAGGAGCCACGCGGTGTCCGCGACGAGCGCGGCCATGCGGCCGAAGTTCGACTCGAAGGTCCACAGGCCGGCCAGTGCGGCGGACGTCGCCGCGACGGTCGTGCCGTCCTCGTGGTCGATGCCGTGCCGGAGGGCGTGCACCAGGTTGTCGTGCTCGGCACCGACCCGGCGCATGGCCGGGACGAGATCGGCGCCGAACAGGGATTCGTGGTGGGCCAGGGAGAAGTCCACGGCCCAGGCCAGGAAACCGGCTGTGTTCTTCTCGGTCTCGCCGGCTTCGTCTCGGCGCGCGGCGCTGAATTCGCGGACCGTCTCCAGCATCCGGAACCGCGTGCCCGCCGGGGTCTCCAGCACCTTGAGCAGCGAGTGGCCGGCGAGCTGGTCGAGCAGGTCGACCGCCTCGTCGCCGAGCAGGTGCCGGGCGGCGTCGGCGGTGAAGCCGCCGGGGAAGACCGACAGGGCGCGCATGGCGGCCTGTCCCGGCCGGTCGAGGAGATTCCAGCTCCAGTCGATGACGGCGTGCAGCGTGCGGTGGCGGGCCGGCGCGTCGCGCGCGCCGCCGCGCAACAGGGCGAACCGGTCGTCGAGGTGCCGGGCGATCTCGGGGACCGACATGACCCGGGCGCGGGCCGCGGCCAGCTCGATCGCGAGGGGCAGGCCGTCGAGGTGCGCGCACAGCTCCCGGACGGTGTCGCCAGGCAGGTCGATGTCCGGACGGACGGCACTGGCCCGCTGCCGGAACAGTTCGGCGGCGGTCGCCGGGCTCAGTTCCGGCAGCGCGTGGACCGCCTCCGAGGAGAGGTCGAGCGGGGTCCGGCCGGTCGTGAGCACCCGCAGGTCGGCGCTGAGCGCGACCAGCGTCCGGACCAGGTCGGCCACGCCGCGCACGACGTGTTCGCAGTTGTCGAGCACCAGCAGCGCCGGCCCGGAGCCGAGCGCGTCGAGGATGCCGGTCACGGCGTCGCGCGGGGCGGCCGGGAGGCTGCCCGGCGGGCCTCCCGCGTCGGCGCCACCGACCGCCGAGGCGACTTCCGCGGCGACCTCGTCGTCGTGGGTGATCCCGGCGAGCGGCACGAAGTGCACGATCCGCTGGTCGGCCCGGCGGCTCACGGCGTGCGCCAGCCGGGTCTTGCCCAGCCCGCCCGCGCCGACGATCGAGGTGACCCGGGACGTCCGCAGCAGCCCGGTGACGGCGGCCAGGTCGGCGTCCCGGCCGAGCAGCGGGTTCGGCTCGTGCGCGACGCCGTGGCGGACCGCGGGTGCTTCGCCCTGCAGGAGCCGCTGGTGCAGCTCGCGCAGGGCGGGTCCCGGGTCGCTGCCGAGTTCGTCGCGCACCCCGCGCCGGTAGTCCTCGTACCGGGCCAGCGCGGCGGCGGGCCCGGCCGTCGCGGCTTCGCTGCGCAGCAGCTCCAGGAGCAGTTCCTCGTCGCGCGGCCGTTCCGCCACCAGCTCGGCCAGCTCGTCGGCAGCCTCGGCGGCCCGGCCCAGCCGCGATCGGCACAGCGCGCGGGCACGGAGCAGCCACCGGCTGGTCGACGCGCGGGCCGTCCGCAGCGCGCCGAGCGGATCGGCGCTGCCGGGATCGTCCTGTGCCGTCCAGAGCGCCAGGCCTGCCTCGGCGTGGGCGAGCGCGGCTTCGTGGTCGCCGTCGCGGGAGAGCCGGGCGCAGGCGGTCGCGCTGAGCACGAGTGCGCAGGTGTCCACCTGGTCCTCGGCCAGGGTGAGCCGGTAGCCGGACGACGTGGCTTCGATGACGTCGTGGCCGAGCTGGGCTCGTGCGCGGGACACGAGCACCTGCAGGGCCTTGGCGGGGTGCTCCGGTCGCTCGTCCGGCCAGAGCCCTTCGATCAGGCGGGCGGTGCTCGCGCCGGTGCGGAGGTCGCCGGCGAGCAGGGCGAGGAGCCCGCCGAGGCGGGGGCTGGTGATTTCCCGGCCGCGGTAGGACACGCGCGGCAGCAGGACCAGCTCGATCGTCACCGCATCAGGCTAGTGGGGGTTCGCCGGAGCGGACGCATCCGCGGGCGCGTCGCGTAGGCTGAGCCCGGCGCGCCGGGAAGTCTGGTCGGCATCCGGATTCGGATCGGAAGGACCGGCTGATGCGCGGGGTGGAAACCGTCCTGTTCCTCGTGGTCGTGGCGACCGTGGTGGCCACGTTCGCCCGGCGGTGGCGTGTTCCGGCGCCGTCGCTGCTGGTCGTCGTCGGGGTCGTCGTGGGGCTGCTGCCCGGCGTCCCGGTCGTGCAGGTGACGCCCGAGGTGATCAGCCTGGTCGTGCTCCCGCCGCTGCTGTTCGCGGCGGGGGAGGAGCTGCCGTGGCGGGACCTGCGTGCCGTTGCGCGTCCGGTCGCGGTGCTGTCGGTCGGGCTGGTGCTGCTGTCGGCCGCGGCGGTGATCGGGGTCGCGGTCGCGGTGACGCCGTTGCCGGTCGGGATGGCGTTCGTGCTCGGCGCGGTGCTGGCGAGCACCGACCCGGTCGCGGTGACGGCGCTGGCGCGGCGGCTGGCGTTGCCGCCGCGGGTGCAGGCGCTGATCCAGGCCGAGAGCCTGTTCAACGACGCGACCAGCCTGCTGCTGTTCCGGGTGGCGCTCTTCCTGGCCGTCGCCGGGGGAGCCGCGTCGTGGGGCCGGACGCTGGGGGAGTTCGGGCTGCTCGCCGGTGGCGGGGTGGCGGTCGGCGTGCTGACGGCGCTCGGCGCGTTCCTCATCCGGCGGCGCACCGAGGACCCGATGCTGGAAACGGTGATCTCCCTGGTCACGCCGTACGCGGGCTATGTGGTCGCGGAGTCGGTCGGCGGATCGGGGGTGACGGCGGTCGTCGTGGCGAGCGTGATCCTCGGGACCCAGGCCGAGCGGCTGACGACGGCGCGGATCCGGCTGCAGGTCGGCGCGGTGTACCAGACCGTGGTGTTCCTGCTGGAGAGCGTCGTGTTCGGCCTGATCGGGCTGCAGCTGCCGGCCCTGGTGCGCCGGGTGGAGGGTGGCGGGGCGTGGTGGCTGCTGCAGGCGCTCGCCATCGCGGCGACGCTGGTCCTGGCGCGGCTGCTGCTGGTGTTCGTGCTTTCGGTGCTGCGGCAACGGCGGAGGGACGGCCGGGTGTCGTGGCAGGTGCCCGCGGTCGTTTCGTGGGCGGGGGCGCGGGGCGTGGTGCCGCTGGCGGCGGCGCTGTCGCTGCCGGTGGCCACCATGGACGGTTCCGAGCTGCCCGCGCGTGACCTCGTCCTGGTGCTGACGACGGCGGTGATCGTGCTGACGCTCGTCGTCCAGGGCTTCACCCTGGCGCCGCTGGTACGGCGGGCCGGTATCGCGCTCGACCCGGCCGACCTGCGGACCGAGTACGGCACCGCGCGCCGCAAGCTCGCCGAAGCCGGGCTGAGCCACCTGGACCACCTGGCCGAGACCGAGTCCGCCGCGGCGTTCGTCGTCGACCAGCTGCGGGCGAGCTGGCAGGCGCGGCTGGACCGCATCCGCGGCGACGGCGAAGACAACGCCGGCGACCTGGCGCGCGGGACCGGCTACCGCGCACTGAGGCGTGAGCTGATCGACATCGAGGCGGCCGAGCTGACGCGGCTGTTCGAGGCGGGCGAGATCACCGACGGCACGCGGCGGCGCATCCAGCGGCTGCTGGACCTGGAGCACGCCGGGCTGGAGGACTGAGCGGGCTCGCCGCGCTGAAATCCGGTGAATACGCGTAAAGCGTCCCTCGGACGAGGTCTGGGCTGCGGGCGCGCTGCGGGCGGTTGCCGACCGCGAGCGGGGCCGTCCGTCGATTGGTTCGATCGGCTGAACGTGGTAACGGGTTCCCGCCGACGGGCGACTGACCGGCCGTCAGCATCGCGTTCTTCGAGGGCGGTGGGGGGTGTGGAGTGACCCGTCATCGCGCCGTCGTCGTCGTCCTGGCCGGTTCCGCGGCGGCGCTCGGCGCGGCCGCGGTCCTCCTCGAGGTGCGCGACGGCACGCACCCGATGGCCGACGTCCTGCTGACGTCGTTGTCCGGTACGGCTTTCGTGGTCGCCGGGCTGATCGCCGACCGGCGCGCGCCGTCGAACCGGAGTGGCCTGCTGATGGTCCTCGTGGGACTCGGGCTTTTCGCCGAGGATCTTCAGCTGTCGCCGAACGCCGTGGTGTTCACCGCCGGGCTGCTGCTCGCGCACGCGTCGGCCCCGCTGGTCGTCCACCTGATGGCGAGCTTCCCGGCGGGACGGCCGGACAGCCGGATCGCGAAAGGAATCGTAGTCGGTGCCTACGTGGTGGCTTTCGGTGTCTCGGCCGCGGGAGTGCCCTTCGTGGACTGGGCGGCGAGGTTCCCCGGCAAGCCGGAAAACCTCTTGCTGGTCGTGGACGCGCCCGCGGTCGGTGACGCCGTCGGCAGGACGCTGGAGCCGGCGGGTGCGGTCATCGGCGTCGCCCTTCTCCTCCTGCTGGCCCGCCGGCTCAGTGCCCGGACGCCCGGCGTGCGCCGGCCTCTCGGACTCGTCGTCGCGGTCGCGCTGGCCGGCGCGGCCTTGTCCGCCGTCGCCAGTTCGCTCGGCTCCGGGCACCCCGCCCAGGCCGGCGTCCTGACTTGCTACAAGATCGTCTTCTGCCTGTGGCCGGTGACGTTCGCGGCGGGCGTCGTCTGGATGGCGCCGCGCGTGGGCGGCGTCGCGGATCTGCTCGCCGCGGTCCGGCAGCCCTGTTCACCGGCGGAGCTGTGCGTCCTGCTGGGCCGCGTCCTGCGTGATCCGTCGCTGCGCCTGGTGGGCTGGCATTCGCCGGCGCAGAACCCCGGTCTCCCGGATACCGGCGGCAGCGCGGGGCCGGGGGAGCGGACGGTGGTCCTGGCCGAATGCCAGGGCAGGCCGATCGCCGCGGTCCTCAGCCGCGACACGACGTGGGACGATCCACGGGTGATCCGGGCCGCGGGGACGGTCGTCGGGATGGTCGCCGACCGGCTGCGCCTGCTCGACGAGATCGACGGGCAGCTCGCGGAGTTCCGCCGGTCCCGGGTGCGGCTGGTCGAGCTCGCCGACGCCGAGCGCCGCCGGGTGGAGCGTGACCTGCACGACGGGGCCCAGCAGCGGCTGGTGGCCGTGGCGATCGGGTTGCGCCTGGCGCGGCAGCGGCTCGAAGGGCACGTCGAGCCCGCGCTGGCCCAGTTGCTGGCCGCCGGGGCCGAAGGCCTCGAGACGGCGATCGGCGAGCTTCGGGACCTGGCCCGGGGTATCCACCCCGCGGTCCTCACCCAGGCGGGACTGGTTCCCGCCGTCACCTCGCTGGCCGAACGCTGCCCGGTGCCGGCGTCGGTGTCCGCGGCGGACCTGCCCGGGCTCCCGGCGGCGGTGGCGGCGACCGCCTATTTCGTCGTCGCCGAAGCGATCACGAACGTGCTCAAGCACGCGGGCGCGACGCGGATCAGGGTCTGCCTCGTCGCCGACGCCGGACGGCTGACCGTCTCCGTGCGAGACGACGGTGCCGGCTGCGAAACCATGACCGGGGGGTCCGGTCTGGCCGGGCTGGCCGAACGGGTCCGCGCACTCGACGGGCGGCTGACGATCCACAGTGGACATGGCGGGGGCACCGCCGTGTGGGCCGAGATCCCGCTGGACGCGGCGGCGCCGGACCGGGTCACACGCTGATGTTCAGCTGGTCTTCGACGTCGGCGATCGGGTTCGCCGGCGCGTAGGTGGGCGCGGCCGGGTCGCCGGATCGCTGCGTCCCGACGTCGTGCTGCTGGACGTGCAGCTCCCCGACACCGACGGGTTCACGGTGGTTCGGGCCCTGTCCGGGCTCGGAATCCCGGCCCTGCTGTGCTCAGTGCGCGACTATCCGGGCGGAGCTGTCGTACTCCCGAAAGAGCGGTTGTCGGCCGGCGAGCTCCGGCGGGTCTTCGGCGGCCGGTCCCGTTGACCGGCGGTAACGCGGCGAGCCCGCCGCGCGAGTCACGGTATGTCGGCTGTCGTGCGAGGGCGGTGGGTCATGAGCGGGTTCAGTGTCGTGCTGGCCGACGACGCCGTCCTCTTCCGGGAAGCGGTGGCCGAGGTGCTGCGTACCGCGGGCTTCGACATCCGTGCCCAGGTGGGTGACGTGGCGGCGCTCCACAGCGCGGTCGAGCGGGTGCGGCCGGACCTCGCGGTCGTCGACATCCGGTTGCCGCCGACCCACGAACTCGAGGGCCTGCGCGCCGCCGTCGAAATCCGGCGCGACCACCCCGATGTCGGGGTCCTCGTGCTCTCCCAGCACGTCGAAACCCGGCTGGTCGGCATGCTCGTCGGCGAGTCCGCGCGTGGCGTCGGCTACCTGCTGAAAGAGCGCGTCTGCGGGATCGGCGCCTTCGTCGACGCGGCACGGGACGTGGCCTCGGGCGGCTGCCGGCTGGACCCGGAGATCGCCTGGCTGCTGACCCGGCCCGGCCGGGCCGACGGCCGGCTCGCCCGGCTCAGCGAGCGTGAACACCAGATCCTGTCGCTGATCGCGGAAGGGCGGTCCAACCAGGCGATCTGCGAACGGCTCGTGCTGACGAAAAAGACCGTGGAGACGCACATCCGCCACATCCTGCTGCGCCTGGACCTGCGGCCGGAGCCCGCGGACCATCGCCGTGTGCTGGCGGTGCTGGCGTACCTGGGCGCTCAGGGCCGGCCCTGAGGACAGCCCCGCCGTCGATCGCGGCCCGCGCGGGCCGGCTGGTCAGAACACCAGCGTCCAGCCCTCGTCGTGACTCTGCTCGCCCGTGTACGACACGCCGTGCACCTTCAGCCCCTGGGCGTCCAGCAAGGTGATCGCACCGCCGTTGTTGCCCAGCTGGACCGCGTCGGTGGTGGGCACCACGAGGGTGGCCCCGGCGGCAAGCCGCGTCGCGGGCAACGCACACGTGTGCTTCGCCCGGTCCGCCAGCCGCCAGCCGGTGAGATCGACCTCCGCCGGCGACGCGTTCAGCAAGGTGACCCGCTCGGCCTCGGGAGCGGGACCGACCGGGTTGACCAGTGCCCCCACGATGCGCACCGGGATCTTCTCCCGCGGGCCGGGCGCGCCGCCGATCGCGTGGCCGGTCGTGTCGTCGGTGTGCCACGACTGGCTCTGGAACGCGAGGAAGATCGCGACCCAGCGGGACTCGGCGCCGAAGTGGAGCAGCAGCCCACCGTCCTGCCACACGCCGTCGTCACGACGGAACGCTTCGCTGTTGCCCTGGTTCATGTGCACGTCGTGAACGCCGTTGCCGGGCACGAAACCGAAGACCTTGTCCGGGACTCCGGCCTCCGGGCCCCATCGCTGGCCGAAGGCGAAGAGCCGGACGTCCGTGTCGTGCCGGGCCCGAAGGACGTAGTGGTCGAGCAGGTCGGCGAGATCGTTGTCGGGGCCGGTCAGCTCGGGCGGCAGCACCCTGAGCGTGGCCGGATCGAACAGGTTCCCCCGGATGAAGTCGAGGTTGGCACCGCCCGGACCGGACGGCAACGGGGTCCACCCGGACCCCGCGGGCAACGCCGCCGTCATCGGGTGCCGGAAATCTTCGACCACACGATAACGGAGTTCGGAAGGCGTTTCCTGGGATTCGACGTTCACCGCGACGCGATAGTGAACGTCGTCGTCGGCGGCGAGTTCTATCTGGTAGTGCGGCGTTTCGGTTGTTCCTTCACGCCGGGTGTCGACCACCGCGCCGGAAAGCACGCCATAGGAGTTCAAGGGCACTGTTCTTCCCCCTCCGCTCGGGCGGGACCGGCGCCGGCCGATCCGGTGGGCCACATCGCCAGGTTCGTCGTCCGCGAGCCCCTTGTCATCAGGGTTAGCCCTGATGACGGGGGCTCCTGCCGCGACGTCCTCCGTGGCCGTGCCGGTGCCTAACGCGAGGTCAAGGCCACGTCGACGAGCCGGTGGGGTCGCAGGTTCACCGGACCGAGCAGGCCGGAGGCGACCACTTGGCCGCGCGCGTTGGCACCGGTGTTGGTGACCCGCACCCGTACCCGGTTGCGGCCGGGCCGCAGGGCGCCGGTCACCTCGATCCGGTACGGCGGCCACAGCCGTGACCCGATCGGTTTGCCGTTGACCTCGAGTTCGGCCACCTCGTGGATCTCGCCGAGATCGAGGGTCCACCGACGACCGGCCAAGGTCGCCGCGGTCACGTCGAATTCTCTTTCGTACCAAGCGGCCCCGGAGTACGCCGGGTCCAGTTCGGTCCAGGACCCGAGCGGGCGCGTGCTGACCGGCGCGCCTGCCCGATCGAAGTGGAACGCCCAGTCGCCGCCGAGCGGGACGGCCGTGAGCGGATCGGAAACCGTCGCGCTGCCCGAGAACGCGCGTCCGCCGTCGGTCGCGGTGACCGTGACCGTTCCCGGCCCGGTGACCCGCACCGTGGCGGTCGCGGCCCGGCCGTCGATCCGCACGCGGTCCACCGGCGCCGACGCGGACACCGCGTGCGCGGGTTCCGGCCCGGCGCGGAACACCACCAGCAGCGCCGCTTTCGGCTCCAGCCGCAGCACCACCGCCGTGCCTCCGCGGGGCTCGCCGCCGAACGGCGCGCGCCGCCACACACCCGCCGGTGCCGCGCTGCCCGTGTCGGGGTCCCACACCTCGGGCACGCCGGTCGCCGGGAACGTCGCGGTGAGGTCCACCGCGACGGCGCGCTCATTGAGCACCACGAACGTCGCGCCACCGTCGCCGTCGAGGCGCAGCACCCGGACGTCGTCGTGGCCTGGCTCCAGCGACGCCGCCGCGCCACCGGCTTCGGCCGCGGCGGCCGCGGCCGCCACCGGGTCGGCCACCCGCAGCACCGAGCGCGCGGTGAACAGCTCGTTCAACGCGGTGCGCAGGCCTGTGTCGTTCCCCCCGGCCTCGTGACTCGGCGGCTCGCCGATGAGGATCACCGTGCCTCCGCCGCGGACGAACCGGAGCAGGGTGCGGACCGACCCGATCGCGAGGACGGGCGTCCGGGGGACCACCACGATCCGGTACGCCTGCTGCCCCACGACCAGCCGTGGCCCGCTCGGCCGGGCGTGCGTCACCAGGGCGGGGTCGGCGTCGAGCGCGCCTTCGTCGAGGAAGTCGAAGTCGACCTGGACGTCCTCCAGCGCGTGCGCGGTGGTCAGGAACGCCGTGTCGAGGCCGGCCATCGCCGGAGTGTCCTGTGTGGACTCGGCCGCGCGTTGCGGCTGGAGCAGCGCCGTGCGGGCCTTCGCGGGTGCGCGGCACGCTTCCATCAGCCGGCCGATCCAGTCGTTCAACGGCGTGGACTCCGGCCACCAGGGGTTGGCCGGCTGGAACGGGGGAGGGTAGACGATCTGGTTCTCGTCACTGAACCGCGCGTGCAGCAGCGTGTGGTTGACCCCGCGCACGGCGAAGGCCCCGACCACCTCGCGGACCAGTGCCGGCGTGACCGCCCAGCCGGTGCCGCCCATCGCCTCCAGGTACACCCGCTCCAGTCCGAGCTGGTGCGCGGTGCTGGCCGGCCACCTTGACAGCGTGCGGTGGTAGCCGCGCTGGTAGTGGTCGAAGATCAGGTCGGTGCCCGGGACCTGGGCCCACTGGTTGGTGGTGTTCAGGTTGCCGGAGCTGCGCAGCTGCTCGCCCGGACCGTACTCGTCCCACAACGGGTTCGAAATCATCTTCAGGCCGTGCCCGGCCATCCAGCGGCCTTGGTTCCGGTAGTACGCGGCCGCGAACCGGTTGCTCACCGCGCGCCAGAACACTCCGCGCAGCCGGAGGCCCGCCGGGCCGAGCTCGGTGTCGTGCACCGCGGTCAGCGCGATGCCCGGTGACGTCCCGAGCCGGCGCAGTTCCGCGTCCAGCGTGGGGGACCAGGGCACCGTGTTGAACGGTCCGTCGGCCGAGGCCAGGTAGGGCTCGTCGTCGGCGAAGCCGCGCAGGACCGCGCCGGCCGCCCACGGGAACCTGCGCACGTACTCGCCCGGCACGGCGTCCATGAACAGGCGCACGGCCTCGTCGTCCAGCAGGTCCAGATAGGCGCGGCCGGTACCGGTGGGGGTGCTCAGCGGACGGACGGTGAACAGGTCCAGCCGCCAGCGTCCGGCGGGCGGCGTCCACGGGGCGCCCGCACGGGCCTGCTCGGTCAGGTCCACCAGCGAAGCGGGGTCGGCCGAGGAGTCCGGCCGGGCGGCCGCGGCGACCAGTGGCAGGCCGGTCGCGGGCAGGTCGAAGGCGTCGAGCGCGGCCGCGCTGTCGAACGTTCCGGCGTACAGCACCCGGCCGTCCGGATCGCGCACGGTCAAGCTGTCCCAGGACGACCGCTGGCTCGCGACCGCACGCACTCCGACCCGGCCGGTGGCGTACCGCAGGTCGGCCGGGGCCTGGGCGGCGCCGTCGAGCGACACCGTCAACGTCGTCCCCCGGACGCGCACCACCAGCTCGTGATCCGCGGCCGGGTCGAACCCCGGCACCGGCGAACCGCTCCGGACGAGGCTGAACGCCCCGCCGGTCTGCTGCCAGATGTCCACCGCGCCGTCGGAACGCAGGTCGGCGAGGACGCCGTTGCCCTCGTCGGCGCTGCGGACCATCAGCCCGGCCGTGGCGCTTTCGACCCGGACCTTCGCCACGACGTCGTAGTCCTGCCATTGGGCTCCCTCGCGCAGCAGTGTCACGCCGTCGCGGGCGGCGGCGTCGACCAGCAACCGGCCGTCCGACACCGACAGCCCCCGGCTCACCAGCGGTACCGGGACGCCGCCGTCGACGGTCAGGACCTGGTGTCCCACCCCCTTGAGACGCAGGTCCGGCCGCGGCTGGTAGCTCCGGTCGCCGACCTTCCCGCCGTCGACGACGAGCCCGCCGGCGCGGCCGCTCGGGAAGTAGTCGTCGTTGAACAGCCACAGGTGCATGCCGTGCCGCTGGGCCTCGCGCAGGGTGAATTCGATGAGCGCGAACCAGTCCTCGGTGAAGAACGCCGGTTTCAGCGCCGCGGTGTCGAACGGGAACACCAGCACTTCGTGGATGCCCTTGTCGCGCAGGTCCGCCAACCCGGCGGCCACGAGGTCCGTGGTGACGGTGCCGTTCCAGAACCACAGCACGGTGGGCCGCGAGTCCGGGCGCGGATCGGCGAACCGCTTCGCCGGGTCCCCAGGTCCGGGCGCGGCCTCGGCCACCGGCCACCCCCCGGCCGTTCCGATGACCACCGCGGCCGACGCGAGCGCGAGCACGTGCCGCCGGGACAACGTCGAATCGCTTCCGGCCGTTCTTTCGCGCTCGCTCATCGGCTTCTCCTTGCTCGATTTGAACGGGAATCGACCACCTATTGAAACGATTCCTATTGAAACGATTCAACAAAATACCGTACGTGGCGCGGGTCACATTCGTCAAGCAATGGCCGGGATGTTGTCCAGTCGGCGCCGGTTGTCATTCCGCGGCGCCGAAGGACCAGTTCGGCCTCTTGTCATCGGGAAGTCGTTCTGCCTACTATGTCGTCCGCCGCCAGAGTTGAAACGATTCATGTCGTGGCGACGCCGACCTGTCAACGGAGAGAGGTACGCGATGGTTTCGCGCCTGATGACGGCTTCGTCGGCCTCGCTGATCTTGCTGGTCCTGGGGGTGACGCCCGCCGGTGCCTACCCGGCGGCTCCCGTCGGAGGCCTCCAGGCCGGCGGGCTGCAGGTCGAGCACCAAGCCGACCCGCTCGGCGTCGACGTGGCCCGGCCGCGGCTGGGCTGGGTCCTGAACGCCAAGGGGAGCACCCGCCAGTCGGCGTACCGGATCGCCGTGTCGACCGAACGCACCGGGCCGGCGAACGTCTGGGACAGCGGCGAAGTGCGGTCGTCACAATCCTTCGACGTCACCTACGCCGGGCCCGCCCTGCGAGCGCGCACTCGCTATTTCTGGCGGGTCCAGGTCTGGGACGCCACTCAGCGCGCTTCGCGGTGGAGTGAGCCGGCGTGGTTCGAGACAGCGTTCCTGGCGCCAGGCCAGTTCCAGGGTGATTGGATCGGCGCGCCGACGCCGTCGACGCCGCCGTCGTTCGACGGGGCGAGCTGGATCTGGTACCCCGGAGGCAATCCGGCCGACTCGGCGCCGGCCGGGACGCGGTACTTCCGGCGCACGTTCGAGTTGCCCGCCGGCGAACAGCTCACCGCGGCCCGGCTCGATCTCACCGCCGACGACAGCTTCACCGTGTACCTCAACGGACAGCAGGTCGCCGTCTCGCCACCCGTGGCCGATTCGTGGCGGACGGCGACCGTCGTCGACGTCTCGGCCGCCCTGCGTCCCGGCCGCAACGTGATCGCCGCCCAAGCGACCAACGCCACGCCGGGTCCGGCCGGGTTCCTGGGCAAGCTCCGGGTCGAAGGCGCGGGGGACCCGTTCGACCTCGTCACCGACGGTGCCTGGAAATCCGCCGACACCGCCCCGGCCGGCTGGCAGCAGCCGGGCTTCGACGACACAGCGTGGCCGCAGGCGCTGGTCGCGGCCCCGTACGGCGCCGGCCCGTGGGGCAGCTCGGTCACCACGCCGCCTCCACCGGAACCGTTGCTGCGCAAGGAGTTCACCGCGGAAAAGCCGATCCGGTCCGCTCGCGCGTACATCGCCGGGCTCGGCTACTACCAGCTCTACCTCAATGGCGGCCGGATCGGCGACCACGAGCTCGACCCGGCGTTCACCGTCTACGACAAGACCGCCCTCTACGCGACGTACGACGTCACCGATGCCCTGCGAGCGGGCCGGAACGCGGTGGGCGTGAGCCTGGGACGCGGGTACTACGCGATGACGAACCCCGACGAATGGGTGGCTTCGCCCTGGCACAGCGAGCCGAAGCTGAAGCTCGAGCTCGACATCACCTACCAGGACGGCAGCACCCAGCAGGTCACCAGCGGCAGTGGCTGGAAGGTCGCCGACGGGCCCACCCGCACGGAGTCGCTCTGGTTCGGCGAGACCTACGACGCGCGGCTGGAGCAGCCAGGCTGGACCCGCCCGGGGTTTGCCGACACCGGCTGGCGGCAGGCAGTGGCCGTATCCGCCCCAGCGGGCACGCTCCGCGCCGAGGCGTTCCCGCCCATCAAGGTGACCGGCAAGCTGCCGGTCACCGGGGTCACCACGCCCAGCGACGGAGTGCGCGTCTACGACGTCGGCACCACCACGGCAGGCTGGGCACGGGTCGCCGTGCGCGGGCCCGTCGGCGCCCAGGTGAAGATCACCTACGGCGAGAAGCTGCGCCCGGACGGCACCGCCGACAACACCGGCGGCTTCGGGATGCAGCTGCAGTCCTACACGTACATCCTCAAGGGCGACGGCCTGGAGACCTACCGGCCCAGCTACAGCTACGCGGGCTTCCGGTACGTCCAGATCGCCGCACCGCCGGGAGTGACCGTCGAATCGGTCACTCCGGAGCGGGTCCACACGGCGGTCGCCACCACCGGCGGCTTCACCAGCTCCAGCCCCCTGCTCAACCGCTACGACGACGCCGAGGCGAACACGATCCTGAACAACCTGCACTCCGTCCCGACCGACACCCCGATGTACGAGAAGCGGCCCTACACCGCGGACGCGCAGCTATCCGCCGACTCCGCGATCGCCCACTTCGACATGCGGAACTTTTACGAGAACTGGATGCGCGCGCACCGGGACGACCAGAACCCGGACGGGACGATCGGCCAGACCGTGCCCGCGACCGTGGGCGGCAAGAAGGTCACCGACCCGGTGTGGTCGGCGAGCTTCGTCCTGATCAACTGGGATCTCTACTGGTACTACGGCGACACCCGCCCGCTCGCCGACAACTACGGCGCGATGAAGGCCTGGCTCGGCCACTACGAACAGGACATCGCCAAGACCGGGAACATCTACGCGGGCTTCAGCTACGGCGACTGGCTCGCGCCCGGTGCCGCGTACCCGCCCGAGGGCACCCGCCTCGCCGGCACCGCCTACCTCCACCAGACCGCCACGACCATGGCCCGGATCGCGCGTGCCCTCGGCCACGACAACGACGCCGAGCACTTCGAAACCCTGGCGGCCACGATCGCGAACGCGCTCAACGCGACGTTCTTCGACAAGGCGTCCGGGGCCTACTACGACGATCGTTCCGCCGGTTACCGCCAGACCTCGAACCTGCTGCCGCTGAGCCTGGGCATCGTCCCCGCGGCGGACCGCCCGGCCGTGGTCGCCCACCTCGTCGACGACGTCAAGACACGGGGGGTCCACCTGAACACCGGCGCGCTGGGAACGAAGCTCATCCTCCCGGCGCTCACCGACGCCGGCTACGGCGACCTCGCCTACCAGGTGGCCACGAATCCGACGTATCCCGGCTGGGGGTACTGGTTCACGGCTCTCGGCGCCACCACGATGTGGGAGGAGTGGCCAGCCACCTCGCGTTCGCACGACCACGCCTTTCTCGGCACCGTCGACGACTGGCTCTACCAGCGCGTCGCGGGGATCCAGCCGGCGGCGCCGGGCTACACGGCGGTCAAGATCCGGCCCTACCCGGTCGGCGATCTGACGAACGCGTCCGCGCACGTCGAATCCCCGCTCGGCCAGGTGAGTTCGGCCTGGACCCGCGAACGCGGCCGGTTCACCCTGCGCGCCGGCGTTCCCGTCGGTGCGACAGCCGAGGTCTTCGTCCCCGCGCGGGACGGCCGCGCCGTCCAGGCACCTCCGGACGCCAGGTTCGAAGGCATGCGGGACGGCTACGCCGCCTTCCGGGTCGGCGCCGGCGACCACGTGTTCCGTTCCGCCCGGTGAGGGCGTTCCGGTCCTACGCGGGTGTCGAGAGTGACCTGACGGCGTCGTCGATCTCCAGGTCGATCAGCCGCTGGGCCTCGATGCCCTGGGCCTCGAGCATGCCGGTGAGTTCGAGGCTGACGATCCCGTGCACCCGCGTCCAGACGACGATGGCCGCGCGGGCCACCCGCGCGCTCGTGTCCGGCCGCTCCTGCGACCGGGCCCACTTCTTCAACTGCCCGTCGAGCGCCCGGTCACCACTGCTGCCGTCCGACGGCGAGCCGTCCCCGGCGGCGGTCAGCACGTCGATCAGCAGCGCCATCGCCTGGTCGAGCGGGGTCGGCCCGGGGGCGTCGGCGGGCAGGTCCTCGCCGCGTTCGCCGAAGAGCATCCCGTAGCGCTGCGGATGCCGCAGTGCCCAGTCGCGGTAGGCGGTGACCAGCAGCCCGATCCGCGCGCGGGGTGCTCGCCTGCTGCCGTGCACCGCCTGTGCCATGGCGTCGGTGAGCTGTTGGTAGGACAGGGTGATCAGATGGGTCACCAGTGCGTCCCGTGACGCGAAGTACCGGTAGATCGCCGGCGCGGACATCGCCATGCTCCGGGCCAGTGCCGCGATCGACAGCGCGTGGACGCCGTCGGCGTCGATGATCGCGAACGAGTTCTCCTCGATCTCCTGGAGCGTCTGGGCTCGCAGCCGCTCACGCCTGCTCGGCTTCTGCGGTTCTTCGGTCATCGCCGCATCCTAACGGACCGTCGCACTGTTGCCGGGTGCAACGCCACGCTACGCGGCCTAACGTCCTGGCCGGGCAGTCACGCCGCCTGCTCCACCCACCAGGCGTCGTCGTCCGGCAAAGGCATGCACCGGAGGCCGGGACATCTCCCTAAAATCTTCGTAAAGTTGTTACATGGCAGGGGGTTCAAGTGGTTCCATATGTTAGGCAACTTTCCTAACTATTGATGGAGGGTCCCCGCCATGTCATCCCGCAGGCGCTTCTCCGTGGTGGCCGCCGCTCTGGCGCTCACCGCGCCGCTCGCTGTCAATGCCGCCGACGCCGCGACGGCCGCTCCGACGTACACGGCCGCCCAGGTGCTGGCGGCCGTCAAGAAGAACAGCACGACCGCGAACAAGGTCAACTCCAAACCCCACATCAACACCATGACGCGGGCCAAGAACGTGAACGTGTACCAGGTGACGTCGGGCGTCTACGCCTACAGTTCCGGCCTGGCCGTCGACGACGACGGCAGCGACCCCGATCCCGATCCCGATCACCAGGGCCAGACGACTTTCCAGGACAGCAAGGGTAAGCAGCTGGCCGCGCACCACGTGCCGTTCTACGTGCTGGGCGACGACTGCTACGACCGCAAGTCCCCGTGCCCGCACTTCTTCTACAAGGAACACGGCATCAAGGGCCGGCAGTTCGCGCTGATGTTCTACAAGAGCAAGGTGATCGGTGCGATCTTCGGCGACACGCAGACCGGGAACGACCAGACCACCTCGGACAACGATTCCCGCGAACTGGGCGAGGCGTCGGTGAAGTCGGCCTCGCTGCTCGGCATCCCCAGCAGCGGTACCACGGGTGGCGTTGACAACGGCGTGACCGTGGTGATCCTCTCCGGCCCGTCCTGGGTCGTGAACGGCACCAACGCCAACCTGAACGCCAATGCCCAGGCCCTGGTCACCAAGGCACTGGACACGCTCGGCGCCAGTATGGGTCTCTAGTTCCCGCGACGAAGCCGAGCCGGACGCGATCACCGCCACGCCGTCGATGCCGGACCTGGCGGTGATCGCGTCCGGCGACGGCGGTCCGGCGAAAACGGGACGGCCCCTTGACTCTCGAGCCACTTGAGATCTCATAGTGGCCGGTATGAACGAGCTCTACCTCATCGGGGACGTCGCCCGCCGCACCGGCCTGAGCGTGAGCGCGATCAGGTTCTACGCCGACGAGGGCATCGTCACCCCCGCCGGCCTGACCGAGGGCGGCTTCCGGCAGTACGACGTGCACGCGATCGCCCGGCTGGAACTCGTGCGTACCCTGCGTGACCTCGGCGCCGGCCTCGACGACATCCGCCGGGTGCTGGCCGCGGAGACCACCCTGCAGGACCTGGCCGCCACCCACCTGCGGCTGGTCGAGGACCGGCTGCGGCAGTTCCGCGCCCGCCGCGCGGTGCTGCGCACCATCGTGCGGCAGCACACCACGACGGAACAGGTGAGCCTGATGCACAAGCTCGTGTCGATGTCCGACGACGACCGCGACCGGCTCCTCACCGAGTTCTGGGACTTCGTGACCGACGGCCTCGACGTCCACCCCGGCTACGTCGAGCGGCTGCGGAGCCGGCGGCCGAACCTGCCCGAGGAGCCGGCCGCCGAGCAGCTCGAAGCCTGGATCGAACTGGCCGACCTGGTGCGGGACGAACGGTTCCGCACGGCGCTGCGCGACCACCTGCACCGCATCTTCGGCACCGAGCAGGGCAAGCTGATGGCCTCACCGGAGATGATGGCGCGCGCCGAGCGGCATCGGCAGCTCTTCCTGGAGGCGCAGGCGGCGCAGCAGGCCGGCGTTGCCGCGGATTCGCCCCAGGCGAGGGACATCGCCGAGCGCATGGCGGCCCGCAACGCCGAGTTCGCCGCGGCCATGACCGGGGAGCCCGACGCCGGCAAGTCCCGGCGCGCCCTGGCCGGCTTCGACCGGGACAAGCCGGCCGAGGTGCGGGCCAAGATGACCGGGCTGAACCTGATCGTCAGGTACGGCACCCTGGTCGCGACGATCAACGGCACGCCGAAGCCGGACCCGGACAAGGCCGCGGCGGTCCAGGAATGGCTGGCCGCCGCCCTGCGCCAGGGCCCACCTGACGGCCACCGGTCCTGATGCGACGTGACGAGACCGCTGTCGCGCTGCGGACCCGGCTGCGGCACGTGTACTGGATCGGCGGCGGCAGCGGTGCGGGCAAGTCGACCGTCGCCCGGCGGATCGCGGCCCGGTGCGGCATGTCCGTGTACTCGACCGACGAGGCGATGGCGGACCACGCCGCCCGCAGCACCCGGGAAGACACCCCCTACCTGGCCAGATTCCTGAACATGAGCATGGACGAGCGCTGGGTGGACCGGTCTCCCGAGACCATGCTCGAGACGTTCCACTGGTTCCGGGGCGAGGGCTTTGGCCTGATCGTCGACGACCTGGTGCGGTTGCCGGCGGAAACCGGCGTCATCGCCGAGGGCTTCCGGCTGCTGCCGGCCCTCGTCAAGCCACTGCTCGCCGAGCCTGGCCACGCGCTGTGGCTCTTGCCCACCCCCGAGTTCCGCCGGACGGCGTTCGATCGCCGCGGCTGGGCGATCCCGCACCGGACCGGCGATCCGGAACTGGCCCGGCACAACCTGCTCGAGCGTGACCGGATGTTCACCGACCGCCTCTTCGCCGAGACCGAGCGCCTCGGACTGCCCGCCATCGAGGTCGACCCCGCGATGAGCGAGGAGGAGCTGACCGGGCGCGTGGCGCAGGCGTGGGGGCTCTGAGCCGGGATCGGCACGTCACGCGCCGGCCGGTTCGGCACAGGTCGAGCAGGACGAGTGTGCTCTCTTGGGCGGTGGCGTGCCCGGCTTCGATGAGGTCGGCGGCGCGGGTGAGTGACGGCGCTTGGGGCTCGTCCAGGTCCGGCACGTTGGGGCGGAAGGCGACCTGACCGGGGGTGCCGCGTTCGCCGGGGTCGAGGTCCGGGAAGTAGCAGTCGCCCCGCCACCGTCCGGTGTGGCCGGAGCGGCCGGCCGGCTGCCGGACGGAATCTCGGGCCCGCTTGTCGAATCCGGCGCCGCGCGATCGACGCAGGGGTGAGAGCGGCTTCGCCACACCGGCGGCACGACCGCCGTCGGCTGGCCAGAGGAAGGGGATTGAGGATGAACAGGACGCCATTGCGGCTGTACATGTCGATGTCGGTCGACGGGTACATCGCCGGGCCGGACGACCGGCCGGGCCAGGAACTCGGCCGCGGCGGAGGGCGGCTGTTCAACTGGCTCGACGACCGGATGTCCGAGGGGGTCAACGGGCAGGTGTACGCCGAAGCCTCGTCGACCGGCGCCGTGATATCCGGACGCCGCACGTTCGAGCTCGCCGGGCGGTGGCAAGGCGACCACCACGACGGCGTGCCGATCCACGTGCTCACCCACACCATCGACCCGGCCGACGAGCCACCGGGCAGCGCGAAGTTCTACACCGACGTCGACGCGTGTGCCGACGAGGCCCGGGAAGCGGCGGGGGAGCGGGCTGTACTGGTCCACGGTGCGAGCGCGGCGCGGGCGTTGCTCGCGGCGGGTCAGCTCGACGAACTCGAGCTGCACCTCGTCCCCGTGCTGCTGGGTGGGGGACGGCGGTTGTTCGAGCCGGCCGGACTCGGCCACGTCGAACTGGAACTCGTCCGGCGGCTCGAAGGCCGCAACGCCACACACCTGCGTTACCGCGTCGTCCGTTGAGAAATCGTCCGTTGAGAAGGGGAACAGCCATGACTGCCGCATTCCTGACAATCGAAGCCCTCGACGCCCACGTTCCCGTGGGCACCTGGACCATCGATCCGGCGCACAGTTCCGTCGGGTTCTCGGTTCGCCACCTGATGGGCAAGGTCCGCGGAACCTTCGAGGAATTCACCGGTCACCTGAGGATCGCCGAACAGCCGGCCGGCTGCTCCGCCACCGCGACGATCGCCATGGGCTCGGTGAACACCGCAAACCGCATGCGCGACGACGACCTGCGATCGGCCGGCTTCTTCGACGCCGGCCGCCATCCTGACCTGACCTTCGAGGGTGCCGGCCTCATCGTGCGCGACGGGGGGCTCGAACTGCCCGGAAAGCTGACCATCCGCGGCATCACGCGTGATGTCGCCATGGAAGTCGAGTTCCTCGGCCTCGACGAGACCGGCTTGCAGGGCGAGCAACGGATCGGGATCTCGGCAACCACGACGATCCGGCGATCGGACTACGGCGTCGGCGCCGCGGCCGGCGAAGGCCAGAAGATCGTCGTCGGCGACAAGATCACCATCCAGCTGGACATCCAGGCCGTGCTCGGAACCTGACCCTGACAGCGCGATCGTCCGTCAGCCTGCTCGGGATTCGCCCGCGCACACCAGGCCTTCCAGCAGCTCGACGGCGCGCCGGGCCGCGGGGTGCGGCGCGATCGACTTCTTCACCGCGAGACTGAGGTGCCGGACCGGGGTGGGAGCCACCAGCGCGACGGTCGTCAGGCCCTCGGGCAGCTCGCCGATGCCCAGCGCCGGCACCACGGTCAGGCCGATTCCGGTGGCCACGAAGGCCATCGCGGTTCGGTAGTCGTGCGTTTCCACCACGAAGCTCGGGGAGAACCCGGCTTGTGCGCAGGCGTCGAGGAGCACCTGGCGGCACGGCCCTTCGCGGAGGTCGTTGTCCACCCAATGCCGCTGGGCGAGGTCCGTCAACGGTACCTGCGGCACCCCGGCGAGGGGGTCGTCAATGCGGACGACGGCGAGATAGGGATCCTCGGCGAGCCTGCGCACCTCGACGGTGCCGGGGCGCTCGAAACCGTTTTCCTCCACGAAGATGTCGACGTCCGGGTCGGCCGGGGTGAACTCGGTCAGCAGCAGGTCCAGCCGCAGGTCGGGGAACTCGGCCCGCATTGCCGCGACGGTCGGCGCCAGCCATGCCGCGCCGGCCGAGCCGAAGTAGCCGATCGACAGGCTGCCGACCCGGCCGGCGTGCAGGTCGCCGACCACCCGCTCGACCCGGCCGAAGGCCTCGAACAGCGTGTCGGCCTCGGCGGCCAGGGTCCGGCCGGCCGCGGTGGGCTCGATGCCGCGACCGGATCGTTCGAACAGCCGCAGCCCGGTCTCCCGCTGCAGGGCGGCGAGCTGCTGGCTCACCGCGGACGGTGTGTAGCCGAGCGAGGAGGCACTCGCACGGATCGAACCCGTGGCGACCACCGCGCGCCAGACGCGGAGCCGTGGGATGTCCAGCATCAGGCAAATGTACAGAGACGCTTAACAGATGTCCAGAACTAGTCGCTTGTGCTGTACAGAGGTGCGGGTGACGATACGGGGGTGACCCCACTGATCGAGACCGCCCGGCCCGCCGGCGCCGGCAAAACCGACCTTGCCAAGATCGCGGCCGCCGCCGGGCTCGCGGTGGTGCTGTGGGCTTCGTCCTTCGTCGCCATCCGCGGCATCGGGCACGCGCTGTCCCCCGGGCCGCTGGCGTTGCTGCGGCTCGGCGTCGCGGCTGTCACCCTCACCGCGCTCCTGCCCGCCCGGCGGCCGGTCCACGTCCGGTTGTCCCGCAAGGCGTTCCTGCTGATCGCGGCTTACGCCGTGGTCTGGCTGGCCGGTTACACCGTGGCCCTCAACGCGGGGGAACACCACGTCGACGCGGGGACCGCGGCCTTGCTGGTCAACCTCGCGCCGCTGCTGGTCGCCGTCGCTGCCGGGAAGCTTCTCGGCGAAGGCTTCTCGCGATCGCTCATCGTCGGCTCGCTCGTCGCGCTGAGCGGCGCCGCGGTCATCGCGACGGCGGCTACCACTCAGCGCGACTGGGCGGGCGTCCTGCTGTGCTTGCTGGCCGCCGCTCTCTACGCCGCGGGCGTCATGATCCAGAAGGTCGCGTTGCGCCACGTCGACGGGTTCACCGCGATCTGGCTCGGCTGTGTCGTCGCCACCGTGGTCCTGCTGCCCTGGGCGCCGCAGCTGGTCGGCGAGCTGCAGACGGCTTCCGCGCCGGCCGTGCTCAGCGCCGTCTACCTCGGCGTGTTTCCCACGGCGATCGGGTTCACCGCGTGGGCGTACGCGCTGCGCCGCATGGACGCCGGCCGGCTGTCAGCGGTGACCTACGCCGTTCCGGCCGCGTCGGTGCTGTTGTCGTGGCTGCTGCTCGCCGAGATCCCCACGGCATACGGACTCGTCGGCGGCGCGCTCTGCCTGATCGGTGTCGCCATCTCCCGCAGGACGACGCACAACTCCGCGGCGACCCGGACAACCGCGCCGCGGCGTGGGTAGCCGTCACGGCCGTGGCCGCTGTTTGACGCGCGCCGCAAGCAGGTCGACTACTTCGGCGATGCGAGCCGCGCGGAGATCCGGGCGGCGCGTGGTCGCGTCGATCCAGCGGAGGTAGGCCTTGCGGTAGAACTGCGCCAGCGTGTCGAAGAACGCGGCCGCGGCCGGGTTGCCGGCCAGCGCCGCGGCGACGTCGTCGGCAAGGTCTTCGCGCTGCGGGCCTTCCGGAGCCAGCTCGACGGTCACCTCGGTGCCGATGGTGACGCCGGTGTCGCGCAGCCACATCGGCGTGACGGTCAACAGCCACCCGCTGCCGGTCGGGGACAGTCTCCCGCGGACCCGTCTGCCCTCGATCGTGCCGCCCACGGGATGGTCGGCCTTGGCGCCCCACGTCTCGTCCGGGTCGAAGGGCACGGCGATGACCGCACGGTCGCGCGGACCGGCGGCGATGACGGCGCGGAACTGCTGCGGGCTCACGGCCGTGATCGTCGCATGGTTTCCCCGGTTTCAGGAGCGTCGCCGGTTGCGCGCCGAGGTCCGCGCTGCCACTGCCGTACGGTCGAATGCTGCCGATCACCGGCGGGCGGCGTGGGCTGGTGGCCGCACCAGCCCGAGGGAGTCGTAATGCCGGAGCATCCGCGTGCTCACCCCGGACCGGCGGGCCACCTCCCCGATCAGCACGCGGCGCCCGGGCCGAGCGCGACGATCCGCTTCGCCTCGTCGACGGCCAGGTCGAAACCGGCGTCCGGGTCGTGCAGGAGCCGTTCGGTGGCGCGGGCGTGCGCGCGCACGGCCGGGTCCGGGTTCGCCAGTGCCGGCTGCAGGGCCGGCTCGGCCACGTCACCGAGCGCGACGAGGGCCCGGCTGAGGCTCAGCTGCACGGCCGGGTCGCCACGGCCGAGCTGATGTGCCAGTTCCACGGCCAGTTCCGCGCTGTCCCCGGGCGGCACGAGCACGACGGCGGCACGCCACGCGCTTCGGGCGACTTCGTCGTCGGGGTCGTGCAGCAGTGTCGGGGTGATCGCGGGCCACGCCGTCCGGTCCCCGATCTTGGACAGCGTGTGCAGCGCCTGGCTGCGGGCCTGCGCCCGCCCGGACCGGAGTTCCGTGACGAGCCTGGGCACGACGACGTCCGCCGGGAGGCGGGTCAACGCCCAGGTGAGCATGTCGCGCACGAAGAAGTCGGGCTCGAGCGCGCACCGGGCCACGACCGCGCCGGCGAGCCCCGGGTCGGCCCGGATGCCCAGGGCGAGCGCCGCTTGGAGCCGTGCCGACGAGTTCCCGGCGCTCAACGCGTCGAGCAGCTGCGTGTCCGATGCGTGGTTGATGGTGACCACCTCCTCCCCGCAGTGAAGACCTTGTCACAGTGTCAACGTCAAGTGACGTCCGCCGGTTTTTTGGCGGCGTCGGGCAAATCGAGGCTGTCGCGCAGCGACACGGGTTTGAGCAGGACCGCGGTGAGCACGCCGAGCAGCGCGACGCCGGCCGAGATGGCGAAGATGTGCCCGGTGGCGGCGCCGTAGGCGACCGGTGGCGGGTCGCCGGCCGCGGTGCGGTCCGCGACCTGTCGGGCCAGGACCGCACCGAGGACGGCGACGCCGATGGTGCCGCCGAGGGAGCGGAAGAAGGAGACGGTGGCGCCGGCCGCGCCGATGTCCCGCAGGGGAACGGCGTTCTGCACGACGAGCACGAAGTTCTGCAGGGTCATGCCGACTCCGATGCCGATCAGCAGCATCGCGACGCCGATGAAGAGCAGGGGAGTGCGCTCGTCGACGAGGCCCAGGCCGGCGAACCCGGCCGTCAGGCTGACCGCGCCGGTGACGAGGAACGGCTTGAGGCGGCCGGTGCGGCTGATCCGGCGTCCGGCGACGACGGAGGAAACCAGGATGCCTGCCATCATCGGGATGGTCAGCAGCCCGGCCTCTGTCGGGGTGCGGGCCCGGCTGACCTGGAAGTACTGGCTGAGGAAGACGGCGGCGCCGTACATCGCGGTGCCGGCGGCGAGGCTGCCGAGGATGGCCGGCGCGGTGGAAACCACGGTGCTGCTCAGCGTGGAGACGAACAGGGCGAGCAGCAGGCCGCTGAGGGCCTGGAGGACCTGCCGGCGTGCGGGTGCGGTCACGGTTTCCCCGCGGGAGTCAGGTGCACGACGGTGCCGCCGGCGGCCGCGTAGAGGGAGCCGTCGGCCGCCGTGGCCAGGCCGGTGAACGGCCGGGCGACCCCGGGAAGGCCGTGGGCGTGCAACGCGGGCAGGTCGCCGGTCCGCCCGGGACTCGCTTTTCGGGGGTCCGGGTGGCGAAGCCCCCGGCCCGGGGCGAAGCCCCGGTTGTCACAGTTCGTCGGCAGGTCGGCTGCCTTGCGGACGTCACCGGTCACCAGGTCCACCGCGACGAGCCGGCCCCGCGCGGTTTCCGCGACGTACAGGCAGCCGTCGCCGGCCGTGATTCCCTGTGGGGCGCCGAGGCCGTCCGCCAGGACGACCGCGGTTTCCCCGTCGAGGCGGTACACCGCGCCGCGCTCCTCGTCGCTGAGGTACCAACGTCCTTCGCTGTCCACCGCGACGTCGACCGGACGGCCGAAGCCGGCGGCGAGCACGCCGACGGTGTCCTCGGCGTCGATGGTGAGGACACGGCCCGCGCCGGCCTCGGCGACCACGAGCGCGCCGTCCGCGCGGACGGCGACGCCCGAGGGCTCGGCCAGGCCGTTCGCTCGCGTGCGCACGGACCGGGTCGTCCGGTCGTAGGTCCGGACCTGGCCGTACTGCGAAGTCAGGTGGAGCAGGTCGCCGTCGGCGGCGATGCCGTGCGCGAACGGGAGCAGCTCGGTCGTGGTGACGTCGTCCTCGGGCTGTCGCGGTTCGGCGATGCGGTAGTGATCGGCGACGTGCACCGTGCCGCCGAGATCCACCGTCACGCCGTAGGGGCCGGCGAATCCGCGCGGGGCGATCTCGCGGGTCCGGCCGTCGGGGTGCAGCTCGGTGATACCCCCGCCGGCGTAGCTGGAGACGAACATGCGGTTCTCGGTGTCGAAGGCCGCGTTGTCCAGCCCGGGCAGCCCGCTGGTGATCAGCGTCCGGTCGCCGGTGCCGAACAGATCGATGCGGGTCACGATGCCGGCCACGCCGCGCGAAAGCACCTGCAGCACACCGCCCTGGTCGAACCGGACGGCGACCGGTTCGTGGACCTCGGCGGCGACGAGCTCGGGAGTGCCGCCGTCGGGCGGGATCCGGAAGACCTCGCCGGTGAGCATGTGCGGGTAGTAGAGGGCACCGTCCGGGCCGAGCTGCATGGCGTTGCCCATGGCCAGGCCGCCGGTGAGTACTTTCGCCTCGCCGTCGCCCAGTTCGAGCAGCCGGCCGTCCGGGATCATCTCGTTGACGAACAGGCGGTCGCCGACGCAGGTGATCCCGTTGGGCAGCCGGACCTGGTCGGTGACCAAGGTGAACGTCGTGTCGGGACGCCGTCGCCACACGCGGCCGGGCACGAGGTCGGTGATGTACATCGATCCGTCGGCGCCGAAGGCGAGGTCGTCCGGCGCCTGCACCGGCCCGCCGGCCGGCACGACCACCTCGACGTCGCCGGTGGCCAGGTCGACGGCGCTGATCTCGCCGGCCAGGAACTGCGCCACGTACAGCCGCCCGTCCGGGCCGAAGGCGACGCCGTTCGAGCCGCGCAGCGAGGTGGGCCGGGTCAGCCGGCGGGCGCGGAAGCCGGTCACGCGCCGACCAGGACGTCGTCCATCCCGCCGTCCGTGCGCCAGCGGCGCAGCAGGTCGTGGAAGACGATCGGTCCCGGGGCGAAGGAATTGCCCGCCGGACGCGGTTTGCCTTCGTTGTTGTAGTAGCCGGGGGTGCACTCGGTCAGGAACGCGGAGGTGTCGCGGGCGTTCGCGCGGACGGTGGCGACCCACGCCTCCTGGGCGCCGGCGGTGGGCTCGACGTACCGGGCGTCGCGTTTGCGGGCCTCGGCGACGACCGCGCCGATGTGCGTGGCCTGTTCCTGGAGGATGTGCGCGAAGTTGACGGCGGTGGCGTTCTGCAGCGACCCGAGGTGGAACAGGTTCGGGAAGCCGTGGCTGTAGAAGCCGTGCAGCGTCTTCGGTCCCTGGGACCACGACTGCAGCAGGGGCGTCCCGTCACGGCCGTAGACCGGCAGCGTGCCGGAGAGGATGCCGGAAATCCCGACCTCGAAGCCGGTGGCGAAGACGACGCAGTCCACTTCGTACTCGCGGTCGCCGACGACGACCGCGTTCTCGGTCATCCGGGTGATACCACCGAAGTCCGCGGTGTCGACCAGCGTGACGTTGGGGCGGTTGAACGTCTGCAGGTAGAAGTCGCTGAACGTCGGCCGCTTGCACATGTACCGGTACCAGGGCTTGAGCAGCTCGGCGGTGGCCGGGTCGGTCACGACTTCGTCGACGCGGGCGCGGATTTCGTTCATCTTCCGGAAGTCCGCGATTTCGTCGAAGTATTCGCGGTCCTCGACCGGCAGGCCGGTGTCGACGATGCCGCTGAGCATCTGGCGTTGCAGCCGGCCGGTGCTGGTCCAGCCGTCGCCGACGAGATCGGCGTCGGCGTGCCCGCCGGTGACGATCGTGAGGAAGTTGTCCATCCGCTCCCGCTGCCAGCCCGGCTGCAGGGACGCGGCCCACGCCGGGTCTGTGGGGCGGTTGCCGCGCACGTCGACCGACGACGGCGTGCGCTGGAAGACGTACAGCTGTCCGGCGTCGCGCCCGAGGTGCGGGATGACCTGGATGCCGGTCGCGCCGGTGCCGACGACGCCGACCTTCTTGTCCGCCAAGCGGTCCAGGCCGCCGTCGGGGCTGCCTCCGGTGTAGCCGTAGTCCCAGCGGCTGGTGTGGAACGTGTGCCCGCGGAAGGTCTCGATCCCGGGGATGCCCGGCAGCTTGGGCTGGGTGAGCGTGCCGGAGGACACCACGACGTACCGGGCGCGGAACTCGTCCCCGCGATCGGTGCGCACCTGCCACCCGGACGCGTCCTCGTCCCAGCGCAGCTCGGTCACGCGGGTGTGGAACAGCGTGTCGCGGTAGAGGTCGTAGTGCCGCGCGACGGCGATAGCGTGCTGCCGGATCTCCTCGCCGGGCGCGTACCGCCATTTCGGCACGTAGCCGACTTCCTCCAGCAGCGGCAGGTACTCGTAGGACTCGATGTCGCAGTGGATGCCGGGGTAGCGGTTCCAGTACCAGGTGCCGCCGAAGTCGCCCGCCTCGTCGACCATGCGGATCTCCTGGACGCCGGCCTCGCGCAGCCGCGCGGCGGTGAGCAGGCCGCCGAAGCCCGCGCCGACGACGACCGCCTCGACCCGGTCCCGTACGCCGGCTCGCTCGACGCGGTCGGTGTAGGGATCGGTGGCGTAGTAGCCGAATTCGCCGGCGGCCCGGCGGTACTGGGCGGCCCCGTCCGGGCGGAGGCGCCGGTCGCGCTCGGCCCGGTACTTCCGGCGCAGGTCGTCCGGATCGAAGCCGAGCTCGTCGGGGGTGAAGCGCTTGCGTTCCGGGGATGCGGGGTGGGGGGACATGCCTTCCCTTCTGGTGCCCGCCGGCGGCAGAGGGGGACCGGGTGCGGCGGGATCGGGACCGAATTAAATCAGCTGCTTGATTCAAGGGTACCCGATGATCTTCCTGAAGGAAGTGCGGTGACGGCTGAGCGAGCGCGCGGTCAGCCGGGCAGGAGGACCGCCCGGCCCTGGATGCGCCCCTCCCGCAGCCGCTTGAACGCTTCGCCCGCTTCCGTCAGGGGGAAGAGTTCGGTCTCCACGCGGATTCCGCCCGTCCTCGCCAGCGCGATCACCTCGCCCAGCTCGCGGCTGCTGCCCCAGAACGGGAGCGACACCGACGCGCCCTGGGGGAGGGGGCCAGGCTTGCCGACGGTGAGCTTTCCGCCGCCGCTGCCGACGAGCACCAGGTCGCCTCCCGGGCGCAGGATGCCCGCGGAGAGGCGCAGGGTCGGGTCGCTGCCGACGAAGTCGAGCACCGCGTCGGCGCCGCCGGTCTCGCGACGCAGGACCGTCTCGGTGTCGGCTCGCGCGAGCAGGGTGCGGTGGGCTCCCGACCGGTCGGCGAGGGACAGGGCGTCCTCGCGGACGTCGACGGCGAGCACGCGGGCCTGGGTGACCGCGCGCAGGATCTGGATCGCCACGTGCCCGAGCCCGCCGACGCCGACGACCACCACGGACGCGTTGCCGCCCAGGCGCAACCGGGCCACCGCGTGGTACGGCGTCAGGCCGGCGTCGGTCAGCGGCGCCGCCTGGGTGGCGTCGAGGTCGCCGATCGGGACCAGGTGACGGACGTGCGGGACCAGCACGTGGCCGGCCATCCCGCCGTCGCGGCCGAGACCCGCGCCGGTCCACGCCAGCTCGGCGCGCCGGTCGCAGTAGTTGTCCTCGCCGGTCGCGCACCGACGGCAGCTGCCGCAGCCCCAGGGGCCGTGCACGGCGACCCGGTCGCCGATGGTGACGCCGGAGCCTCCCGCTACGACGTGCCCGGCGATCTCGTGGCCCAGGGTGAAGGGCGGCCGGTAGGGGAGGGTGCCCGGCGCCGCGTCGAGGACGTGCAGGTCGGAATGGCAGATCCCGGCCGCCTCGACGCGGACCAGCACCTCGCTCCCGGTGGGTTCGGGCACGTCGACGTCGGCGAGCGCGGGCGGCTCGCCCCACGCCGTAAGCCGCAGGGCCGGGGTCTTGCGCGCCGCACTCACGGCGCTCACCATACAGAAATGAACTCAGTTCAGGAAGCGTCGTTCGACGGCAAGATCGCGCTCGTGACCGGCGCGGGCTCGGGGATCGGCGCCGCGGTGGCGCGGAAACTGGCCGGCCGGGGTGCCGGGCACGTCGTGCTCGCCGACCGGGACCTCGCGGCCGCGGAAAAGGTCGCCGCGCCCCTGGGCAACGCGCGGGCGGCGGAAGTCGACGTCGCGGACCCGGACCGCGTCGACTGGCTGGTCTCCGGGATCGAGCGCGACCACGGTGGGCTCGACGTCGTCGTGCACGCGGCCGGCGTCGACGATCCCCAGGCGAAGCAATGGATCGCGGACGCCTGGGAGGCCGGGCGGCCGCCGGAAGTCACCGCCAGGCTGGACGTGCGGTCCTGGCGGCGGGTCGTGAGCGTGAACCTCGACGGCACGTTCCACGTCCTGCGCGCGGCGGTCCGGGTGATGGTGCCGCGGCGCGCCGGTGCTGTGGTCGTCGTCGGATCGTCCTCCGCCTTCGACGCGCCGGTGGGCTATCCGCACTACTCCGCGTCGAAGGCCGGGGTGCACGCGCTGGCCCAGGCGGTGGCGAAGGAAGTGGTGCCGTTCGGGGTCCGGGTCAACGTCGTGGCGCCCGGGCCCACGGAGACCGGGATGGCGGCGCGGACGCCGGACGCCCTTCGCCGGGCTTTCACCGAGTCCGGCGGCGGGGCCTACGCCACTCCGGACGAGATCGCCGGCATAGCCCTGTTCCTGGCCGGTGGGGAAGCGGCGAACCTGGCCGGCGCAGTGGTGCTGGCCAACGGCGGCCGCTTCACCGCCTGACGGGGTTGCCAGGCCGGGGAACGGCGGCTACCGTCACCTGAACTGAGTTCACTTTGTCCTCAAGGGAGAGGATCGGCGTGGATCAATTCCTGCTCGTGCTCGTCAGCGGGATCGCCGGCGGGGCGATCTACGGCCTGATGGGGCTCGGCCTGGTGATCGTCTACCGGGCGACGGACGTCGTGAACTTCGCGCTCGCGAGTCTCGCGACGCTCGGCCTGTACGCCGCGATCACCTTCCACGACAACGGCGCCGGGGTGCTCGTCGGCGTGCTCGGCGCGGTCGTCGTGACCGTGGTGGCGGGGCTGCTCGTCCGCGAGGTCGTGATCCGGCCGCTCGGCCAGGGCCGGCTGTTCGCCGCCCTCGTGGTGACCATGGGCGTCGCGCTCATCGCCGAAAGCGTGGTCAGCTCGATCTGGGGCACGCAGCCCAAGTCGTTCCCCAGCATCGTCGACGGCACCGTCCGCCTGGGCGGCGCCTCCATTCCGGCGCAGAGCCTGCTGACCATCGCGGTGGCCGGCGTGGCGATGGGCCTGGTCGCGTTCCTGTTCGGCCGGACCACCACCGGCTCGGCGATGCGCGCGGTCGCGGAGTCCGCCGACGCCGCCCAGATCGTCGGGATCAGCGCGCAGCGGATCGCGCGGCTGGCCTGGGCGCTGGGCCTCGGGCTCGGCGCGCTCGCCGCGTGCCTCTACGCGCCGAAGGTCGGCCTGGCGCCCACCATCCTGTCCGCGCCGCTGTTCCGGGCCTTCGCCGGGATCTTCCTCGGCGGGCTGAACAGCATGTACGGCGCGGTCGTCGGCGGGCTGGCCGTCGGGGTGCTGGAAAACCTCGGCGCGAGCTACGTCTCGGCGAGCTTCCGCGACACCTTCGTCTTCACCTTCACCGTCCTCGTGCTGCTGATCCGGCCCCAGGGCCTGTTCGGCACGCGCACCTTCCAACGGGTTTGAGGTACGCCATGTCCTTCCTCGGCTCCCGGGTGACGCGGGCCCTGCTCGGCCCGCTCGCCGCGGTCGCCCTGATCGCGGTGCTGAACTCCGGCGTGGTCCCGCCGTACCAGGCGTATTCGGTCGCGTTGGCCGCCGTCTACACGATCGTCGTGCTGTCGGTCGGCTTGCTGGCCGGCTGGTCCGGCGTCTGGTCGGTCGGGCACCCGGCGTTCTTCGCGCTCGGCGCGTACTTCGCCGCCTACGGCAGCGGCCACGGCTGGTCGCTGGAGACGATCGTGATCGGCACCGTCGCGGCCGGCGCCGTGCTCGGCGCCTTCCTCGGGTACGCCGGTGCCCGGTTCTCGACGCTCTACATCGCCTTGCTCACCTTGGCGTTCAGTCTCGTCTCCCTCGAGGTCATCAATCGCTGGACCGACGTCACCGGCGGCGACCAGGGCGTCCCCGTGTCGCAAGTGGACACTCTGGCCGGGGTGCTGCCCAGTGGCGGAACGGAAGCGCAGACCCTGTCCGTCGCCGCCGCCGGGGTGTGCCTCGCGATCGCCGTCCTCGCCAAGGGGTCCGCGTTGCGGATGCGGCTCGTCGCGGCGAAGTCCCACCCGCTGGTCGCCCAGTCGATCGGGATCGCGCCCGAGGCGCAGTCGGCCCTCGCGTTCGCCGTGAGCGCCGCGTTCACCGGGTTCGCCGGGGTGCTCCTGGGCCTGCTGAGCGGGTTCGTCAGTCCCGACCCGTTCTCGCTCAACCTGGGGATTTCCCTCATTGCCTCGTGCGTGCTCGGCGGGGTCGGCAGCGTGCTCGGCGCCGTGGTCGGCGGCGGCTACCTCGCCTGGTCGCCGACGCTGGCCTCGTCCGTCGGGCTGCCGCAGCCGGTGGTGCAGGGACTCGTGCTGATCGCCGCGCTGATCTTCCTGCCCGGCGGTGTGGTGCCCTTCCTCGGCAAGCTCGCGCGAAAGCTGGTCCGGCCGCCGCGTCCCCGGCCGGTGACCGTGCCGGAACGCGAGGTGGCCCATCGGGTCCTCGACGGACCGCCGTTGCTGACCCTGAACGACGTGTCGGTGCGCTTCGGCGGGTTGAAGGCCCTCGAAGGCGCGTCGCTCTCGGTCCGCCAGGGCGAGGTGCTGGCGGTCATCGGCCCGAACGGCGCGGGCAAGACCACGCTGATGAACGTCCTATCCGGACTGATCGGCGGCGGCCGCGTCGACGGGAACGCCGTCTACGACGGAAAGGAACTGCTGAAGACCCGGGCCACCGCCCGGCGCCGGCTCGGGATCGGGCGCACCTTCCAGCACGCGGAGACGTTCGGCGAGCTCACCGTCGCGGAGAACGTGCTGTGTACGCACCGCCGGATCACGCCGCGGCAGCGGCGGGTCGCGGGCGAGCTGCTCGCCCGCGTCGGCTTGGCCGACGTCGCCGACCGGTACCCGGCCGAGCTGCCGTTCGGGCTGCAGAAGCGCCTCGATCTCGCCCGCGCGATGGCCGAGGAGCCCGCGCTGCTCGTCCTGGACGAGCCGTTCGGCGGCCTGGACGCCGACGAGCGCGCGACCGCCGCCCGGCAGATCGAGCGCCTGCGCGACGCGGGCGCCGCCGTGCTGGTCATCGACCACGTGCTGGACGACCTGTTCGCCGTGGCCGACCGGGTCGTCGCCTTCGACTTCGGCAAGCCCGTCGGCGAAGGAATGCCGGACGAGGTGCTGCGCGACCCGGCCGTGCAGGCGTCGTACCTCGGGACGACGACCGCGCGCGCCGCGCTGCCCGCGCGAGCCGAGGACAGCCCGGTCGTGCTCCGGCTGGCCGGCGTCGAACACCACTACGGCGGGGTCGCGGCGCTGCGCGGGATCGACCTGGACGTCCACGAGGGCGCCGTCCTCGGCGTCGTCGGCGCGAACGGCGCGGGCAAGAGCACCCTCGGCCGCATCCTGCACGGCTCGCTGCGGCCGTCCGGCGGGACGCGCGAGGTGAGCGACACCGGCGTCCGGACGGTGCGGACCAGCCTCGTGCCCGAAGGCCGGGCCCTGTTCAAAACGCTGTCCCTGCGCGAAAACCTCGAAGTCGCCGCGTACTCCGTGGGGCTGAAAGGCGCGGCGCTGCGGGCGAAGCTGGACGAGACGGCGGAGTGGCTGCCGCCCCGGCTGCGTGACCGGCTTTCGGTCCAGGCCGCCGGGCTCAGCGGCGGCGAGCAGCAGATGCTCGCCATCGCCCGCGCCCTGATGGCCGGACCGGACGTCCTCGTCGTCGACGAACCGGCGCTCGGGCTCGCCCCGGCCCTGGTCGACGAGGTGTACGGCCGGCTGGGCGAGCTGGCCGAGGGCGGGCTGACCGTCGTCCTGCTGGAACAGCTCCTCAGCCGCGCGATGGCGACCTGCCACGACGTGGTCGTGCTGCACGAAGGGGTGGTGGCCGCGCGCGGCCCGGCGACGGATCCCGCGTTCGCTGCGCGGGCCGAGTCCGCCTACTTCGGCGGCGAGCACGCGGTCGCCTTGGGAGTCCGCGACGTGACGACGCTGGAGGCGTGATGCTGATCGATCCCGCGCTGCTGACCGAGACCGCGGAGCAGCGCGAACTCCGCGCGGTGACCAGGGACTTCTTCGCCGCGCACGAGGCAGACGGCTCCCTCTGGAAACGCATGGCCGCGGAGCTGGGAGTCCAGGGGCTCGCGATTCCCGAGGAGCACGGCGGCGCCGGGTACTCGTTCGCCGAGCTGGCGGTGGTGCTGGAGGAAGCCGGCCGCGCGTTGTGCGCTCCGCGGCTGCTGCCTACGGTGGTGCTCGCCGCCCACACCCTCCTGCTCAGCGGCGACGAGCGCTACCTGCCCGCCATCGCCGACGGCACACTGACCGCCACCGTCGCCTTCGACGGCGACGTCCAGGCACGCGACGGAACGCTGTCGGGTTCGGCGGACTTCGTCCTCGACGGCGCCGACGCGGACCTGATCCTGGTCCGGGCCGGGGACCGGCTGTACGCCTGCGAGGCTGTGCCCGGAACACCGTTGCGGGTGCTCGACGAGACCCGGCCGCAGGCGCGGCTCGAGTTCCGCGGCACCCCGGCCACACCGATCGGGTCGGCGGACGTCGTGCCGCGGGTGCTCGACATCGGCCGGGCCGCGCTGGCCGCCGAACAGCTCGGCGGCATCGGGCACGCACTGGACGCGACGGTGTCCTACGTGCAGCAACGCAGACAGTTCGGCCGTCCGATCGGCTCGTTCCAGGCGGTCAAGCACCGGCTCGCGGCCCTGCTGGTGGAGTACGAGGCCGCGCGCTCGGCCGCGGCGTACGCCATCGCCTGCGTCGCGACCGGCTCTCCGGAACTCCCAGTGGCGGCCGCGGCGGCGGCGACCGTGTGCACCGGCGCCTATCGGCTCGCGGTCGCCGAGTACGTCCAGCTGCACGGCGGGACGGGCTTCACCTGGGAGCACCCGGCTCACCGCTACGTCCGGCGCGCCCGCGCGGACGAGGTGCTGTTCGGCACCACGCAGGACCACAGCGCGTTCCTCGCCGCCGCATGGGGACTTTAGCCACCCGGACGCGGGTTGACAGCAGGCCCGTGCGACCTATTCAATCAAACTGAAGTCAGTTCAGTTAGGAGAACGAGATGGCCGTGGAAGACGAAATCCAGTTCGAGCGCGACGGGAACGTGGCGCGGGTCTGGCTGAACCGTCCGTGGAAGAAGAACTGCGTCACCGTGCCGATTCTGGAGCGGCTCGACGAGATCATCACCGAGGTCGACAAGGACCCGGACCTGCGCGTGCTGGTCCTGCGCGGCCGCGGCGGCACGTTCTGCTCCGGCTTCGACCTCGACAGCCTGCAGGCCGAGTACATCGGCAGCTCGACGGCGATGGAGGTGGCCGTCATCTCCGCGAAGATCTGCGACCGCCTGTACTCGATGAACACGCCGTCGGTCGCGGTCCTCGAAGGGTACGTCACCGCCGGCGGGTTCGAGCTGATGATCTCGTGCGACTTCGCGATCGCCTCGGACGATGCCAAGATCGGCGACTTCCACATGCGCCGCGGGCTCTTCGGCGGCGCGGGCCCGATCTACCGGGTGCCGCGGATGATCGGCATCCGCAAGACCAAGGAGCTGATGCTCACCGGCAAGCTGCTCTCCGGCGTCGAGGCCGTCGACTTCGACCTGATCAACAAGTCCGCGCCGGCCGACAAGCTGGACGAGACGGTCGAGGAGTTCATCAGCCACCTCACCGACAAGAGCCCGTTCCAGATGCGCATCACCAAGATGACCATCGACCGCAGCCTCGACGCCGACACGCAGTCGCTGATGGTCATGGAGCACCTCGCGGTGGGCGTGACGCTGAACTCGGAAGACGCGGCCGAAGGCGTCGCGGCGTTCCTGGAGAAGCGCGAACCCAAGTGGACGGGGCGCTGAGCGATGACGCCGACGGGGGTGACCCTGCCCGCCGAGGGCACGTTGTGGACGTGGACGGTTCAGCGGTTCGCCCCGAAGTCGCCCCCGTACGTCCCGCCTGCCGGCGGCTTCCGGCCGTTCGCGCTCGGGTACGTCGAGCTGGACGGCGGGCCGCGCGTGGCCGCCGTGCTCGACGTCCCCGATCCGGCGGGTGTCCACAGTGTCCATATCGGAATGCGGTTCCGGGTCGAGGCGACCGACGGGGTGCCGCACGCCGAGCCGGTCGAGGAGGATTCGTGACCGACGACGTCCTGATCTGCGGTGCCGCCCGGACGCCGTTCGGCCGGTCCGAGCGGTCCGGGCGGGACCACGCCGTGGCGGCGGCGACGGCGGCACTGGCCGACGCCGGGATCCCGTGGTCCCGGGTCGGCGCCGCGTTCGGCGGCAGCGACGCCGCCGGGCTCGCCGACACCCTGGTCGCCGACCTCGGGCTGACCGGGCTCCCGTTCGTCAACGTCAAGAACGGCTGTGCGACCGGCGGCAGCGCGCTCGTCTCGGCGGTCAACGCGATCCGCGGCGGGATGGCCGACGTCGTGCTCGCCGTCGGGTTCGACAAGCACCCGCGGGGCGCGTTCGACCCCCGTCCCGAGGACTGGGGCCTGGACGACGCCTACGGGCGCGACGGCCTGATGGTGACCACGCAGTTCTTCGGCATGAAGATCCAGCGCTACGCCCACGACTTCGGCATCACGCCGCGGACCCTCGCGCTGGTCGCGGAAAAGGCGTACCGCAACGGCAGCCTGACGCCGGAGGCGTGGCGCCGCAAGGAGATCAGCGCCGACGAGATCCTCGAATCGGGCATGGTCAACGACCCGCTGACCCGGTTCATGTTCTGTTCTCCGGGGGAGGGCGCGGCGGCGCTGGTCCTGTGCTCTCCCTCGGTCCCCACCCGCGACCCGGTCACGTTGCGGTCGGCGGTCGTGCGGACGCGCCGTCGTGGCTCGTTCGAGGTGTTCAGCCCGGTGCTGGAAGCGGGCGAGCCGACCAGCGTCAGCCGGGACGCGGCCGCGGCGGCGTTCGAAGCGGCCGGCCTCGAACCGTCCGATGTGGACGTCGCCCAGCTGCAGGACACCGAAAGCGGAGCCGAGGTGATGCACCTGGCCGAATGCGGCTTCTGCGAGGACGGCGAGCAGGAGAAGCTGATCGCTTCCCGGGCCACGGAGATCGACGGCTCGCTGCCGGTCAACACCGACGGCGGCTGCATCGCCAACGGCGAGCCGATCGGCGCGTCCGGGTTGCGGCAGGTCTACGAGGTCGTGCAGCAGCTGCGCGGCCGGGCGGGCGCCCGTCAGGTGCCGGGCGAGCCGAGCGTCGGGTTCACCCACGTCTACGGCGCGCCCGGGGTCAGCGCGTGCACGGTGCTGAGCCGATGACCGGCCCGGCGGAGTTCCGCGCCCAGGCTCGGGAGTGGCTGTCCACTGTGGCCAGTCCCCGGACGTCAGCCGCGTGGGGAACCGGCGACGACTCGGTCGCGGTGTTCGACAACTGGACCGAAGAAGAGGAACGCTCGCACACCGCGCGTGGCCAGGAGTGGGAACGCACCCGGTTCGACGCGGGCTGGGGCGCGCTCGGCCGGGCGCCGTCGTCCGGCGGCCGTGGACTGCCCGCGTTCTACGAACAGCTCTACCGGACCGAGGAAGCCGCGTTCGACGTCCCGCGCCGCAGCGAGATCTTCCCCGTCACCCAGCACCTGGTCGCCCCGGCGATCGAGATCTGGGGGACCGACGAGCAGAAGCGGCGCTGGCTGCGGCCGATGCTGCGGACCGACGAACTGGCCTGCCAGCTGTTCTCGGAGACCGAAGCCGGGTCCGACCTCGCGGCGGTCCGGACCCGGGCGGTGCGCCGCGACGACGAGTGGGTCCTCGACGGGCACAAGGTGTGGACGTCCGGCGCCCGGGTCGCCACCTGGGGTGTCGCGGTGTGCCGCACCGATCCCGAGGCACCCAAGCACGCCGGGATCACGGTGTTCCTGGTGCGGATGGACGCCCCGGGCGTCACCGTGCGGCCGATCCGGCAGATGACCGGCGGCGCCAGCTTCAACGAGGTCTACCTCGACGGCGTGGTCGTGCCCGACACCGACCGGCTCGGTCCGGCCGGGCTGGGCTGGAAGGTCACGCTCAGCGTGCTGGCCGCCGAACGCCTCGACTCCGGGTCGCTCGGCCTGGACAACGCCGACCGCGCGATCGAACTGGCCCGGCACAGTACGTTGTCCGACGTCGAGCGGCAGCAGACCGCGGAGCTGTTCGTCCGCACGCTCGTCCAGCGGCTCATCGGCCTGCGGGTGACGGCCGCACTGGCGGCGGGACGGGAGCCCGGTGCGGAAGCGTCGGTGGGGAAGCTCTACGCGACCGAGACGATGCGGCGGACCAGCGACCTCGTGGTGCAGCTGCTCGGTCCGCGGCTGGTCGCGGACACCGGCGAGTGGGGCACGTTCGCTTGGACCGAGCACCTGCTGGGCGCGCCCGGCTACAGCATCGCCGGCGGCTCGGACGAGATCCAGCGGACCATCCTCGCCGAGCGCGTGCTCGGCCTGCCGAAGGAGCCGTCGCGATGAGCCTCGCGGACCAGGTCCGGGAACATCTCGGCGGTGAGCTGGAAGTCCTGCCGGGCGGGCACTCCGGGCTCACCTACTCGGTCGAGGGCAAGTACGTCGTCAAGGCGGTGCCGCCGGGGCAGAAACCGGTGGGCCGCAACGACGTCCTGCGGCAGGCGCGGGTCCTGCGTGCTCTCGCGGGTTCGGCCGTTCCGGTGCCGCGCGTGATCGTGACGGACGAGACGTGGTTCGCCATGGAGTTCGCCGAGGGCGAGGCGATCGAGCCCGTCCTCGACAAACACGCCCTCACCCCGGAGCTGGCGCGCACGCGGATGCTCGAAGCGGCCCGTCTCCTGCGCCTGCTGCACGACGCCGGACCGGTGCCCGGCGAACCGCCCGCCACGGCCGCGAGTGAGCTGGAACGCTGGAGCCGCACGATGCACGCGGTCCCGGCCGAACTGCGGCCGGGCGCCGAGGACCTGCTGCGATTGCTGGCCGACACCGTGCCGGACGACCTGCCGCCGGTGCTGGTGCACGGTGACTTCCGGCTCGGGAACGTCCTGTTCGCCGGACCGCGTGCGACGGCCGTCGTGGACTGGGAGATCTGGAGCACCGGCGATCCCCGCACCGACCTCGGCTGGTTCCTGCTGTTCGCGGACCACGGCAACTTTCCGGCGCTGGGCGTCCCGGTGCCCGGCCTGCCCAGTGAAGCGGACCTGCTGGACGCCTACGGCGACCCCCTGCCGGACATGGCGTGGTTCCGGGCCCTCGGCCGGATGAAGATGGCCGCGATCATGGGCCACAACCTGCGCCGCCACCGCGAAGGCAAGCACCACGACCCCGACCAGGAGCGGCTGCCGCCGACGATCGCCGCGATGATCCGGTCCGCCGTGGCCATTCTGAGGAGCTGACCATGGATTTCGCGTTTTCGGCCCGCGCCACCGAACTGCAGGAGCGGGTCAAGTCCTTTATGGACACCCATGTCATCCCGGCCGAGCGGGTGTACGACCGCCAGCTCGCCGAGGCCGCCGACCCCCACGCGTTGCCGCCGATCATGGTGGAACTCAAGGAAAAGGCCCGCGCCGAAGGCCTGTGGAACCTGTTTCTCGCCCACGGCGGCTGGGGTGCCGGGCTGACGAACCTCGACTACGCGCCGCTGGCCGAGCTGATGGGCCGTTCGATCATCGGCAACGAAGTCTTCAACTGCTCGGCCCCGGACACCGGCAACATGGAGCTGCTGTCGCTCTTCGGCACCGCCGAGCAGCAGGACCGGTGGCTGAAACCGTTACTGGACGCCCGGATCCGGTCGTGCTTCGCGATGACCGAACCCGACGTCGCCAGCTCCGACGCCCGCAACATCCGCACTCGCATCACCCGCGACGGCGACCACTACGTCGTCGACGGCCGCAAGTGGTACACCTCCGGCATCCTCGACCCGGACTGCCGGCTGATCATCCTGATGGGCGTCAGCGACCCTTCCGCGCCGACCTACCGGCAGCAGAGCATGATCCTGATCCCGCGGGACGCCCCGGGGGTCACCGTGCTGCGCGACCTGCCGATGTTCGGCTACACCGACCGCCTCGGCCACGGCGAGGTGCTGTTCGAGAACGTCCGCGTGCCCGCGGCGAACCTGCTCGGCGGCGAAGGCGAGGGGTTCGCGCTGGCCCAGGGACGGCTCGGCCCCGGCCGCATGCACTACGCGATGCGCGCGGTCGGGTTCGCCGAACGCGCCTTGCAGCTGATGTGCGAGCGGACGCTCTCGCGCGTCGCCTTCGGCGGGCCGCTCGCCGACCAGGGCGTCGTGCGGGAATGGATCGCCCGCAGCCGCATCGAGATCGAGCAGCTGCGGCTGCTGGTGCTCAAGTCGGCGTGGCTGATGGACACCGTCGGCAACGCGGCCGCCCGGCTGGAGGTCGCCGCGATCAAGGTCGCCGCCCTCGACGTCGCCCACCGCGTCGTCGACCGCGCGGTGCAGGCGCACGGCGCGGCCGGGGTCAGCGACGACACCGTGCTGGCCCGGCTGTTCTCGATCACCCGCGCACTGAAGATCGCCGACGGCCCCGACGAAGTCCACCTGCGCACGGTCGCCCGGCAGGAACTGGCCCGGTACAAGGAGAAAGCGCCATGAAGGTTCTCGACGGACAGGTCGCCGTGATCACCGGCGGCTCGCGCGGCATCGGTCTCGGCATCGCTCGTGCCTTCCGCGCGGCCGGGGCGCACGTCGTCATCGCGGCGCGCAAGGCCGACGGACTCAGGGACGCCCGCGCCGAGCTGCTCCGCGGCGAAGGCACCGGCGACGTCCTGGATGTCGTCGCCAACGCCGGCGAACCCGAGCAGGCCGAGCGCTGCGTCGCCGACACGATGGTCCACTTCGGACGCGTCGACGTCCTGGTGAACAACGCGGCGACCAACCCGTACATGGGTGACTTGCTGGAACTGGACCTGCCGCGCGCGGAGAAGACCGTGCGGGTCAACCAGTACGGGATGATCGCCTGGAGCCGTGCGGCCTGGCACGCCTGGATGAGCGAGCACGGCGGCACGATCGTCAACATCGCTTCGGTCGGCGGGATGATCGTCGACCCGCAGATCGGCTACTACAACGCCACCAAGGCCGCGATGCTGCTGATGACCCGCCAGCTGGCCTACGAACTCGGCCCGAAGGTCCGGGTCAACGCGATCGCCCCGGGCGTGATCAAGACCGAGCTGGCCCGGGCGGTGTGGGAGGCGCGCGAGGCCGTCCTCACCGCCAAGCTGCCGCTGCGCCGCCTAGGCACCACCGAGGACGTCGCCAACGCGGCGCTGTTCCTGGCGAGCGAGGCGTCGTCGTGGATGACCGGGCAGGCCCTCGTGCTGGACGGCGGCGCGACCGCTCTCCCGATCGCCGTGGACGCCTGATGTTCTCCCTCGCCGGGAAGACGGCGGTGGTGACCGGGGCGTCGTCGGGGCTGGGCGCGCGGTTCGCGTCGGTGCTGGCTTCGGCGGGGGCCACCGTGTTCGCCGCCGCGCGCCGGGCTGACCGGCTGGCCGCTCTCGGTCCGGAGATCCATGCTGTGACCTGCGATGTTTCGGTCGAGGCGGACCGTTGCCGGCTGGCCGAGACGGCGGGCCGGATCGACATCCTGGTCAACAACGCCGGGGTGCCGGGGGAGCGGCTGGCCGCGAAGGAGAGCGCTGCGGATTTCGCGGAGGTGCTGGCGGTGAACCTGGTGGCGCCGTTCCACCTGTCCCGGCTGATGGCCGAGCGCGGGGACGGCGGCAGCATCGTCAACGTCGCGTCGATCCTCGGGCTGGTTTCGGCCGCGCCGCTGGGCGGGGCGAGCTACGCGGCGTCGAAGGCGGGGCTGATCGGGCTCACCCGGGAGCTGGCCGGCCAGTGGGGCGGCGCCGGGATCCGGGTCAACGCGCTGGCGCCCGGCTGGTTCCGCTCGGAGATGACCGACGACCTGTTCGCCGACGAGCGTTCCCGCCGGTGGGTGGAGCGCAACACGATGCTCAACCGCGGCGGCGATGTCGGCGAACTCGATGGGGCTCTGCTGTTCCTGGCCTCGGACGCCTCGTCGTACTACACCGGCCAGGTCATGGTGGTCGACGGCGGCTGGACCGCGCGATGAGCGTGTCGGTGGCCGTCGAGAACGGCGTCGCCCACGTCCGGCTGACCCGCGGCCGGGGAAACCCGATCGACCTCGCGACCGCGGAGGGTCTCCTGGACTCTGCCCGGCGGTGTGAGCACGCCCGCGCGGTGCTGCTCACGGCGGCCGGCCCGGCATTCTGCGTCGGCGGTGACCTGCGGGAGTTCGCGGCCGCCGGCGACCTTCGCGCCCACCTCGACCGGGTCACCGGCGCCCTGCACGAGGCACTGCGGATCCTCGCCGCGCTCGACGCTCCGGTGGTCGCCGCCGTGCGGGGCGCGGTCGCGGGGGCCGGGCTCGGGCTCCTCGGCGTCGCCGACCTCGTCGTCGCGGCCGACGACGTCGGCTTCGTGGCGGCCTACACCGGGATCGGCTATACGCCCGACGCGGGCGTTTCCTGGTCGCTGCCCCGGCTGGTCGGCCCTCGGCTGGCGCTCGAGCTGCTGCTGACGAACCGCCGTCTCACCGCCGCGGAGGCGTTGGCCGCCGGCCTGGTCACGAGCATCGCGGTGGATCCGGAGCAAGCGGCGGCCGCCCTCGCGGAGCAGCTGACCGGAGCGGCTTTCGGCGTCACCAAACGCCTGGTCCGGGACGGAGCGACAACTCCGTTCGGACAGCACCTGGACACCGAAGCCCGGGCCATCGCCGAGGCGGCGGTCTCCCCGTCCGGCCGGGACGGCGTCGCGGCCTTCCTCGCGCGGAAGCCGTTGTGACATGAATTCAGGTGAGGACTACGCTCGGGGGTCGCAAGGTGACGCGCACGAGAGGGCAGGCGATGACCGGGGCGAGGCTCGTGGAACCGGACGAAGGACCCCGGTCCAAGCGGGGCGCCATCCTGGCCGCCGCGGTCGAGTACTTCGGCGAGACGGGCTACGAGGCGACCAAGTGGTCGGCCGTGGCCGGCCGCGTCGGGATCGGGCAGACCGCGCTCTACCACTACTTCGAGTCCAAGGCGCACTGCCTGCTGACCATCATGCGGCTGGAGCTGCAGCGCTCGCGCGACCAGTTCGTCGAGGCCACCGAGGGCGAGACCGACCCGGTGGCGGCGCTGCGGGCCGCGGTGCGCGCGGCGTTCGCGGTGTCGGAGTCCGAGATCCTCCAGATGCGGATCCTGCAGAACAACATGGTGCTGCTGGCCGGGCCCCGCGCGTCCGAACGCGAGGAGACCGAGCGGCGCGCGGCCCGTGAGCTGGTGCAGAGCATCGAGCGCGACTGGACGCGCCTGATCACCCAGGGCATGTCCCAAGGCGTGTTCCCGGTCCGCGACGCCCACACCCTGGCGCTCGCCATGCTGGGCATGATCATCAGCGTCTGGCGGTGGTACCGGCCCGGTGGGCCGACGCCGCTGGCCGAGGTGCGGGAGCTCATCGAGGGCTGCTGCATCCGCATGGTCACCGAATAACGTCGCCCCGGCCCGCTCGAGCCGTGAATGGCACATTGAGGGACTTCAAGTCCCTCAATGTGCCATTCACGGACTTTGGCGCGGGGAAGAGCAAGCGGGGAACGCTTTTCCCGTGACCGTCCCATTCGGATAGTCTTCCGCGTCCCTTGTCCACCCGGGGAGCGGCGGCTACAGTCAAACTGAACTGAACTCAGGTTGCTAGGAGCAGTCATGCGCCTCCGCTCGACGCCCGTCAAAGTTGCCGCCGTCGCCGCGACCCTGATTCTCGCCGCCACCGCCTGTGCGAGCGCGAACTCGGCCGGAGTCAACGACAAAGAGATCACGATCGGGGCGTGGTACCCGCTCACCGGCGCGGTCAGCGCCTCCGGCGTCCCGCAGCGCGCCGGCGCGGACGCCTACTTCAAGATGATCAACGACCGCGGCGGCATCAACGGCCGCAAGGTCAACTGGATCGTCAAGGACAACGCGTTCGACCCGCAGCAGACCGTCCAGATCGCCCGCGAGCTGATCGGCCAGGACAAGGTCTCCGCCATCGTCGCGGCCAACGGGACTTCGCAGGCCGAGGCCGCGTTCCCGTTCGTGCTCCAGCAGTCGAAGGTGCCGATCCTCAACGAGCTCGGCGGCCTCGACTCCTGGTACAACCCGCCGCGCGCGAACCTCTTCGGCACGCAGACCCTCTACGAGGACCAGGCCGCCGCGCTCGGCGACTGGGTGGCCAAGGACGGCCGCAAGAACGTCGTCGTCGTGCACAGCGACCCTGCGGCGTTCGTCAAGGTCGCCCAGGCCGCCCAGGGCGTCGCCAAGAAGTCCGACCCGGCGATGAACGTCGGCCTGCAGCCGGTGAAGTTCCAGTCCACCGACTACAGCCCGGTCGTCAGCCAGGTGAAGGGCAAGGCGCCGGACGCGGTCGTCCTGATCCTCGCCTCGCCCGAGGCGGCCGCCTTCATGAAGGAGGCCAAGCTGCAGGGGCTCACCGCGCCGACGTACAGCTACGCGCCGGTCGCCGCGCAGTCCACGCTCACCCTGGCCGGCCCCGCCGCCGAGGGTGCCCGCGCCGTACAGCTGGTCAAGTCGCCCAACGACACCGACCCGGCCGTCCAGGAGTTCCGCGACGCCATGGCGAAGTACGAGCCCGGCCAGCCCGCCGACTTCATCGCGCTCTGGGGCTGGGCCGGGGCGAAGGTGTTCGCCCAGATCGCGCAGACCGTCAAGGGCGCGGTGACGTCCGACGCGCTGGCGAAAGCCTACGAACAGGCGAAGAACATCGACCCCGGCGTCGCTCCCGTGATGAGCTTCGGCCCGGACCGCCACATGGGCTCGCGTGACGTGCAGAAGGTCGTCGTCAAGAACGGCAAGTGGACCTCCGAAGGGGACTTCTACACCCCGCCCGCCCGGTGACCACCCGCCGACCACTCAAGGGAGAGTGACCGTGGCGTTGCGAGAATATCTGTCCTGTATGGACGGACAGGACCCGGCCAAAGCCCTCGAACTGATGGAACCGGACCTGCGGTTCCTGATCGCGCTGCCGTCCGGCGAGGTCGCCGGGACGTCCAAAGCGGACTTCGCGGCCTACCTCGACGGCCGCAACCCGGTCGACCGGGTGCACGAAATCCTCCGCTACTGCGCCGATGGCGACACCGAGATGGTCTACGGCGTCGTCACTGAAGCGGGTGAACCGGTCGGCGCCTTCCACTCGGCCGCGGTCGTGTCGCCGAACGGGCTGCTGGCCCGCTACCAGGCGTTCTTCAGCACGACGTTCGCCCTGATCGACTGGCCGGAAGGAGCCGGCCGATGACCGGGGACTTCGACGTCGTCGTGCTCGGAGCCGGGCTCGCCGGGCTGTCCGCGGCCGTCACGGCGGCCACCGGCGGCGCGCGAACGCTGGTCCTGGAACGCGCACCGGTGATCGGAGGATCCGCGGCGATCTCCGGTGGCTACGTCTGGGCCATCGAGGACGAGGCTGCGCTGCGCCGGGAGGACCCCGGCCCGTACCAGCGCCACGGCCTGCTGGTCGTCGAGGGCTACCACGACGCCATCGCGTGGCTGTCGGACTTCGCGCCGCCCCTGACCGGCGTCGAACGGGCGCTGGCCGGGCGCGGCCGCAAGTTCGACATGCCGGTCCTGCTCGCCCACCTGACCCGGGCACTGACCGCGGCCGGCGGCCAGGTCGTCGTCGGCGCGCAGACCGAAAACCTGGCCCGGGACAGCGGCGGCTACCTGGTCGAAGCCACGACACCGGCCGGGCCGCGGCGGATCACCGCGCGGTCCGTCGTGCTCGCGACCGGGGGACGGCAGGCCGACCCCGACGTCCGGGCCGGGCTCGTCGGCGGCGGGTTCGTCCCGCCGCTGCGCGGCAACCCGTGGTCCCGCGGCGCCGGCGTCGCCCTCGCGGCCGGGCTCGGCGCGTCGGTCAACACCGCGAACACCGGCTTCTACGGCCACCTGTTCGCCGAAGGCGCCGAGCCGCTGAGCCCCATCGACTACATCGCCTTCGCGCTCTACCACAGCAGCCACGGCGTCCTGCTCGACCCGGCCGGCCACCGGTTCACCGACGAGACACGCGGCGACCACAACAACGCCATGGCGCTCGCCGCCCACGGTGGCCGCGGCCTCCTGCTGTGGTCCGAAGCCGTCCAGCGCGCCGCCGCCGAGACCCCGTTCATCCCCGGCAGCCCCCGCCTCGACCGCTGGGCGTTCTCCCGCGATCGCGGCGGCCACGTCGGCGTCGCCGACAACGTCGACGCCCTGCCGGTGTCGCTCGACGCCGAAGCCCGTGCCCGGCTCGGCGACGGCCGCGTCTTCCACGCCGACGTCGTCCCGGCCATCACCTTCACCTTCGGCGGCATCGAAGCCGACACCGGCGGCACCGCCCTGGACACCACCGGCACACCCATCGACGGCCTCTACCCGGCCGGCGCCGACCTGTCCGATGTGTATAACGAGGGTTACGGCGGCGGGCTGTGCCTGGCCGTGGTGTCCGGCCGCCGGGCCGGGCAGCTGGCCGCCGCTAGGACGGGCAAGGAGGCCCAACGTGTCTGAAGCGCCGTTCCTGACGAAGTGGTTCGAGATCATGGACAGCGACACGCCGTCGCGGATCCTGGACCTGATCGACGACGACTTCACGTTCTCCATCCTGTTCTCCACCGACGGCCGCGCGACCGACTTCGCCGGCGGACGCGAGGCGATGGAGGGCTACCTCGCCCAGCGCGAGAAGGGCACGCTCACCCACCACCCCCTGGACGTGAGCTCGACCGGACGGGCCGAGTTCTACCTCGGCGAGGTCCGCCGCGCCGGGGAGGTCGTCGCCAACTATGTCGCCGCGGGCCAGGTCGGCCCGTCCGGGCGGCTGCAACGCCTGATCATCGGACGCTCACCCGGCGTCCGGTTCGAGGGAGGTGCCGATGTACAACCTGGTGCTGCTGGCCGCTAAGCCGCCGGACTGGACCCACGAGCGGTTCATCACCTGGTGGCGGACCGACCACGCCGAGCTCACCTACCGGCTGCCGGGCCTGCGCTCGTGGCGGCACACCGAGGTCGAGGCGGCCCTGGAGCCGCGCTCGGAGGGCTGGGACGGCGTCTCGATCCTCGGCTTCGACACCGAGGAGGACCTGCGCAAGGCCCTCGCCAGCCCGGAATGGGCCGAAGCCGTCGCCCAGGTCGGCGACATGCGCGGCCGCCGGATCGCCGTCCTCGGCACCGAACGGGAGATGTTCGCCGGATGAGGGAAGCCGTCCAGGATTTCCGCAAACGCGCCGAGCAGGCCGACTTCGTCGCCGTCGTCGACGACAGCGGCGAGCACACCGCCCGCGAGCTGCTGACCCACGCCGAGGTCCTCGCCGACGTGCTCGGCCCGCGGGCCACGGCGCTGGTGCAGGCCGGCAACTCCTGGCGCACGGTCGCCGCCGCGCTGGCCACCGGCCTGACCGGCGGGGTCCTCGCCGTGGTCAACCGGCACACGACCCGCGCCGAGTTCGCGGCCGCGTGCGAAGACATCCGGCCGGACGTCGTCGTCGCCGAACCGTCCGCAATGGACGAATGGGACGTCGCCGCGGTGCGGCCCGGTGGCACCCGGCCCGCGCTCGACTGCTGGTCCGCCGTGTCGGGGGCGGGCCGGGGCGACCCGGCGCGGTGGAACGGCGGCGCGTTCATCGGCCTGACGTCCGGGTCCACCGGGCGGGCCAAGGGCGTCGTCCAGTCCGAGGAGGCCCTGCGCTACGCCTGCTCGTGCACGATCGAAATCAACGGCCTCCGGCCCGGCGACGCCGTCGCGGCGATCGTGCCGCTGTCGTCGGCCGCGGCGTTCTGCTTCGGCGTCTACTGCTCGTTGCTGCTCGGCGGCCCGCTGGTCCTGACGGCGAAGTGGGACCCGCCCGCGGTGGTCGCCCGGCTGGCCGAGACGCGCACCCGCTGGACGATGTGCGTCCCGACGATGGCCCTCCAGCTGGCGGACGCGGGCGCACTGCCGGGCGTCCGGTCGATCACCGTGGGTGGCGGTCCGATGGACCGCGTTGCGCTGGAGCGGGCCGAGACCGCGCTGGGGACGAAGATCCTGCGCGTGTTCGGGATGTCCGAGTGCCTCGGCCACACCTCACCCCTGCCGGAGGAGCCCGCGGAGATCCGGCTGGGCCACGACGGACGGCCGTTCCCCGGCACCGAGGTCCGGGCCGTGTCACCGCACGGCGCCGTGCTCGGTCCGGGCGAGACCGGCCGGGCGCAGGTCCTGGGGCCGTCGCTGTTCCTCGGGTACGCCCGCGGCGGCCGCGTCGAGCCGCCGGAGCTGACCGGGGACGGGTTCTTCCCGACCGGCGACCTCGTGGTGTCCGATGTGGACGGTCTGATCACGATCATGGGCCGGGAGAAGGACGTGATCATCCGCGGCGGCCGGAACATCGACGTCACCGAGATCGAGCGGGCCGTCGCCGGCTACGAGCGGCTGGAACAGGCGTGTGTGGTGCCGGTCCATGACGACGTCCTCGGGGAACGGGTGGCCCTGCTCGCCGTCCCGCGTGACGGTTCTCCGGTCGAGCTGGGGGACATCACCGGCTATCTGCAGGAGGCTGGGCTGTCCAAGACGAAATGGCCGGAGTTCGTGTACCTGGTGGACGCGCTGCCGCAGACGAAGGTCGGCAAGCTCGACCGCGCGGGCGCACGCGAGGTCGCCGAAGGCCTGCACACGGGGGTTGCTGATCCGGCCAAAAGCAGGCCGACCCCCACTCGGCACGTAACCGTTGCCGCGAAAGTCATTCGGCCGTGACTGTGGCCGGATCAGTAACGATTGGCACAGTATGAGTCTCGACCGCGGGAAGTGGGCCACCGGCGGGCCGGAGACGGTCGCGCCGGGCGTGCACCGGATCCCGCTGCCGCTGCCGAACGACGGCCTGCGCGCGATCAACGTTTATGTTGTGGAGGAGCCGGACGGCCTGGTCCTGATCGACGCCGGCTGGTCGATCCCGGAGTCCCTGGCGGTGCTGGACTCGTCGCTGGCCGGACTCGGCCACCGGCTCGACGAGATCACCGACGTCTACGTCACGCACATCCACCGCGACCACTACACCCAGGCGATCGAGCTGCGCCGCCGGTTCGGGACCCGGGTCCACCTCGGCGCGGGCGAGCGGCCGGGGCTCGAGCTGCTGACCACGCTGCGCACCGACGTCCCGGTGACCTCGCTGGACGTCCTCCGTCGCGGCGGCGCGCCCGATCTGGCTTCGCGGATGGCGGAGGGGTACGGCGAGTTCGACCCGTCCGGCTGGGAGCCGCCGGACCGGTGGCTCGACGCGGGCACGGTGCCGCTGCGGCACCCGCTGCTGGTGGTGCCGACGCCCGGCCACACGCGCGGGCACGTCGTGTATCGCGACGCGGCTCGGGGCCTGCTGTTCTCCGGCGACCACGTGCTGCCGCACATCACGCCGTCGATCGGCTTCGAGCTGGGCGAACCGGGTCTCCCGCTCGGCGACTACCTGAGCTCCCTGGGCCTGATGACGACGTTCCCGGACACGCGGCTGTTGCCCGCGCACGGCCCGGCCGCGGCGAGTACGCACACGCGCGTCGAGGAACTCCTGGATCATCACGACAAGCGGCTCGCCGAGACGGAGGACGCCCTCGGCTCGGGCGCCCGGACCGGCCATGCCGTGGCGGAGCGGCTCTCGTGGACGAGGCGGGCGATCGCCTTCGGCGACCTCAACGACTTCAACCGGATGCTCGCGGCGAACGAGACCGTCGCCCACCTGGACGTCCTGGTCGCCCGCGGCCGGGCCGTGGTGTCCGAAGTGGACGGTGTCTCCCATTTCCAGCTCGTGCCGTGAATGGCACATTGAGGGACGTAGAGTCTCTCAATGTGCCATTCACGGACATCGGCGGCGCGTCAGCGGGCGGTCCAGCCGCCGTCGACGTACAGCTCTGAGCCCGTCACGAAACTCGCGTCCTCCGACGCCAGGAAGGCCACCGCGCCCGCGACCTCGTCGGTGCGGCCGAGGCGGCCGAGCGGGGTGCCGTCGACCATCGCCGTGTGGCGGGGCGTGCCCTCCCAGAGCCGCCGGGACAACGGCGTCTCGATGAATCCGGGGTGGACCGAGTTGACTCGCACGCCGCGCTTGCCCCAGTGCAGGGCCGCGTTCTTGGTCATCAGCCGGACCGCGCCTTTCGCGGCGTGGTAGGAGAAGTGCGTCCCGAAGCCGCCGACCGTGCCGAAGATCGACGCGATGTTGACGATCGAGCCGCCGCCCGCGCGGTCGATCGCCGCGCCCGCGTGCTTCATGCCCAGCCAGACCCCGCGCTGGCTGACGGCGATGACCTTCTCCCAGGTTTCCAGGGTTTCCGTCTCGACCGTCGCGGGCTCGCCGATGCCCGCGTTGTTCACCAGGATCGTCAGCCGGTCCAGCTGTGACACCGTCTCCTGCCAGGCCTCTTCCGACGTGACGTCGAGGGCCAGGCCGAGTGCGTCGGGCAGTTCCGCAGCCAGGGCTTCGCACCGCGAAGCGTCGACGTCGGTGACGACGACCCGCGCGCCGTCGGCGGCCAGCCGGCGCGTGATCGCCTCGCCGATGCCGCCCGTCGCGCCGGTGACGAGCGCGATCTTTCCGGACAACCGCATGGTTTTCTCCTCAGGTGAGCAGGGCGAGACCCGCGCCGACCAGGCCGGGCACGGCCGCGCCGACTTCGTCGTAGCCGGTGCCGACCGACTGCCCGGCCCGGTGGCGGGCGTGGATGCCTTCGGCGATGACGGCGAGCTTGAACCAGCCGAGTGCCTGGTAAAAAGCCAGTTCCGTGAGGTCGCGGCCACTGCGCCGGGCGTACTGCCCGGCGAGGTCGGCCGCGGCGGGAAAGCCGGGGTGCGCGGTCGGGACGTGCCGGACGCCGAGGACGGGCGCCACCCGCGGGTCCCAGTACACGAGCAGCAGCCCGAGGTCGGTGAGCGGATCACCGAGCGCGGCCATCTCCCAGTCGACGATCGCCGCGATCCGGCTCGGCTCGCCCGGTGCGAGGATCGTGTTGTCCCAGCGGTAGTCGCCGTGCACCAGAACGGCGCCGCTCTCCGCCGGCGCGGCCTTGACGAGCCGTTCGTGCAGGTCGCCGACCGTGGTCAGCTCCCGGGTCGCGACCCGGTCCCACTGGCCTCGCCAGCGGCGGAGCTGGCGGCCGAGAAAGCCTTCGGGGCGGCCGAACGCGCCGAGGCCGATCTCCGCGGGGACGAGGGCGTGCAGCTTCACCAGCTCGTCGACCAGCGCCATCGTGTACCGGCGGACGTCGATCTCCGGCAAGGCGGCGCCGTCCCGCAGCACCGGTCCGTCCACATGCGACACGATGGTGAAGGGAACCCCGAGTACCGCCGGGTCTTCACACGAGACGACGGTGCGGGGGACCGGGACGTCCGTCGGGCCGAGCGCCGCCATCACGCGGAACTCGCGGCCGACATCGTGCGCGGTCGGCGTGAGGTGCCCGAGCGGCGGGCGGCGCAGCACCCAGCGGCGCGTCCCGTCGGTCACGGCGTAAGTGAGGTTGGACCGGCCGCCGTGGATCAGCTCGATCCCCAGCTCGCCGCCGAACTCCGGAACCTCGCGCTCGAAGTAGCGTCGCAAGGCGTCGACGTCGACGCCGGTGTCGGTCATCGGAGAGCCGCGCGGGCCTTGGACGCGCGCCGGGCGATCGCCCACCGGTGCGTCTCCGACGGGCCGTCGTAGATGCGGAAGGGCCGGACTTCCCGGTACAGCCGCGAAAGCGGGGCGTCCGCGGAGATCCCGAGCGCGCCGCAGATCTGGACCGCGCGGTCGACCACCCGGTGCACGGCCTCGGCCACGAACGTCTTGGCGATCGACGTGTGCTGCGCGCCGGGACGCCCCTGGTCCAGCTCCCAGCAGGCGCGCCACAGCAGGGCCCGAGCCGCCTCGATGTCGATTTCGGAGTCGGCGATCAGCTGCTGCACCATCCCGAGCTCGTCGAGCGGGCGGCCGAACGCCGACCGGCTCGCGGCGCGGTCGAGGGCGACGTCCTGCGCCCGGCGGGCGACGCCCAGCCACCGCATGCAGTGGGTGAGCCGCGCGGGCCCGAGCCGGACCTGGGCGTAGCCGAAGCCGCGGTCGACCTCGCCGAGCACGGCGTCGTCGCCGACCTCGCAGCCGTCGAAGAGGACTTCACTGTGGCCGCCGAAGAGTCCTTCGTCGAGGGTCGCGATGTTGCGGACGATCTTCATGCCCGGGTTGCCCGCGTCGACGAGGAACATCGTCGCGCCGCCGGCGTCCCCGGGCACGCCGCTGGTGCGGGCCATGCAGATCGCGAAGGCGGCCCCGTCGGCGCCGCTGATGAACCACTTCCGGCCGTCGATCCGCCAGCCGCCGGTGACCCGGGTCGCCGTCGTGGTGAGGGCGCGCGGGTCCGAGCCCGCGCCGGGCGCCGGTTCGGTCATCGCGAAGCAGGAGCGGATCTCTCCGGCGGCGAGCGGGTCCAGGTAGCGTTTCCGCTGGTCTTCGCCGGCGACCTTGGCCAGCAGGTGCATGTTGCCCTCGTCGGGCGCCGCGATGTTCAGGGCGAGCGGGCCGAGCAGGGAGTAGCCGGCGGCCTCGAACACCACGGCCTGGCCGCGCAGGTCCAGGCCCAGGTGCGGGGCGAAGACCCCGGCGTCACGCGCGGCCTGCTGAAGCCGGCGCCGGAGCGGTTCCGGCCCGTCGTGCAGCACGCCGTCGCAGGCCTGTTCCTCGGGGAGGACGACCTCCCGGACGAACTCCCGCACGCGTTCGGCGAGCCGGGCGACGGGCTCGTCCACAGTGAACTTGATCGGCATCGGCGCCTCCGGTGGCTAATGACTATTAGCCATGAGAACGCTCAACTGGTCGCGAAGTCAAGACAATGTGGCTAATCGGCGCTAGCCTGACGGAATGAAGGTGGAACGTCCCCATCGCCCCGGCGACATCGCGGCCGGGCTGCCGGCCGACCGGGCCGCGGCGATCCGGCTGGCGGCGCTGCGGCTGTTCGCCGCGCAGGGCTACCGGGCGACGACGATGGCCGACATCGGTGCCGCGGTCGGCATCCGCGGGCCCAGCCTGTACAAGCACGTGTCCGGCAAGCAGGTGCTGCTGGCCGAGATCATGCTCGGCACGATGGACGCGCTCCTGGCGATGCACGCCGAGGCGGTCGACGGCGTCACCGACGTGACCGAGCGCCTGCGCCGCGCGGTGGAGGCGCACGTCCGGTACCACGCCCGGCACCGCCTCGAAGCGTTCGTCGGCAACCGCGAGATCGGCAGCCTGGAGCGGCCCGGCCGGGTCCTCCGCCTGCGCAGCGCGTACGAGCGCGGGTTTCGCGAACTGATCGAACGCGGTCTGGCGGAGGGCGTCTTCACGGTCCGGTCGGCCCGGCTGGCGTCGTACTCGATCCTCGACATGGGCATGGGCGTGGCGAACTGGTTCCACGACAGCGGCGAGTTCTCCGTCGACCAGCTCGCGTACCAGTACGGCGACCTGGCCCTGCGGATCGTCGGCCGCTAGATCGCGCGCCCTACGGCTGCCGGGCCAGTTCCGCCGCGCCGAAGGAGACGTCGAAGCGTTCGCACCAGATGCTGACGCTGGTGTAGGCGGTCAGGTCGGTGCCGGCGGGCAGCGGGTAGTTCTGGTTGCCCTTGTTGCCTTTGAGCTTGCCTGCGTCGAGGTGCTTGCCGTCGTCGAAGACGTCCCAGCCGTCCTTGCCGGGCTTCACCGGGGCGTCAGTGAGCCAGACGTGCACGTCGGGGCCGCTGCTGGTGGCAAGGTTCTCCAGGCGCAGCACGAGTGACCCGTCGGCCGCGCGCACGATCCGGACCGTGCCGGTGGTGCGGTGCTCGTGGCTGATCAGCGTGCCGGTCGCGAGTTCGGCGGGCGCGGCCGGAGCGGACGGCGACGGCGGTGAGGACGGCGACGGCCGTGAGGGCTGCGACGGCGGGGCGGACGGCGGAACGGATGCCGGTGCGGCGGCGGCCGGCAGGTCCTCCTGCACGGTCTCGTCCACCACCAACTGCCACGGCTGGAACCAGTACAACCCCGCCGCGACGGCGACCAGGCCCGTCACCAGGATGCCCACTATCCACGGCCGGGTGAGCAGGCGCCGCGCGCGGTTCATTTCGTTCTCCTCCGTCTTCGTCCTGACACTTCATTGAACGGGACGAATCGCCCAATGGCGTCCGGCTCGCGGTTACCGATCTCTTACGAACTCCTCGTGTAACGCCCGCGAGGGTTCCGGGGACTGAGCCGCCGGAGCCACCACCCCGCTCCGCGTCGAACACGACGCCGAGCTCCTCCGGAAGGACGATCATGCCGAACTACGACGACCTGCGTGCCCTGTTCATCAACGGCACGCTCAAGCGCTCGCCCGATCCCAGCAACACCGACGGCCTGATCGACGTCAGCCGCGGGATCATGGAGAAGAACGGCGTCCGGGTCGAGGTGCTCCGCGCGATCGACCACGACATCGCCACCGGCGTCTGGCCCGACATGACCGAGCACGGCTGGGCCACCGACGCCTGGCCGGGCATCTACGAGAAGGTGATGGCCGCCGACATCCTCGTGCTCGCCGGGCCGATCTGGCTGGGCGACAACAGTTCCGTCACGAAGCAGGTCATCGAGCGGCTCTACGCCTGTTCGCACCTGCTCAACGACCCCGGGCAGTACGCCTACTACGGCCGGGTCGGCGGCTGCCTGATCACCGGCAACGAGGACGGCGTGAAGCACTGCGCGATGAACGTCCTCTACAGCCTGCAGCACCTCGGCTACACCATCCCGCCCCAGGCGGACGCGGGCTGGATCGGCGAGGCCGGGCCCGGACCGTCCTACCTGGACCCCGGATCGGGCGGCCCGGAGAACGACTTCACCAACCGCAACACCACGTTCATGACGTGGAACCTGATGCACCTCGCGAGGATGCTGAAGGACGCCGGCGGCATCCCGGTGCACGGCAACCAGCGCAGCGAATGGGACGCCGGTTGCCGGTTCGACTTCGCCAACCCCGAGTATCGCTGAGCCATGCCCGCCGCCGGGGTCGCCGGCCACCGCGCCCGCCGCCGCTGCTCGTGCTCGCGCCGAAACGGTGCGCGGCGCGCGTGCGCGGCTGGTGCTGCCGGTCGCGTTCGTGGCCCCGGCGGCGACTTTCGGCCGGGCAGGTATTCCCGGCGCGTCGTGGCGGGACCGGGCGGCCGTAAGATGACTGTCACCAGTTTTCGCCGGTTCCGGCGCTTATATTCGTCCGGTGAGCTTGCTACCGCCGGACATCGAACTCGTCGCCGCACTGCGCGGCGGGAACGAAGGCACCTTCGCCGCCGTCGTCGACGCGTGGTCGGCGCCGATGCTGCGCCTGGCCCGGTCGTTCGTTTCCACCCGCGCGTCCGCCGAGGAAGTCGTCCAGGACACCTGGCTCGCCGTGGTGAAGGGCCTCGATGCGTTCGAGGGGCGCTCGGCGTTCAAGACCTGGGTCTACCGGATCCTGGTCAACACCGCCAAGAAACGCGGCGTCGCCGAGCACCGCTGCATTCCCTGGGCCAGCCTGGCGCCCGACGGCGAGGACCGCGGCCCCACCGTCGACCCGGCCCGGTTCCGCGGCGCCGGCGATCCGTACTCCGGTGTGTGGCGGGAGTTCCCCGCCGCGTGGCCTACTCCGGAAGGTACCGCGCTGGCGCTGGAGGTCCGGCGGGTGATCGACGGCGCGCTCGACGAGCTGCCCGCCCGCCAGCGCGCCGTCATCGGCCTCCGCGACATCGCCGACCACAGCGCCGACGAGGTCTGCGAGCTGCTCGAGATCACCGCGGCCAACCAGCGGGTACTCCTGCACCGCGCGAGGGCCGTGGTGCGCGAACGGCTCGCGGACTACCTGGAAGCCGGGGGGAAGCCGGTATGACGTGCGAAGAGTTCGCCGAACTCGTCACCGCCTTCCTCGTCGGAGCTCTCGGCCCGGCGGCCGAAGCCCGCTTCGTCGAACACCTGGCGCTGTGCGAAGGCTGCGAAATCCACCTCGCCCAGTTCCGCATCACGATCGCGGAACTCGGCGCACTCCTGGCCGAAAGCCTCTCGGCCGACATCCGCGGCACCGTCCTCGACGCCTTCCGCGATCAGCACGCCCGATGACCACGCCGCAACCGTCCGAAAAGGACCTCTCCGCCGCCGGCCGGATCTTGCCCGCGACCCGGGTGCTCGCCCTCGTCATCGTGCCGTTCCTCGTGGCGGCTTTCGTCATCTGTTACCTGATGCCGACCCGGACGCTCGAGCTGTTCGCCTGGGGGATCAAGCCGCCGCTCACGGCGATGCTGCTGGCCGCGGTCTACATCGGAGGAGCGTTCTTCTTCGTCCGCGTGGCAACGGCGAGGCGGTGGTCGGAGGTGGCGCTCGGCTTCCCGCCGGCGGCGGTGTTCGCGTCCCTGCTCGGCGTCACGACGGTGCTGCACTGGGACCGGTTCACCCACGGCCACATCTCGTTCGTCGCGTGGGCCGCGCTGTATTTCGCCGCCCCTGTCGTCGTGGTCGCGATCGCCGCGATGAACACCCGGGCGGCCCGCCACACGGTGGTCGCCCCGCAGCCCCGGCTGTCGTCGGGCGTCCGGCTCGTCCTCGGCGTGACCGGCCTCGCCGAGCTGGGGGTGGCGACCGGGCTGTTCGTCCTGCCGAGCCGGGTGGGCGACCTGTGGCCGTGGGCGGTCACCCCGCTGACCGCGCGCACCCTGGCCGCGGTGTACGCCCTCGGCCTGGCCAACGTGCTCGTCGCGGCGGACGGCCGGGCGTCGCGCGTGCGTCTCCAGCTCGAGGTGCAGGCGGTCATGCTGAGCCTCATCGCGATCGCGGTCCTCGTCCGGCGCGGAGACTTCACCGCGGGTACGGCCGTCGCGTACCCCTTCGCCGCCGTCGTGGCCGCCGAACTCGCGGTGGTCACCGCCGGGCTGATCGGCATCTCCCGGAGCAAGGCGGCCGCTGCTCGGCCGGCCTCGCCGGCGACAGATCTTGACTGGCCAGGTTGAGCCGGGTTCGAGGGTCAGGCCGGTGTGGGCACTACGCACACGGAAGGTCAGGTACTGTCGGCGGACTTCTCGGCGGATGGGTGGAGGCCGCATTGGGCCTGTTCGCTCGGTTACGACCGGAGCACCGCGGCATGGAGGCCTACCGGCGGGGGCCTTCCTGCGCGACGCCGGTGCCCTGCCGGCCGCCGAGCAGCTGTTCCGCAAGGCGCACCGGCTCGGGCCGCTGCTCGTTCAGCAGGCGGATGATCGCCGAGGACGGCAGCAGCCGGTCACCCGGGGTGTTGATCATGCGAGCCATGATCACTCCTCTCAGTAGCGGGAATCGACCGGGAGATCGTCGCGCAGCCTCGCTATCCGTTCGCTATCGAGGAAGACGCTGCCTCGGCGGGTCCTGATGGCGGTACCTGTGATCGACGCATCCGGGATTCCCGCCCGCGCCGCTCCCGGCCGTCGGGTGGCCCGGCGAAATTCGCGATGGTCATCGGCCGTATCCGGCTTCCGATTTTGTAGCCTTGTTTCGGCCATTCACCGGAACGCGCCGTAACTACGGCAGGTGTTCACACGATGTTGACACAGAGACTGTTGCGATCCGCTTCACCAACCAGGATGCGACGGGGACATTATGGACGAAAGGACACCGCACCACCGGACGTTCGCCGATCTCACCCACGATCAACAGGACAACCTGCTCGCCGAGATCTACGCGCGCGGTGCTTCGCTCGCCGAATTGTCGCGCCTGACCGGGCTCAGCTACTCCTGGCTGCGCAGGCGGCTGCTCAAGGCCGGTGTCGAACTGCGCTCCAGACCGGGACCGCGAGAATCGCCTGTCCCACCGGAAATCCTCGTCGAGGAGTATCGGGCCGGGGCGAGTATCCTCGCGCTGGCCGAGAGACACGGGCTGTACTACAAGCGCGTCCGGGAAATTCTGCTGCGCGAAGGTGCCGAGCTGCGACCGTCGACCCGGGCCAAGCCGGAAGACGACTGAAATGTGCGCGGGGTCACAAAACGGTCCGTATTGATTCTGGCGATTTCGACACGGTCTGCTAAGTCCGCGTGCACGTGCACGCGCGTTCGAGTGGAAATGCGGGTGAACCACCGCCACGTACGCGAACCGACGGTAGAACCGAAAGTTCGAGACCTACGGGGAGATCTCGGATGGACGACACACAGGAGCGACCGCCGCCGGTTCAGATCCCGGCTCCGGTGGACGCCTTCGTCGGCCGGGAGGCCGCACTGGATCTGCTGGACCGTACGTGGCGGCGCCGGGCGGACCGCCCGCCCGTCGTCGTTCTGAGCGGCATCGGCGGGGTGGGGAAGACAACGGTCGCCGTGCGCTGGCTGAGCGATCACCGCGACCGGTTCCCCGGCGGCCTCCTCTACACCCCGCTGACCGAGCCCGGTGGCGATCCGGTGTCCACCAGCGAAGTCCTGTTCGGGTTCCTGGTCACGATCGGCGTCCCCGCCGACACGATCCCGCCGCAGCCCGGACAGCGTTCGGCCATGTTCCGGGCCGCCGTCGAGGGCCGGTTCGTCGGCATCCTGCTCGACGACGCCGTCTCCGCCGGCCAGGTGCGTGCCCTGCTGCCCGCCACCGCGTCCGCGATGGTCGTGGTGACGACCCGGCGGCAGCTCACCGGCCTCGCGATGGATGGCGCGGAACTGCTCGACCTCGCCCCGCTGACCCCGGAAGACGCACGGCGGTTGCTGGGCGAAGTGGCCGGACACGAGCGGATCGCCGCGGAACCGGACGCGGCGGGCGCGATCGTCGAGATCTGCGGTGGCCTGCCGCTCGCGCTCGGGATCATCGGCGCGCGGTTGCGCGCCCGTCCGTTGCGGAGCGTGGCCCGGGAGGCGAACACCTACGCGCGTCACCTCGGCGCGGGGACCGGCGCGCCCGACGACGTGCGCGAGGTGCAGGCGGTCTTCGACACTTCGTACGCCGAACTGCCCGAGAGCGCCGCCCGGGTGTACCGCACCTGCGGTCTGCACCCCGGCCCGGACGTCTCGGTGGACGCGCTCGCCGACGTCCTCGGTGAGCCTGCCGCCCAAGTCGAAGACGCCGTCGATACGCTCGTGTCGGTCAACCTCCTCGTCGATGCCGCTGGCGATCGTGTCGCCCAGCACGACCTGCTGCGCCGTGACGCTCGCCTGCGCGCCGAGCGGGAGCTCGAACCCGCCGACCAGCTGACCGTCGTCCGTGGCTTCACCCGCTGGTACCTCGCCCGGGCGCAGGCCGCGGACGACCTGATCCACCCACAGCGTCCCCGGTTCGGCGTGACTCCGCCGGGCGGGAACCGCCAGGCGTTCCCGGACCGCGCAGCCGCGGTGGCCTGGTGGCGGCGTGATCGCCGGTCGATCCGCGCGGTGGTCGACGAGGCCGCCCGGCGGCACTGGGACGAAGAACTCTGGCGGTTCTGCGAAGCGTCGTGGGGGTTCTTCCTGCACCACCGCGACTACGAGCCCTGGCTGGCGATGCACACCGCGGGGGTGGCCGCGGCCCAGCGGTGCGACGTCCCGCTGGTGGAGGCGAGGCTGCGTTCGCAGCTCGGTTTCGCGTACGCGAAGCTGCACCGCTTCGACGATGCCGTCGCGGAAAACCGGATCGCCTTGCACCTCGGCGAGCAGCAGGCGCACGGCCCCACCCGCGCGACCGCGCTCTCCCAGCTCGGGCGCGCGGCTCGCGGCCAGGGGGACCTCCCCGCCGCGCTCGGGTACTACCAGCAAGCCGCACGGCTGCAGGAAGACCTCGGCATCCCCCGCGGAGTGGCCTTGTGCCGGCGCAGGTGCGGCGAGGTGCTGGCCGAACTAGGCCGTGACGAGGAGGCGATCACCGAGCTGGCCGCGGCCGCGAAGGCCATGGCCGAGCTCGGGGACGCGGTCCAGCACGCCAGGGCGGCCACGGCTGCCGCCACGCTGCGATCGCGGCAAGGCCGGCACGACGAAGCCCGGCGAGGCCTCGTGGACGCGCTACGGGTCGTCCGCGATCTCGACTCGCCGTACTACACCGCCGAGGTGCTGTCGGCCCTCGGACAGGCCGAGCGGGAAGCCGGCCACGAGGAGGACGGCCGCCGCCACCGTGCCGAGGCCCGCGAGCTCTACCTCCGGTTGGGAGACCCCCGTGCCGACGAAATCGCGGCCGCGGATGGCCCAGGCGCAGCCGCCGGGGAACACGGCGATCGCGACCTCGGCTCCGGGAGCCGATGACAACGCCCGTGGTGCGGCCAGGATCGCCGCCGCGCGATCACGGGATGGCCGGCACACCAGCACGTCACCCGCCTCCCACCAAGCGCTGGGAGCGTCCTCCGCGACCACCAGCACGTCGGCGGCCCAGCCCGGCCTGCTCAGGTGCAGGTGCCAGACTCCTGGCACGCGGTTTTCGCGCCGGACCACGACCGCGAACCCGCCTCGGCCGGTCACGCGACGTCTCGAAGCGGGTCCGGTGACGGCAGGAACCGGGTACTCGCCATGCCGTCCGGCTCGGGCAACGCGAGGAGCTCGTACATGGCGCGCCGGACGATGGCCGCGGCCTGTCCGGGCCGGGACGTGATCGCCGCCCGGACGACCCGGGCGAGCCGGTCACTCGCCCGCGAAGCGATTTCCTCCTGCAGTGGCAAGGCCATGTTGTACCGCAGCCCGGGAGCGTTGCGGCGCACCAGGTCCGCGATGCTGCCGGAGCGGATCGCCGAGCCGCCGTCCGCGGCGACGGTGACCGGGCGGCCGAGCGCCGCCGCGTAGGCGGTGGTCGAGCCGTAGTCGCCGATCACCCAGTCGGACGCCACCATGGTCGCCTGCCAGCCCTGGTCGGGTGGGATCAGCAGCAGGCCGTCGCGGAGGCAGTCCGCGAACCACGCGGTGACCTGACGCCGGCCATGCACAGTCCACACGTTCGGGTGCAGGACGGCCGCGACGGCGTAGCGGCTGGGTGGCAACGTGTCCCGCAACGCACGGCAGAGCCGGGGAAGCCGCCCGAACACCGAGTCGGCCGACCATGTCGAGCTGACGGTGACCAGACGGCGCCCGGGCTTGATGCCCAGCTCGTGCCGGTAGGTTTCCCGCAGCGCGACACTCTCGAGCATGTCGTCCAGGCAGATATCGCCGACCACCAGGGCCCGAGGCAGTGCTTCCGGGCACGACCGCCGCAGCGCGGCGAGTTCCGCGTCGGTCGCCAGCCCGAGGACGGCGGGCAGGATCCGCCCGCGGTAGGTGAGCAGCTCACGGTCCAGCCCGCTCGCCGGGTTCGTGGCGGCGCCGGCCTTCCGGCTGTAGCGGCGCGACTTGGCCGTCCCCGCTCCGTGCGCGAGGAGCAGGATCGGGCCGTGCAGCTCGTCGAGGTGCCGGTGGCTGGCGGCCAGTACCAGGTCGAAGCGATGGTGCACGGCCTGGTGCCAGGGCAGCAACAGCCCGTGCTGTGCCCGGACGAACTCCTCGACACCGTGCCAGCCGTCCCCGGTATGCGGCACTGTGAACACCGTCTGCACCCGGTGATCCGCCTCCAGCAGCGGCAGTACGTCGAGCAAGCGAGTGCCCGCGGTCATGGTGGGCACGACCACCACCGCGTTCCGGCATCCGGGTCTGGTGACCCGGCGGTCGGCGTCCAGCCCGATCGGCCCACGAATCCACCTGTCCATGTTCGCGCACCCTCCCGTATTCGTCGCGACCATGACGCACAGCGTGCAGCGACGGTTCGACAAGGCCCTTGCGTACTTCGGACAAAAAACTGACAACCACTCGACGGACCGTTTTCTGCGCCCGTTGTTATCCGGTTGTCATGGCGTTCCCGGTCGTCGAGTGCAAAACTCGTCAGGGAAGAGCGGGCGGCCGTGCCACCTCTGCGGGGAGGGGACGCAGAATGGAGATCACGTTCGGAATTCTCGGGCAGACGACTATGCGAATGCACGGGAACCTGAACGTGAGGTGGACGCACCGGCGCGAACGCAACGTCGTCGCCGCGCTGCTGACCCAGCCGGGCCGGCGGATGTCGATCGACGCCCTGGTCGACTGGGCCTGGAACGAGGACGAAGTACGGCCGCGGGAGCCGAGGGGCGCGCTCTACAAGTGCGTCGGCCGGATCCGCCAAGCGCTCGCCCAGGCCGGCGCACCCGTGAAGATCGTCGCGATCAGCGGTGGGTACCAGCTCGAGATCGACCCCGAACTGATCGATTTCCACGCTTTCCGCTCGGCAATGCGGCGAGCCCATGAACTGAGTGACCAGGACGAGCATCGGAAAGCGTGCGAGGCGGCCCGGGCCGCGCTGGCGTTGTGGCGCGACGAACCACTGGCCGGTATCACGTCCGAACCGGCGCGGAATTGGCGAACTTCGGTAACCGTGAATCACTGGATTCCCGCCAACACGTTCCTGCTTTCGGAACTGCTCGCGGTCGGGCGCCCGGACGAGGCACTGCTCCTGCTCGACGAGCTGAGCCACGGGTACGCCACCGAACTCTGGTTCGCCATGCTGCGGCTGCAGGCGCTCACCGCGGTCGGCCGGTATGCGGCTCGCAACGAGTACTACCTCGACATGTACCGGTACTTCCGCAGAACCGGAGACGACCAGGCCGCCGAGGACCTCCGTGCCCTGCAGGACCACCTCCGTGCGCCGGAACCCCTTTCCACGGGAACGGACCCGGCGCCCGCGAACCGGCCCGGCGCACCACCCCCGCCATTGCGTGAACTCCCGCGCGACGTGGCGGGTTTCACCGGCCGCGCGGACGTCCTCGCCGACCTCGACACCGCGTTGACCCCGGCACGCGAGGCCTTCGTGCCGACCGTCGTGGCGGTCACGGGACCCCCGGGTGTCGGCAAGACCAGCACGGTCGTGCATTGGGCGACGAAGGTGGCTTCGCGCTTTCCTGGCGGTGTCATGCTGATCGACCTGCACGGGGTCGGCCCGGCGCCGCGCGTGGAACCCGCCGACGTGGTCGGCGCACTGCTGTGTGCCCTGAACTACCCGGTCGACCAGATCATCGGTGCGGCCGGGCGGGCCGCCCGGCTCCGCAGTCTCCTGAGCGAGCGGCCGATGCTGGTCGTCCTGGACAACGCCGAGGACACCACACACATCGAGCCGCTGCTCGGCGTCCTGTCCGACTGCGCCGTGATCGTCACCGCACGGCGGCGGCTGAAAGCCCTCGCCCGGCGGCACCAGTGCCCGACGCTCACCCTCGCCCCGCTCTCCGGAGAGATGTCGGCCGAGTTGCTTCGCCGGCGGCTGGGGGAGCGGTCGGTGCGCGAACCGGACGCGATCGCCAGGCTCGCCTCGCTGTGCAACGGGTTGCCCCTGGCCCTGACCATCGTCGCCGAACGGGCCGCCAGCCGGGCGGGCAGCCGGCTGCAGACCATCGTCGAGCAGGTCCGCGACCCGGCCACCCTGCTGGCGATGGGGGACGACGGCGACGGCGAAGAGATGAACTTGTACCTGGCGTTCTCCTGGTCCTACCAGTGCCTCGAACCGTCCGCGCAGCAGGCTTTCCGGGTGTTCGGCCTGCACCCCGGTCCCGAAGCCGGCGTCGAGGTGCTGGCCTCGGCCGCCGGTGTCCCGGTGACGGAAGGCCGGCGGGCCCTGGACCTGCTTGTCGCAGCTCATCTCGTCCAGCAGCCGGGCGACGGCGACCGCTACCGCATCCACGACCTGTTCCACCACTTCGCCCGGGCGCTGAACACGCCGGGTATGCCGGTCGACGGGCCGCGCCGGCGGATGGTCGCCTACTACTTGCACACCGCCCACAACGCGCACCGGATCGTCCACCCGCGCGAGCGCGGGCCGAAGATGCCGCCCGTCGAACCGGGGTGCCGGCCCGACCGGTTCACCGATCCACTCGCCGCGATGCGCTGGTGCCTCCGCGAACGCGCGAACCTCACGGCGATGGCCGGCTACGCGGCCGCCCACGGCCTCGATGAGCTCGCCTGGCGGTTTCCGCACGTCACGGGGCCCGTCCTGAACCGCTTCGGATTCTTCGACGACGTGATCGCAACCCTGACCGTCGCTGTCCGGTCCGCCGCCGTGTCGGGCAACGATCTGGCGCGCATGGCCTGCTTGAACGACCTCGGCTACCTCCACCTGCTCGCCGGGCACGACGCGATCGCGGAGACGCACCTGCGGCAGGCCCTCGAACTGGCCACGGCGCACGACGTCGCGTTCGCCGTGCTCACCGTCAAGCTCAACATGGGACACCGGCACCGGCACGCGGGGCGGCTCGATCAGGCGGCGGCGTTGTACGAGGAATGCGCCGTCGCCGCCCGCGAGATCGGGGACGAGGAGCGGCAGGCCAAGGCCGCGCACAACCTGGCCAAGACTCTCGCCGAGCTCGACCAGCCGTTTCGTGCACTCGAGCACCTGCAGCAGGCTCTGCTCCTGCGGCGCGGGCTCGGCGACGCGCCGGGGTTGGTGGAAACGCACACCGAGCTCGTCGGCGTCTACACCGACCTCGCCGAGTTCGGTCCGGCACACGCGCATTGCCGTGCGGCGCTTCCCCTGCTCGAGAGGGTCCGTGATCTGACGGCGGTCATGCGGCTGCACACCGCGCGGGCCAACCTGGCCCTCGCCGAAGGCCGGCTCGACGAGGCACTGCGGTTCGCCAGGGAAGCGGTGGTCTTCGCCGAGCGGTCGCAGACCGCCACCGGAGAAGCCCGTGCGCTCACAGCTCTCGGGCATGTCCTGGCGCGCCGGGGCGACCTGGAACCGGCGCGTACCGCCTGGAGCCGCGCCGCGGGCCTGTACCGCGACCGGGAACGCCACCGCCGCGCCGATCGGGTCGAGCGGCACCTGGCCGAGCTGGAGGCCGCCCCCGACATCCCGGACGCCCGGGTCAGCGACGAGGTTACGGTTTCCCTCCCGGCCCCGTCCAGTCGTCACTCTTCATAGCGCTCTATCGTGTGAATTACTGAACGTCTGCACACTCTCACTAGCTGTTCCGGGCGGCGAACGTGCAGGTGTTGGCCACTTTCGAGAGGACTGTTCCCTCGGACATCCTTACGGACACGACTGTAGGTAAGTAGAGGTCGCCCAGAGGGGTTGCGCCGGGGACGATCATTCCTCTAATGTCCGCGACAACACGGGATTCACTTTGCGTCTCGATTCGAATTATCCCCCTTTGTCGTGAGATGTGGAAGGAAATAGATGTTCTACTGGCTTTGGTTTTGGTGCTAGCGCGTTCGAGGTGCCCGGCGATGCCGGGCACCTCGCCGCTATCGTGACCGGAGCCGGCCGTCCAAGCCGAGGTCCCGCCGGTGCGTCAGGCGCCGCCTGATTGCGAGGGGTCGCCCGTGAACCCGGGCGGGCCAGCGGATCCCGCCGGTGGGTACGGCATGCCGTACGGGAGGGGGTGAACCGGGCGCTTGACGAAGCCGATGACCGCGTTGACGACGAGTGCGAGGAGCAGGAACGGAATCGCGGCCAGCTGGACTACCCGGAAACCCGTCGCTTCGGAAATCAGTCGGCCGATGACCGGCCCGAGCACCAAAGCGAGCACGGCGAGTGCGGCGGTCACGTCGGCGACGACGCCGCGTCGTTCGCGGAGCTTCAGGATCAGCGCGACCGTCGCGCCGGCAGTCGTGCCGGTGCCGAGCCCGGCGAAGGCACGGCCGGCCATCAGGAGCCCGCCGCCGGCGGCGAGGGCAAACGTCTTGAATGACTCCTTCAGGACCTCCGAAGACCTGAATGAGTCATTCAAGACCTTTGGACCGGGGAGCCGGACCCTCGCTCGGCGGTTCACCGAACAACTCGGCACCAGCCCTGGACAGCGGCTGCTCGACCGGCGCCTCGACGCGACACGGGTACTGCCGGAGCAAACGAACCTTCCGGCGGAAGCCATCGCCGCCCGCGTCGGGCTCGCCTCGGCGGTCAACCTGCGCCGCCGTTTCCGGGCGCACTTGGGCACCACACCCGGCGGCTACCGGCAGACCTTCGGTGAAGCCCGGTAGACCGCCGCTGGTCGGTGACCGTCTCTTGATCCACCGTCAACGTGCTTGGCGTGCGCGGGGAATCCGGGACCAGCCCGTCCCTCCGGTTCGGAGGCCGGGGGCCGGGTACGCTGCCGCGGCCGAGCACTTTGTACCGACTGGGGGCAGCGAGCCATGGACATCGCTTCCGACGTGGACCGGGTCCGCGTCTACGAACCCGTGCCGAACGTGCCGTCGGGGGCCGAGGCGCTGTTCGCCGGGTACATCCGGCAGCTGACCAGGGCGACCGTTCTCCGCATGGTGCTCAGCGGTGCGCTTTTCGCCTTCGGCGTTCTCCTCGCGTCGGCCGGACAGCGGGGGAGCGTGTTGCCCTACGTCTACTTTGTCGCCTTCGGCGGTTCGCTGGCGATGTGGACTTACGTCCTGAGCCTCTACCGGCGGGTGCAGCGCCTCTTCGGGGAGCCGTACCACCGGCTCGACGTTGCCCCGGACGGGATGCTGGTGAAGGGGTCGCGGGTGTCCGTGCGGCTGCCGGACGGGCGGTGGCTGCGGACCGGCCGGATCCCCGACGGGCCGCGGGCGCAGCTGGCGGGCGAGCGGCGGCTGTGGGTGCTCGGCGGCGGGCGGCGGGTGTTCGTCCGCTTGCCCGGCGCGATGTGGTTGCGGGCCGGGCGGATCGAGGACGCGCCGCTGCCGGGGGCGACGTCCGCGGAACTCGTTTCGCGCCACCCCACGCCGCCGCGGCATGATCCGGTGCTCGCCGCGAACCGGGCTTTCCGGATCCGGCGGACGGTCCTCTCCGGGGTGGTGTTCCTGGTGCTGGGCGGGGCGGGATTGGCCTTCGTGGCGAACACGCGGGTCGACCCGTACGCCGTCGTGGACCCGGCCGCGGTGGGCGGCGTCGCCGGCGGCAGCGGGGTGCTGGTGTTGCTGGGGCTGCTGATGCTCGTCGGCGTCCTGCGGCTCCGCCCGATCACCGAGGACGTCTGGGTGGAGCTGAGGGTCGCGCTCGACACGCAGTTCGTGCCGCGCACGCGCGGCGTGGCCCGGCTGACCGGCTGGGCGCTGCACCCGGACGGCCGGCAGACGCGGTTCCGGCTCGTCGCCGACGTCTCCCTGGCCGCGAACGTGGCGGCGACCGGTCAGCTGTGGTTGCAGGGCTACCCGCGGCCGGGCAAACCGGCGAAGGCCGGCCTTCCGGGTTATCCCTACGGGGGCAGCTTCCGGTAGGAAGGGTTCATGGCACGCGTGTTTGTCACCGGTTCAGCCGACGGCCTCGGTCTCGCGGTTGCCCGGACCCTGTCGGACGAAGGGCATGAGGTCGTCGTTCATGCCCGCAGCCGCGAACGGCTCGAGGCGGTGGCCGCCCTGCTGGAGCGGGGCGCCGCCGCGGTGGTGGGAGATCTGTCCGATCCGGACCAGACGCGGGCCGTCGCCGAGCAGGTGAACGAACTCGGCCCGATGGACGCGGTGATCCACAATGCGGGCGTCTACAGTGGCGCGCTCGTCCTGCCGGTCAACGTCGTCGCGCCCTATCTGCTGACCGCGCTCATCCGGCGTCCGGCACGCCTGGTGTACCTGAGCAGCGGCATGCACCAGGGTGGCCGGCCGGACCTGCGCGGCCGGGACTGGACCGGCCGGCGCGTGACTGCGTCCTATTCGGACAGCAAGCTGTTCGTGACGGCGCTGGCGGCCGCCGTCGCCAGGCGGTGGCCCGAGGTGTGCAGCAATGCCGTCGACCCGGGCTGGGTCCCGACGAAGATGGGCGGCCCGGGCGCCCCCGACGATCTCCGGCTCGGCCACCTGACCCAGGAGTGGCTCGCCACCGGTGACGACCCGCGGGCCCGCACCAGTGGCGGCTACTGGCACCACCAGGAACTGCTCGACCCGCACCCCGCGGTGCGCGACGAGCAGTTCTAAGACGAGCTCCTGGCCGAGCTCGCGGCCTTCACCGGAACGAGCCTGTGAACCCGAACGGTGAACGCGTGCGGCCCGTGGTCAGCTGACGGGTGCCATCCGGGGAAGCCGTGGGGCCGGCAACTGAGGCGTTTCCGGTCCGGCGGGCTCTCCGGTGAGGAAGGCGTGCCTGGCGTGGGCGAAGCCGCGGCGGTCGTCGAAGATGTCGTGGCTCATTTCGGCGAGCTCCCGTATCCGGTAGGTGTCCAGGGGTCTGCGTTGTTCGTCGGCTTCCCGGGTGGCGCGTTTGCGGTGGAGCAGGACATCCGCGTGGCCGCCGGCGGCGAGTTCGGTCGCGTGGTCCAGCACGGCCGCGGCGAATTCCGCGCGGTCGCTTCCGGCGAGGTGGTCGACGAGCCCGATTTCGGCCGCTTCGGCGGCGGTGACCGGATCGCAGTGGGTGGTCAGCCGGTCCGCCTGGTCTTCGCCGACGCGGTGCGGCAGCACGTAGGTCCAGTACTCCGAGCCGTACAGGCCCATCTTCCGGTAGTGCGGGTTGAGCAGGACGCCGTCCCGGGCGATCACCTTGTCGGCGCCGAGTGCCAGCATCACTCCGCCCGCGCCCGCGTCGCCGGCGAGCGCGGACACCACGAGCTGGCCGGTGCAGCCGATGATTTCCCGGCAGAGGTCGTCGATCGCGGTGATGTTCCGCCACGCTTCCGCCGCGGGATCCGGGTGCGCGTCGATGACGCCCAGGTGCAGGCCGTTGGAAAACACTTCGCCACCCGCGAGAACCAGGACGGCGGTGTCCTGTGCGGCCGCGTGTCGTACGGCCGCGGTGAGGCGACGGCAGTGGGCGGTGGACATCGCGCCGTTGTAGAACGCGAAGTGCACCCATCCCACCTTGCCCACCCGCCGGTAGCCGATTTCGCGGAGGCTCGGCGGGACGGTGGCCTGCGGCGTGTCGGGGAGGCTGCCGTCGAGAGCGAGCGCGGCGGGGAGTTTGACCGTCGGGCGCGGGGCGTCGGGTGCCAGCCGGCGCGCTTGCCCGATCCAGAGCGCGCCGTCGCCGGTGCGGACCAGGATCGCGTTCTGGCGCCGTCCCGCGATGGTGCCGGGTTCGCCGGGTGCGGCTTCTCCGGGGTGGGCGTCGAACACCGCGACCGGCACCCCGGACAGTTCGGTGTGGACTCCGGGACGGCCGTCCGCGGCGCGAATGCGGCGCAGGATGTGGCCGGTCGGGTCACCCCAGGAGAAGGACCGGTCGGCTTGCCGGACCAAGGGACGGACCACGCCCGTCCGGCGGTCCTGGCGTCGTGGCGTGAACCCGGGGTCTTGGGCTTTGGCCGTCACCTCGCCGATCAGGCTCATCGCGGCGTCGGTCACCTCGGTGTTGTAGAGGGTGCTCTTGCGCGGCGGGTCGGCCGGCATCCGGAACACCCGCGTGCCCCAGATCGGCCCGCCGTCGAGGTCGCCGGTGGCCTGCAGGGCGGTCACGCCCCAGGTGGGCTCGGCGTCCATGATGGCCCAGTCGAGTGCGGACGGACCGCGGTCACCTTCGGGGCCGGGATGGATGATGATCGTGCGGTAGCGCCGCCAGACCACCTCGGGAACCCGGCGGCGCAGGAACGGGCAGATGATCAGTTCGGGGTCGGTGGCCGCCGCCGCGGCGGCGATTTCCTGGGGATCGCGCACGATCCGGATCGCGACGCGGTGGCCGCGGGCGCGCAGGTGGAGCCACGCGCGCTGGCTGAGACCGTTGAACGCCGAGCACAACAGCAGAATTTTCACCGGGCCTCCGTCCGGCTATTCGACAATCGTCGACGGCACAAAGGGTTGACGGTACCCGAAACGGCAACGGGCGCGACGCGGCCAAAGGTGTAAGTGCATTCGGCCAACCGGGCTCTCCGGACGATTGATCCATTTCTGTCCGTGCATTCAAAGCGGATCGACGTCCGGAAAAAACGATTACGGAGATTGTTTGGAGATATTTCCCCGCGACGCCGTGCGGGACGCGGTCCCCGCGGCGGCCAGCAGCACGATCGCGAACACCACGTAGGAGGCCGGTAGCCCGCCGGAGCCGCCGGTCGAGCTGAGGGTGCCGCCGATCGCCCGGCCCGGCAACTGCCCCGTGCACTCGGCCGTGATGACCGCGGTGGCGAGTTCCGCCGCCGTGAAGCCGCTCGTGCCCGCGGTCGTCGCGGCGAGGGACGCGGGGGTTCCCGGCCGGAACCGCGCGGTCCCCGGGGGGAGGACCGGTCTGTTGACCGGACCAACACGGGACACGCCGTGAGGCGAACCGACCCGAGCAGTTGCGACAATGTAGATCTTCACCCGTTGGCGTGAACGTGTGAGGAGATGCGTGTTGCAAGAGGTCCGGGACGTGAGCGCGATCAAGCCGGCTCAGTGGGGCGCGTGAGCCGGGTCGACGAGAGCGTTCCGTGGTCGGTGATGTCGGCCGACGGCACACCGGTAGAGCCGGTTCGGCGATTCCTCGTCGATTTCGTCGCCCGAGGCAACAGTGACAAGTCTGTCCGCAGCTACTGCTTCGATCTGCTGAGGGCCGCTGCTCGACCCGGTCCGGCCCGGCGCAGCCGGTTCGCCTCGCCTGAACCACCTCGCCTCGCAAGCGTTGTTCAGTCGGCGAGGGCCTGGGTTATCTGGCGGGTGGTCTGTGCGGCGACGTGGGGGTTGACAGCGGCATAGGTGACGTAGGCGTTCAACCCGGTGGCCAAGGCCCAGCCGCGACCGCGAGTCCAGGTGGCGTCGTCCACATCGAGCGCGGCGCGGAAGGTGGCTCGCGTCTCAGCCGACATGAGGGTGAAGGCAATGGTCAGATCGCACGCTGGATCGCCCACACCGAGCTCACCGAAGTCGATGACGGCGCTGAGGCGGCCGCTGGTCGTCAGCAGGTTGCCGGTGTGGAAATCGCCGTGGAACCAGACCGGTGGACGGTCCCATCCAGGGGCGGCGAGAGCCGCATCCCACAGCGCGGCCATCGCCGCGGTGTCGAAGGCGTCGCCGACCTTCGTGATGGCAGATCGCGTCGCCGCGTCCCGCGCGGCCAGCGGCCGGCCGGTGAGGTCCTCGGTGGTGCCGGCGTCGAACCGGTGGAGTGCGGTCAGGAACTCGGCCAGCACACCGGCGGATTCGTGTGAGCCGGACAGGGCATCGACGGTCGCCACCTCGCCGTCCAGCCAGCGTGACACCGCCCACGGCCACGGATAGCCGAAGTCCGGCTCGCCCACCTCCACCACGACGGGGATGGCCAGAGGCAGGTGCGGGGCCAGCCGGGGCAGCCACTCGGCTTCCTTTCCCGCCTGTCTGATCGCGCCGGCATGGCGAGGCAGCCGAACGGAGAGCTTCTCGCCCAGCCGGTAGATCACATGATCCGAGCCGGACGGCGCGTGCCGGAGCAGCGGCAGCTTGGCCCACTGCGGGAACTGCGTGTCGACCAGACGCCTCGCCAGCGCGGCATCGATGGCCGGAGTTGTTTCGACGGTCATGGACAGCTCCTGCGGGTGGGCAGCGGCAGCGATCCCGAGGGTCCTGGGCGTCGCAGATCCAGCCACATGATGCGGAGGCCGACGTCTCCCAGGGTGGGGTGGCGGAATGCGCCAGGGGCTGTGCCGAGGGTGACGAACCCGAGGCTCTCGTAAAGGCGGACTGCGGCCGTGTTCACGTCGACGACGGCGTTGAACTGGATCGCCGCGAATCCGCTTCGTCGTGCCCAGGTGATCATATCGACGGTGAGGGCGCGGCCCGCACCTGCGCCCCGCGCCTCCCTGGCGACCATCAGACTGCCGGAAGCGATGTGGCTTCCGGGTCCGGGCCGGTTCGCGTACATGTTCGCGGTCCCGACCACCCGGTCGCCGTGGGCGGCGACGACTGCTCTTGCTGGTGTGCCCAGTAGCCACATCCGCCTGGCGTCGAGCTCGCTCATGGTGGGGTCGTAGGAAAAAGTCTGCTGCTCGGTGATGACGTCGTGGATGATCGGCCAAATCTGGGGCCAGTCGTCTTCGCGAACCTCGCGGACCGTGACGGACGGCGCCACGTGGTGCCGGCGGTCAGGCACGTCGTTCACCGCCAAGGCTCGGACCTTGGTCGTCTGCTGGTGTGATCCGGGACTGCACTCCGCTCATGGTGCCGACCGCTGTCCCACGTCACCACCCATTTATCGGCGCACGACTGTTCGGCGCACTCCTATACCGCAGAGCGTGCGTTCGCGTTTGATCAGGCTGACGAGCGTACTGGGGGTGCAACTCGCGGTGGATGACCGGTCCGAGGCATAGCTGCCGAGCTGGGATCTGACACTGTATGCAGTGAGCGAAAGGTGGGCCGATGGAACCAGGTGACGTCGCACGGAAAGCGCTGGCTTGCGTGCGGATCTTCAACGGGGCGCTGGGGTTGTTAGCACCCCGGAAGATGGTGGAAAGCCTGGGCGGTGAACCGGGCGAGGACCAGCGGTTCGGCTATCCCGCACGCATGTTCGGGATCCGCACGCTGGTCCTCGGGGCGGATCTGCTGCTGCTGAAAGCCGACGACGCGGCGGCCCCGCGTATTTTGCGCCAGGCTGTCCTGATCCACGCGACGGACACCGCTGCCGCCGCCTACGCCGGTGCGCGCGGCGAACTCCAGGGCAGGGCGGCGAAGTTCACCGTCGCGATCTCCGCCGTCAACACCGTGCTGGCGGTGATTTCCCTCGTGACTTCGAAGCCGCGCGACTGACCGGCGCCGAGGGGAGTTCGGGTCACACGTTGAGCGCGGCGTCCACCGGTCCGGGGTGCGCGCCGTCCGGGTGCAGGCGGTGGCCGGCGCGTTCCGGCCGGATGTGGGAACCGCCGGATCGCGAGTCGGGGAGCCGGTGGCCGGAGGCGGCGATCGCCGCCTCGTCGAGGCGGATGCCCAGGCCGGGGCGGTCGCCGAGGACGAACGCGCCGTCCTCGACGTGGTGGCCGAACGAGACGCCCAGCGGTGGCACGAGGTCCTGCAGTTCGCTGACCAGGTGGTTCGGTACCGAGGTCGCCGCGTGCAGCAGGCCGATCGGTGAGGTGCCGATCGGGCTGACCGGCAGGTCGTGGGCGTGGGCGAAGGCGGCGACCCGGAGGAAGTGGGTGATGCCCCAGCCCCCGGCCGTCTGGACGATGTCGACCGCGCCCGCCGCGATGAGCGGCCGGTGCTGTTCGAGCCCGGTGAGGTTCTCCCCGGTGGCGACCGAAGCGCGGACGCCCCGGCCGACCGCCGCGTGGCCGTCGGCGTCCCAGCGCCGGACCGGCTCCTCGATCCAGGTCAGGTCGAGCGTCCGCTCGAGCTCGGTGACGTGGCGGACCGCCTGCTTGCGCGTCCAGGTCTCGTTGACGTCGAGCATCAGGCTCGGCCGCGCGCCGTGGCCGGCCTCGGTCAGGACGTCGCGGACCAGCGTCAGCCGGTGCCGGTCGCGGTCGACGTCGAGGCCGCCCTTGAGCTTCGCCGCACGCAGCCCGCGGTCGGCGTAGACCTGGTACAGCGCCACGAGTTCGTCGTCGCCCAGTGCGATGTCCAAACCGGACGCGTAGGCGGGCACGCGGCGGTCGCGGCCACCGAGCAGCCGCCACAGCGGTTCTCCCGCCGCCTGGGCCTTGATGTCCCACAGCGCGGTGTCGAGGGCGCCGATGGTGCCGAAGACCGCGCCCGCGTGGCCCGCCTTGAACGTCCGCCGCAGCATCCGGTCGTAGAGGGCGGTGACGCCGCGCGGGTCTTCGCCTTCGATGGCGTCGAAGACGGTTTCGATCTCCACGTGCGGCCCGAGCCCGACGCCGGTGATGCCTTCGTCGGTCTCGACGACGACGATCGGCACCCGGACGACACCGCCGGTGTACACGCCGTTGGCGTCGCCGATCGGACGGCCCCAGTCCTGGACCGCGGTGAGGGTCCGGTAACCAGCGATGCGCATGTCAGCCTTTCGTGGATCCGGCGGTGACGCCGTCGGCGATCTGGCGTTGCAGGAAGAGGTAGACGACCAGGACCGGGATCGCGGCGATCAGCACGCCGGAGGCGAACGTCGGGATGTTGTCGGAGTACTGCCCCCGCAGCGAAGTGACCCCGACCATCAGCGTGCGGTGCTCGGCCGATGGCATCATCAGCAGAGCGATGAGCACGTCGTTCCAGCAGAAGAGGGCGTTGAGCACGCCGACCGACAGCAGCGCCGGCGCGCCCATCGGCAGCATGATCCGCCAGTAGACCCCGTACACGCTGTTCCCGTCGATGCGGGCGGCGTCGGCGATCTCCGCCGGCACGGTCGAGTAGTAGCTGGTCATGAGGAAGATCGTGAACGGCAGGAACTGGGCCACGTAGACGAGGACCAGCCCGGGATAGGTGTCGATGAGCCCGGCGCCCGCCATGATCCGCGCCAGCGGAACCATGATCACCTGGAAGGGGATGAACAGCGCGGCGAGGATGCCCAGGAAGAGCGCGCGCGAACCGCGGAAGCGCAGCCGGCCGAGCGCGAAGCCCGCCATCGACCCGAGCAGCAGGAGCAGCACGACCGAGCACGCCACGACGATCACCGAGTTCAGGAAGTACCGGGACATCCCGACGCTCGTCCACGCCTTGACGATGTTGTCCCAGCGCAGCGATTCGAACAGGGAGAACCGGTCGAGGACGTACTCGTGGCGCGTTTTCATGGCGACGTTGGCGGTGAACACCAGCGGGTAGATCGTGGCCAGCGCGAGGGCGGCCATCGGGACCGCGACCACCCACTTCGTCAACCGGGTACCGGACATCAGTCCTCCTTGGCCGCGCGTCGCAGGATGCCGATCTGGGCCAGCCCCACCACCAGCATGATCAGGAACAGCACCGTCGACGCCGCCGAAGCGAGCGCGGGCTGGTTCAGCCGGCCCTGCTGGATCCAGATGTAGTACTCGGGCAGGTAGGTCGATCCCGACGGCCCGCCGCTGGTCATCACGAACAGCAGGCCGAACATCGAGGTCAGCATGCCGATCATCGTGGTGACGAAGACGAACTGGATGGTGCGGGACAGGCTGGGGACGATCACGTGCCGGATGGTCTGCGGCAGGGACGCACCGTCCACTTTGGCCGCGTCCAGCAGCGACGCGTCGAGAGTCGAGAACCCGGCCAGGAAGACGACCAGCGCCATGCCGAACGTCGCCCAGACGTGCACCCCGACCACCGCGAAAATCGCCACATCGGGATCGCCGAGCCAGTCCACCGGCCCCAGGCCGATGCTGCCGAGGAGCGTGTTGACCGGCCCGTCGACGGCGAGCAGCAGGGTGAAGATCGCCCCGACGATGACGGGGGAGAGCACCGCGGGGAAGAAGTAGACGCCGCGGTAGAGCCGGTGCCCCGGCACCTTGAGGTAGATGAACGTGGCGAGCAGGCCGGGAAGGGCCACCGCCACCGGGAGCAGCAGCACGAGCAGGCCGACGTTGCGCAGCGCGGTGCGGAACAGGGGATCGCCGAACAGCGTCAGGTAGTTGTCGAAGCCGACCGACGTGCCGTTGCGGTCGCCGTCACCGGTGAAGGAGAAGTTGACGCCGAGCAGCAGCGGCCACAGCCGCAGCGCGACGATGACCAGCACCGCCGGTGCCAGCAGGACGAACGGCGCGAGGCGCTCGGACCGCGACCCCCGGCGGGTGCGCCGGCGCGCCGGCCGGGCCGGCGGGGTGGCGGTCCCCTCGGCCGGCCCGGCCGTGGCCGGGCCGGCCGGGGACAGGGAATGTCCGGCCACGCCGATCAGCCCTTTTCGGAGGCGGCCAGTTGCTGGACCACCGCGTCGACGGAAATCGAGCCGCTGAGCAGCTGCTGCGAGAGCCGGCCCATCAGGTCGAGCGTCTTGGAGGACAGCGCGACGTGGAGGGCAGGCTTGCCGGTCTTGACCTCCGAGAGGATCAACTTGACCGCCGGGCCGCCCTGGCTGACATCGATCGTGGTGTCGGAGGCGATCGCGCCCCCGTCCTCGTAGAAGGCCTTCAACGCGTCGGTCGACGTCAGCGACCGCACCAGGTCCGCGGCCAGTTTCGGGTCCTTGGTCCACTTCGCGACGCCGTACCCGATACCGCCGTCGTAGGGGAGGCTCGGTGTCGCCGCGGGGTTGACCACGGGTGCGTCCATGACGCCGACCTTGTCCGCGCCGAGGAACTCGGCGAAGTCCTTCCAGTGCCCGACGTCGGACATCAGGCCGATGACGTCGGCCGCCTTGCCGGACTGGAAGAGCGCGAACGAGTCGTTGAACATCGCCGTGGAGTTGGGCCCCTCGTTGTTCAGGCCGGCGTCGTTGGCCTGCTTCCACAGCTCGAAGATCCGCTTGACGTCCGGCGAGGACCAGTCCCGCTTCCCGGCGATCCAGTCGTCGTACTCCGGCGGCGTGAGGATCGCCGATCCCATGGCCGACAGGAAGAACTGGATGCCGTCGCCCTCCTTGTTGCCCAGCGCGAAACACTTCGCGCCGGTCTTCTGGGTGATGACGCCGCAGTTCTTGACGAACTCGTCCCACGTCCTGGCCGGCGCCTCCGGGTTCAGGCCGGCCTTTTCGTAGAGCGTCTTGTTGTAGTAGAAGGGATGGCCCTGCAGGGTGACCGGTTCCGCGTAGGTCTTCCCGGCCTTGCCGAACGCGTCCCAGCCGGCCAGCCGCCCCTTGTCTTCGGCGACGTAGGAGTCCAGCGGGGTGAGCGCGTCGGACCGGTCGCGGATCTGCCCGCCGCCGTTGAAGAGGATGACGTCGGGCCCTTTGCCTGCCTGGATCGCCGCTCCGAGGAGCGTGTAGTACTGGTCGTAGGGCTGAGCCACGAACTCGACGTCGACGCCGGGATGCTTCTTGGCGAAGTCGGCCTTGGCCTTCGCCACGTAGCCGGCCGCCTTCGCGTCGCCGGACTTCCAGTCCCAGACCACGAGCTTGTCGCCGGAGCCGCCGGACGGGGAACCCGGCCCGGCGGCGCTGCCGCAACCGGCGGTCAACGCCAGGCCGGCGACCAGGGCTGCGGACCAAAGTGCGCGCTGCTTCATTGCTGCTCACTTCTTCAGACGGGTGACGGGCGAACGGACAGCCCGCGAGTGCCGGTAAACATAAGTCGTATGACGTGTGACGTCAACGGTGTTCTTGCCGTACACTCACCGAGTCGAACGTGAGCTCCACCGGAGGACAGATGACGGCTTCAGGCCCCGATGCGACCGTGGGCCCGCCCAGTGCTCCGGCGTGGGTGCGGCGGCCGGCGAACCTCGCGAGTGCCGTCACCGCCGAACTCGTGGACCGCATCGTGCGCGGAGTCCACCGCCCCGGGACGTCGTTGCCGGCCGAGCCCGCGCTGTGCGAGGCGTTCTCGGTGAGCCGGACCGTTGTCCGCGAAGCCGTGAAGGTCCTTCAGGAGAAGGGCCTGGTCCAGGTGCGCCAGGGCGCGGGCACGGTGGTGACCCCGCCGTCGATGTGGAACATGCTCGACGAGCTCGTCCTCGGCGCGGCCGTCGCCGAGGACGACACCCTGACCGTGCTCGACGACGTCGTGGTCACCCGCAGGCTGCTCGAATCGGACATGGCCTTCGTCGTCGCCCGGACCGCCGGCCAGGACACGATCGACCGGCTGGGCGCCCTCGTGGACCGGATGGACCAGCTCGTGGACGACGCCCTGGCCTATCGCGACCAGGACCTGGCCTTCCACGACACGATCATGCAGTGCTCGGGCAACCGCATCGCCCGTGGTGTCGTGCGCGCGCTGGAGAGCCAGGTCGGCAACACCGCCCGCTACACGGGCCGCAGCGAACGCGCGGGGTGCGAGGCGTCCAACCGGGGACACCGCCGCGTCTACGAGCGGATCGCCGCGCGCGACCCGGACGGCGCCGCCGAGGCCATGTCCGCCCACATCACCGAGGCTTGGCTCCTGCGCCGCGGCCGATCCGGCGACCCCGGCCGCCTGGATCGCTAGCGGCCCGCCCCAAGGTCTTGAATGACTCATTCAGGACCTCCGAAGACCTGAATGAGTCATTCAGGACGCGGTCAGCCGACCGGGGCGGCGGACGAGTACAGGCCGCGCTCGTAGGTCTCCGACAAGCCGAGCTGGCAGCCGAAGGTGATCAGGCTGATGACCACGGCGTAGGCGGTCACCGACCACGACGAGCCGGTCGCGCCGTACAGGGCGGTGGCGACCAGGGGGAACACCGCGCCGCCGAGAATGGTGCCCAGCTGCAGGCTCAGCGAGGCTCCGCTGTAGCGGATCTCGGTGGGGAACAGCTCGGCGAAGAATGCCGGCTGCGGCCCGATGTAGGCGGCCTGCAGGACGAGCATCACCACCAGGTCGACCAGGATCAGCGGGACCGACCCCGTGTCCGCGATCGGCAGGAACACCGCGGCCCACACGACCAGGGCAGCGCAGCCGAGGGTCATGACCCGGCGGCGGCCCCACCGGTCCGACAACCGGGCGAACAGCACGACCGTGGCGGCGAAGGCGACCGAGGCGATGATCAGCAGGGTGAGCACGGTCGGGGTGGGCACGTGGAGCTGCTTGTTCGCATAGGACACGAAGTAGACGATCACCAGGTAACCCAGGCCGCCGATGCCGAGATACGTCCCCGCCGCGAGCAGGATCGTGCGCGGGTGGCTGCGGAGCACGTCGACCAGCGGTGCCCGGAGGCGCGGGCGTTCGGCGGCCAGCGCGGCGCGGAACAGCGGGCTCTCCGCGATGCGCAGCCGGACGAACAGGCCCACCCCGACCAGCACCGCGCTCGCCAGGAAGGGAATCCGCCAGGCCCAGTCGGCGAACTGCGCCTTGCTGGCCGTCCCGGAGACCACCAGGAAGATCAGGTTGGACAGGATGATGCCGGTGGGCAGGCCGAGCGCCACGAAGCCGCCGAAGAAGCCGCGACGACGGTCGGGTGCGTGTTCGACCGCCATCAGCACGGCCCCGCCCCACTCGCCGCCCAGCCCGAACCCCTGCACACACCGCAGGACGACGAGCAGGATCGGGGCCCACACGCCGATCTGGGCGTACGTCGGCAGGACGCCGATGAGGAACGTACTGCCGCCCATCAGCATCAGTGACCACACGAGCATCGACTTGCGGCCGAGGCGGTCCCCGAAATGGCCCATCACGATTCCGCCGAGTGGCCGGGCCGCGAACCCGATCGCGAATGTCGCGAAAGAGGCGAGCGTGCCGGCGAGCTCCGAGGCCTTGGGGAAGAACTGCGGGCCGAACACCAGGGCCGCCGCCGTGCCGTAGATGAAGAAGTCGTACCACTCGATGGTCGTGCCGACCGCCCCCGCGAAAGCCACCCGGCGGGCTTCGGAAGTGCCGGAGGTGCCGGAAGTGCCGGTCTGGCCGGAAGTGCTGCTCGACATTGCGCCTCCTGGCTGGGCTTCGCGCCAGTGGGAGTCCGTGCCCGCTTAAGTTATATTCCCGTTCGACGGCCGTCAAACTTCCGCGGAATGATCGCCGGTACGGGCGCTGACCTGCCTGCTTTTGCCGATTCCGGTGCGCTGATCGGCTGATTTCCGGGTGGTCCCGGATGCGCGATCGTCGAGGCGACGGTGATGCAAGACGGAGTGAACAGGAGTGCCGATGGACACGGCCGCGCGTGAGCCTCTCCCGTACCCGTTCGGACCGCCGGTGGCGTTGGAACAGCACCCGCGTTTCGAAGATTTGAGGCGAGGCGAAGCACCGGTCCGGATCACGATGCCCTACGGCGGCGATGCCTGGCTGGTGACCCGGTACGAGCAGGTGAGGTTCGTGCTCTCCGACCCGCGTTTCTCCCGTGCGGCGGCGGCCGGCGCCGACGTCCCGCGCGCGCGTCCGGGCTTCGAGCCGGTGGGCAACCTGCTGTGCATGGATCCGCCGGACCACAGCCGGATCCGGTCCCTGGTCGCGAAGGCCTTCACCGTTCGCCGGGTCGACCGGCTGCGGCCGCGTGTCCAGGAGATCGCCGACGACTTGCTCGACCGGATGATCGCGGCCGGGCCGCCCGCCGACTTCGCCGCGGCGGTGGCGTGGGAGCTGCCGGTGCAGGTGATCTGCGAGCTGCTCGGCGTTCCGCACACCGACCGCGAGGTGATCCGCCGGTGCACGGAGACCATCGTGGCCGTGGGCAAGGACGTCACCCCCGCGGACGTCACCGGCGCGCGCGACCAGCTGGTCGGCTGCCTGACCACCCTGATCGACCGGCGGAAGGCCGAGCCCGCGGACGACCTGCTGACCGCGCTCGTGGCCGCCCGCGACGAGGGCGATCGGCTCGGCGACAACGAGCTGCTCATGCTGGGCATCGCCCTGCTGACCGGTGGCCACGAATCGACCGCGAACCAGATCGGCAGCTTCGTCTACCAGCTGCTGTCCCAGCAGCACCTGTGGGACACGCTGGCCGGTGACCCCGAGCTGGTGCCGGCCGCGGTCGAGGAGCTGCTGCGGTTCGTACCGCTGGTGACCGTGACCGATCTGGCCCGGATCGCCACCGAGAACCTCGAAATCGGCGGCCAGGAGATCCGCGCCGGGGACGCGGTCCTGGTCCAGCTGGATTCCGCGAACTGCGACGAGCAGGTGTTCCCGGACGCCGGGCGGATCGACTTCGGCCGGAAGGTCAACCACCACCTCGCGTTCGGCTTCGGGGTGCACCGCTGCGTCGGCGCGCCGCTGGCCAGGCTGGAGCTGTGCGTGGTGCTCGAGACGCTGATCCGGCGGCTTCCGAGCCTGCGTCTCGCGGTGGCTGCCGAGGAGGTCGAGTGGTCGGCCGACCGCCTGATCCGAGGCGTCCGGAAACTGCCGGTGGCCTGGTGAGCCCGTCGATCCGGACGCGGCTGCGTCCGTCGCCCGGCCTCGCGCGGTCCGGGTTCAGTCCGTGGCGGGGGATTCGGTCGTCACTGCGCTGGGTTCCCGGGACTTCAGCTTGGTTCCCAAAGCGATCGCCAGCAGCGCGCCGGCGACCATGCAGGCGCCGACCACCCAGAGGCCCGTCCGCTGGCTGCCGGTCAGGTCGCGCAGCCAGCCGGTGATGTAGGGCGCGGCGAAACCGCTGACGTTGCCCAGCGAGTTGATCAGCGCAATCCCGCCGGCCGCGGCCGAACCGGCCAGGAAGCTCGAGGGCAGCGCCCAGAACGTCGGCAGCGCCGCGCAGACTCCCACCGCGCAGACGGTGACTGCGGCCATCGCGGCATACGGGTTGCCGAGGTAGAGCGCGATCGGGATGGCGATGCCGCCGATCAGCATCGGGAGCGCGACGTGCCACGTCCGCTCGCGCGTCCGGTCGCCGTGGCGTGCCCAGACCACCATGACCACCGCCGCGATGGCGTACGGCACCGCGATGACCAGACCGGCTTGGAGCACCGAAAGCTTGGTGCCGAACTGCTGGCCGAACCCGGCGACGATGGTCGGGAGGAAGAAACCCAGCGCGTAGAGGCCGTAGGCGATCGCGAAGTAGACGAACGCGAGCCCCAGGATCCGCGGGTGCGTGAGAGCCTTCCGCAGCGTCCAGTGGTGCTCCGTCTCCTTCGCCTGCCGTTCGCGTTCCAGCTCGGCCACCAGCCAGGTCCGCTCGTCGTCGGTCAGCCAGTTCGCCTTTTCCGGCCGGTCGGTGAGGTAGAACCAGGTGACGAACGCGAGCAGGATCGCCGGAATACCCTCGACCAGGAACATGAACCGCCAGCCGGCCAGCCCGAAGACGCCGTGGCCGTTGACGATGAGCAGGCTGGACAGCGTGGAGCCCAGCGCCGAGGACACCGGGATCGCCGTCATGAAAAGGGCGACCGCCTTCGCCCGTTGCGCCGCCGGGAACCAGTACGTCAGGTAGAGGATGATCCCGGGGAAGAACCCGGCTTCCGCCACGCCCAGCAGGAACCGCAGGATGACCAGCGTGGCCGGGTTGGGCACGAAGGCCATCACGGTGGCCACCACACCCCAGGTGATCATGATCCGGGCGATCCAGCGGCGCGCGCCGAACCGGTGCAGCGCCAGGTTGCTCGGCACTTCGAGGATCAGGTAGCCGAGGAAGAAGATGCCGGAGGCGAACCCGAACGCGGTCGCGGTCAGGCCCAGCTCCTTGTTCATCCCGTTCGGGCCCGCGAAGCCGATGTTGACGCGGTCCAGGTAGTTGACGAAGTAGAGCAGCGCCAGGAACGGCATGATCCGAATGGCGACCTTGCCCAGTACCCGGTTGCCGGCCGCGGAGGGAACCTCGGCTTGTTCGATCGGTTTCATGGCAAAGTTCCTTCTGGCGGTACCGCACGCGGCGGCACGTGACTTGCCGAGCAGGTGCCCAACATTGGTGAGCGAGTGTTTAACACAAGGCCACACAGAGGATCAAGGCAACCCGCGCACCGGCCGCGGTCGAAACGCGGGATTTCGGCAAGCCCCGATTGACAATTCGGATCAAGACCGAAGCCGGGGAAACGAAATCCCGGCGGAAGCCGCGGTTAGGACCGCGCCAGGGTGCCCGCGATCAGCGTGGCCACGGCGTCCTCGAGGGTGGCGCGCATGTCGAGGCGAAGCGCAGCCACGGCTGGGTCGGCTTCGTAGGCGGCCAGCGCGCTGGGGGAAGGGCGGCAGTAGGTCGACAGGGTGCCGGCCAGGATCAGCGTCATCATGGTCACGTTCCGGGCGGCGCCGTCACCGAGTTCCGGCACATAGCGGCGGAGGAGACCGGCCGCGGTCGCGATGTAGCCGAGCGCGGACCGCTTGTGCCGCACGACGACGTCGACGGACACGTTGTGCTCCAGCACGTTGGTCTGGGCGTTGACGAGATCGAGCAGGACTGTCCGGCGGGCGAGGGACGCGCCGACCACCGCGGCGACCTGGTCGCCGCGCTCGCGCGCCGGCAGGCTCGGATCGACTCCCGCGGCCAGCTCGTCCGGTACCTCCGCCAGCCACCCGTCCATAGCGCGTTCGAGCAGCTGGAACAGCACCGCCTCGCGGGACTCGAAGTACCGCAGCACGTTCGACTTGGCCAGCCCGACCCGCCGGCTGAGCTCGTTGAGGCTCAGCTCGGCGACCGGCATCTCGTCGAGCATCGCCAAAGCCGTGTCGAGGACGGCCTGACGCCGGATCTCCCGCTGCTCCTCGCTGCGCGCCCGCTGGAATGTCATACCCCACAGTTTACAAACCGCCAGTCTCTTGACAGTAGACCGGCGGTCTTTTACTGTGGGTGACATAAGAGACCGTCAGTCTTTAAGGAGACCGCCATGAAGTGGACCGAACGCGACATCCCGGATCAGCGGGGCCGGGTCGCGGTGGTGACCGGCGCCAACACCGGCCTGGGCTTCGAAACCGCCCGTGCGCTGGCCGGGCACGGCGCCTCGGTGGTGCTGGCCGTGCGGGACATCGAGAAGGGCAAGAAGGCGGCTGCGCGCATGTCCGGCGACGTCAGCGTGCAGGAGCTGGATCTGACCTCGCTCGAATCGGTCCGCGCCGCCGCGGACGCGCTGCGCGCCACGCACCCGCGGATCGACCTGCTGGTCAACAACGCCGGCGTGATGTACACGCCGAAGCAGGCCACGCACGACGGGTTCGAGCTGCAGTTCGGCACCAATCACCTCGGCCACTTCGCCTTCACCGGGCTGGTCCTGGACCTCCTGCTGCCCGTGGCCGGGTCCCGCGTGGTGACCGTCAGCAGTGTCGCGCACCGCATCCGCGCCGCGATCCACTTCGACGACCTGCAGTGGGAGCGGTCCTACGGCCGGGTCGCGGCGTACGGCCAGTCGAAGCTGGCGAACCTGATGTTCACCTACGAGCTGCAGCGCCGCCTCGCGGCGCACGGCACCACGATCGCCGTCGCGGCGCACCCCGGCTTGTCCGACACCGAACTCACGCGCAACTCCCCGGCCGTCATCCGGGTGCTCAGTCCCCTGATTGCGCCGCTGGCGAGCCAGAAGCCGGACATGGGCGCGCTGCCGACCCTGCGCGCGGCCACTGACGACGCCGTCCTCGGCGGCCAGTACTACGGCCCGGACGGGCTGGGCGAGTCCCGGGGGCACCCGCGGGTCGTCACGTCCAGCCCGGAGTCCTACGACGTGACCGTCCAGCGACGGCTGTGGTCGGTGTCCGAGGAACTCACCGGCGTGAAGTTCCCGGTGTAGTGAAAAGGCTGCGGGGCAAGGGATTCTCGAGCCGTTGCCGCTGAGCCCACCCCTGGCGAAGTCTGGAAGCGCTTACTCGTCCCGCGCTTCGGAGCTGTCCGAACCGGAAAGAGAGTGACGCGGAGGATCACCGGCGGCACGGCGTGGTCCAACCACTCCTACGGCCGCGCGATCGACATCAACACCGTGCAGAACCCGTACATCTCCGGCAGCGGCACCGATCTCTTCCGGAAAAGCGGATCCGTCACGTCCCGGCCGGCTCGATCCCGAGGTGGGCGCGCAGGGTGGAACCGGTGTACTCGGTCCGGAACGAGCCGCGCTCCTGCAGCAGCGGCACGACCGTGTCGGCGAACTCGTCGAGGCCGCCGGGCGTCACGTGCGGGACGAGGATGAAGCCGTCGCTCGCGTCGGCCTGGACGAGGTCGTCGATCGCCGCGGCCACCGTCGCGGGCGAGCCGATGAACGTCTGCCTGCCGGTGACCTCGACGATCAGGTCGCGGGTGGACAGGTTCTTCGCCTCGGCGAGCTGCCGCCATTCGCGGGCCGTGGCCACGGGGTCGCGGTACATACGGACGCTGGCGCGGCCGGGCGCAATCGTGGATCCGTCGACCACCGGGTCCGTCGACGGGAGCGGGCCGTCCGGGTCGTGGCCGGACAGATCGGTGTTCCAGAGCTGCTCGAGGAACTTGATCGCGGTCTGCGCGCTGACCTGCTGCCGCCGGATGACGTGGGCGCGCTCGTGGGCGTCGGCGTCGGTGTCGCCGAGCACGAAGGTCGCCGCGGGCAGGATCACCAGCTGCTCGTTCGTCCGGCCGTACTTCGCCAGGCGGCCCTTGACGTCGGAGTAGAACGCCTGGCCCGCTTCGAGGGTGCCGTAGCGGCTGAAGATCGCGTCGGCGGTGGCCGCGGCGAACTCGCGGCCCTCCTCGGAGTCGCCGGCTTGGATGATCACCGGGCGGCCCTGCGGGCTGCGCGGCACCGGGAACCGGCCCTCGATGTCGAAGTGGGCGTCGTGGTGGGCGAAGGCGCCCGCGGCGGGATCCTTCACGAACTCGCCGGTCGCCTGGTCGGCGGCGATCTCGTCGCCGCGCCAGGAGTCGAACAGCTCCCAGGCGGTGCGCAGGAACGTCTCGGCGCGCTCGTAGCGCTGGTCCTGCGGCAGGAACCCGCCGCGGCGGAAGTTCTCGCCGGTGAAGGCGTCCCACGACGTGACGACGTTCCACCCGGCGCGCCCGGCCGAGAGGTGGTCGAGCGAGGCGAACTGCCGGGCCACTTCGAAGGGCTCGTTGAACGTCGAGTTGATCGTGCCGGCCAGTCCCAGCCGCTCGGTGACCGCGGCCAGCGCGGACAGCACGGTGAAGGTGTCCGGGCGGCCGACGACGTCGAGGTCGTAGATCTGCCCGTTCTGCTCGCGCAGCCGCAGGCCTTCGGCGAGGAAGAAGAAGTCGAACTTCGCGCGCTCGGCGGTCTGCGCGAGCTTGACGAAGGAGCTGAACTCGATGTGGCTGCCGGCCGCGGGGTCGCTCCACACGGTCGTGTTGTTGACGCCGGGGAAGTGCGCCGCGAGGTGGATCTGCTTCCGGGACATCTCGGCCTCCTCAGACAGCGGCGTAGCGGTTGGCGGGGCGGGCGAGGCCGAGCAGCCCGCGCAGGGTGCTCGCCTCGTACTCGGTGCGGAACGCTCCGCGGGACCTCAGCTCGGGCACCAGCCCGCGGGTGATGGCGGTCAGGTCGTGCGGGATCGCGCCCGGCCGCAGGCGGAAGCCGGTGAGCCCGGCGCCATGCCAGTCGAGCAGCAGGTCGGCGAGGCCGGCCGGGGTGCCGGTGAAGACCAGGGCGTCGGAGGTGAATTCCGCGCCGGCCAGGTCGTCGAGCCGGGCCTTGCGGTCGGCGGCGGCCTGCTCGGTCTCGCCGAGGAACACGACGACGTCGCCGAAGACGTGCAGCGTCTCGCCGGCGCGTCCGGCTCGGTCCTGCTCGGCGCGCACCGCCGCGACGATCGTCGTGGCCTGCTCGCGGTCGAAGGGCGTCACGTAGACGACGTCGGCGGAGCGGGCGGCGAGGCGGTAGGGGACGGCGGCGTGGGCCAGCGCGGTGACCGGGGGCTGGCCCTGCGGCGGGCGCGGGGTGATCGAGGGGCCCTTGACCGAGAACCAGCGTCCCGCGAAGTCGATGTAGTGCAGCTTGCCGCGGTCGACGAACCGGCCGGTGGCGACGTCGCGGATCTCGGCGTCGTCCTCCCAGCTGTCCCACAGCCGGCGCAGCACCTCGACGTAGTCGGCGGCTTCGTCGAACAGGTCGGACAGGGGGCTGGGCTTGTCCGGCTCGGCGGCGTCCTCGAGCCGGAACTCCCCGATGTCGCGGCGCCCGAAGTGCCGGTTGTCGTCGGCGCGCCCGGCGACCTGCACGCGGACACCGGCCCGTCCGGTGCTGACGTAGTCGAGCGTGGCGATGGCTTTGGACAGGTGGAACGGCTCGGTGTGGGTGACGACCGCGGTCGGTACGAGCCCGATGTGCGAGGTCAGCGGGGCGACGCGGGCGGCGGTGAGCACGGCGTCGAGGCGGCCCTGGACGATGTCGGTCCGCTCGCCCGGCCGGTCGAGGGGGTGCCCGGTCTGCAGGGCCAGCGAGTCCTCGATGGTGACGAAGTCCAGCTTGCCGGCCTCGGCTTCGCGGACCAGATCGGTCCAGTAACCGGCGGTGAGGAGCTCTCGGGGCCGCGCGCCGGGTTCGCGCCACGCGGCGGGGTGCCAGCCCGCCCCGTCCAGTGCGACAGCGATCCGTGGGCCGGTTCCTGATGCCATCCCGCGTTCCCCTTCTCCTCGGCTGTGTCCGTAGTGTGCGCCGGATTCCGCGCCCCGGGCGGACGCGGCCAACTGCTGGGACGCCGCCGGGTCACGGGAATAATTGCCGGGGCCGCCGTGAGACCGTCCACTGCGGACTTCCGGTCGCTCCGCCGGGGTGCCCGCCGCACGCACGGGGGAGTCGTGCGGCCGGCTCTTGTGCGCCGGGCTGAGGTGGACGAAGCTGCAGACCGGTCGATCCTGGGAGGTACGGGATGGGGTCCTGGACGGTTCTGCGAGGCGCCGTGGTCGCCGCGGCGGTGCCGGCTCTGCTGGCGAGCGCCGGCACAGCGGTTGCGCGCCCTGACCACGGTGGTCACGGCCGGGGGATCGACCACATCGTGGTGATCTACGAGGAGAACCACAGCTTCGACAACCTGTTCGGCGGCTGGGAAGGTGTCGACGGTCTGCGGCAGGCCCGGCCGCAGACCCAGGTGGCGCCGGACGGCCGGGCGTTGCCGTGCCTGCCGCAGAACGACGTGAACCTCACGTCGCCGCCGCTGCCGGTCACCTGCACCGGGACGATCGGGACGACGGCGGTCAGCTCGGCGTTCACCAACCGCCCGTTCGAGATCGACCGCTACGTCCAGCCCGCCGACACGACGTGCCCGGCCCCGGGAGTGTTCCTGCCCAACGGCGTGCCCAAGGGACAGGGGCTGCCCGGCGGCTGCACCCGCGACCTGGTCCACCGCTTCTACAACGAGCAGTACCAGATCCACGGCGGCGCGATGGACCGCTACGTCGCGGGCAGCGACGCCGTCGGGCTGACCATGGGCCACTACGACACGCGCGGCCTGCCGATCTACGAGTACCTGCACGGCCGGCACGCGCCGGACTACGTGGTCGCCGACCACTTCTTCCAGGGCTCGTTCGGCGGGTCGTTCCTCAACCACCAGTGGCTGATCACCCCGAACACGCCGACCTGGCCCGGGGCGGTGCGCGACGGCGGCGCCGACGACCTGCACTCGATCGTGGGGCCGGACGGCTCCCCCGCGGGCACCCCGCTGCACCCGGCGACTCCCGGCACGGCCGACCGGGCACTGACCCAGGCCGCGACCGCCGACGGCGGCTGCGTCGTCCCCGCGGCCGTGGGAGCGCCGCCGGCCGGAACCGTGTGCGGCGACTACGCGGTCAACACCGTCCAGCCGCCCTACCAGCCGTACCAGCCGGGTACCCCGGTGTCGCGGCGGCTGCCGCCGCAGACCACGCCGACCATCGGCGACCGCCTGTCGGCCGCGAAGGTGGACTGGGCCTGGTACTCCGGCGGCTGGGACAACGCCAACGGCAACGTCGGCGGCCCCGGCTGGACCAACGGCACCACCCCGGGAACCTGCACCAGCCCGCGCACCGCGGCCGGCGCGGTCTACCCGAACTGCCCCGACGCCACCTTCCAGTACCACCACCAGCCGTTCAACTACTACGCCGACCTGGCGCCCGGCACGCCGGCCCGCGCCGCCCACCTGCGCGACGAGGCCGACTTCGTCAGCGCCGCCAAGTCGGGCCACCTCAAGCCGGTGAGCTTCGTCAAGCCGGTGGGTGAGGAGAACGAGCACCCCGGGTACGCCAGCGAGGACGCCGGCAGCCGCCACCTCGTCGACCTGCTCGAGGCCGTGGAGAACGGCCCGGACGCCGAGCACACCCTGGTCGTGGTCACCTACGACGAGTTCGGCGGCCAGTGGGACCACGTGGCACCCCCGGCCGGCCGGCACGCCGTCGCGGACCAGTGGGGACCGGGCACCCGCATCCCCGCCCTGCTGATCTCGCCGCAGCTGCGCCGGCCGTTCGGCGTGGACCACACCTCCCACGACACCACGTCGATCATGGCCACCATCGAGCACCGCTTCCACCTGGCCCCCTTGGGCACCCGCGACGCGCGGGTGGCCGACCTGCTCACCTTCTGCGGGTGATCCAGGGCCGGCTCGCTACTCCTGGGATTCGGCCAGCAGCCGCAGGGCGAGGGCTTTGAGCTCCGGGCTCGCGGTGGTGGCGCTGCCGGAGCCGAACGGCGGGTGCGGGTCGTATTCGACGGCGAGCTGGACGGCTCGGGCGGTTTCCTCGCCGGCGATCAAGGACGCGAGGTAGAGGGCCAGGTCGATGCCCGCGGACACGCCGGCGGCGGTGATGACCTTGCCGACCCGGACGTACCGTTCGGGCACGTACTTCACGCCGAACGTGCTCTCGAGGTAGCTCGCTGAGGCCCAGTACGTCGTCGCGCGGTCGCGGAGCAGGCCGGCCGCGCCGAGGATCAGCGCGCCGGTGCAGACCGACGTCGTCCACGTCGTGTGCCGGTGGACGCGGCGGATCCAGTCGAGCAGGACGGGGTTCTGCATCGTGGCGACCGTGCCGCGGTTGCCCGCTCCGGGCACCAGGAGCACGTCGAGCCGGTCGATCTCGGCCACCGAGCGTTCGGCGAGCACCGAGACCTGCCGGGTGTCGGTGCGGACCGGGCCGCGGTGCTCGGCGAGCATCGTCACGGTCGCGCCCGGCAGCCGCGACAGCAGCTCGGCGGGGCCGGTCGGGTCCAGGAGGCTGAAGCCGTCGTAGAGCAGGATGCCGATCCGCGGGCCCGGCGTCCCCGCGTTCGCGGTGCCGGTCGTGAGTCCCAGCGCCGCGGCTGCCGCCACACCGGTCAGCACGGTCCTGCGGGTTGTCTGCGCACTCGTCATGCCCCGGGAGTCTGGGTGGCCGGCGCGGCGAGGGGACGCGGCATGTCCGGCATCCGGCGAATCGCGTCCCCGCTGACGCCGTAGTGGTCGAGGAACGCCTGCCGCAACGTCGACGCCGAGGTGAACCCGCAGCGGCGGGCGACCGCGGCCAGCGGCAGCTCGCTGCCCCGCGCCAGGTGTGCGGCGGCTTCGGTCCGGGCGGCCCGCACCACGCGGGCCGGGGTCCGGCCCAGGTGGGTGGCGAACAGCCGCGTGAGGTGCCGGGTGGTGACCCCGGCCCGCGCCGCCAGCGACGGCGGGCTCAGGTCCTCGGCCAGGTGCGCGGAGATGTGGCCGAGCAGGTCGCGCACCAGCCGGTTGGCGGGCGGCGGGGCGGACAGGAACACGCTGATCTGGGCCTGGTCGGCCGGGCGGTGCAGGTAGGTGACCAGCTCGCGGGCGACCTCCCGGCCCACGGTCGGGCCGTGGTCGTCCTCGATCAGCGCCAGGGTGAGGTCCAGCGCGCTGGTCACGCCGGCCGAGGTGTAGACGTCGCCGTCCCGGATGTACAGCGGGGCCGCGTCCACCGTCACCGCGGGGAACTTGGCCGCCAGCAGCTGCGCGTACCCCCAGTGCGTGGTGACCCGGCGTTCGTCCAGCAGCCCGGCCGCGGCGAGCACGAAGGTCCCCGTGCACACCGAGGCGATCCGGCGGCTGCGGCGCGCGAGCCGCCGCACCTGTGTCAGCAACCGGTCGTCGACGGCTGCCTCGTGCGTGCCGGCGCCGCCGACGACCAGCGTCGTGTCGATCCGCCCGGTCACCGTGGCCAGCCGGCGCGCCCCGGCCAGCACGATCCCGGACGAGCTGCGCGCGGCCTTCCCCGAGACCGTGGCCAGCTCGACGGCGTACGGCGGCACGGCCCCGTGCGAGTTCGCGATCTCCAGTGCCCCGCTGGGACACGCGACGTCGAGGATCTGCACATCGTCGTACGCGACGATCACCACGCGCCGGACGGCTTCTTCGGCATCGGCCACAACGGAAATCTATCGGGTGACGGCCACGGCCGGACGTCGTGAACGACTCCTTGGGTTTTAACCTCTGGGGCGGTTGGGGCTACCCTGGTTGATCATGCAGGCAGCCCTTGGTTGATCCTTCTTCTTGTCTAGGGAAGAAGTGCCAAACCAAGGGCTGCGGTGATCAGTGTGCAGGACGCGGACGCGCAGGACACGACGGGGTCTCTGGCACAGTTGCGGCAGAAGCTGCATGGGTGTCTGACCCGTCGGGCTGATGCCCTGTTCGAGCTGGCCGATGCCCTGGCCAGCGCACCAGCGCGAGTCGGGTCGCTGCCGGGGTTGTCGCTGGAGCCGGAGTTCCGTCGTGGTCACGGCAGTGTGTATGCCGCGCTGACCCGGGGCCGGATCGACGAGCCCCGGCTGCGGAAGCTGCTGCTGGGCACGGTGGGTTCGGGCCGGGATGGGCTGGTGTGGTTCGCCGGGGACGTGTCCAACTGGGCCCGACCGGAGGCGGTG